>JASHRV010000173.1 GCA_030037175.1 Acetobacteraceae bacterium
GGACCAGCTCCACCTTCGCCCCGTGCGCGCGCATCGCGAGAAGCTTTGCCGGGCTCGTCGCCGCCGGCGCCAGGATCGTCGCCGCCATGCCTCCAGCCGCCGCGTAGGCCGCGATCGCCGCCCCGCCATTGCCCGAGCTGTCCTCGAGCACCGCCCCGATCCCCTGCGCGCGCAAAAGCGACAGCATCACGCTCGCGCCGCGATCCTTGAAGCTGCCCGTGGGCATCACCCACTCGCACTTCACCAGCGCCTCGGCCCCGCCGAGCCGCCGCGCGATCAGCGGCGTCATCCCTTCGCCCATGCTGATCGGCGCTGCGTCCGGCAGCGCCAGCGCCGCGCGATAGCGCCAGAGGCTCCGCTCGGCGCTCTCGATCTCCGCCCGCCCGATCCCCACCCGCTCGGTCAGCAGCAGCGGCCGCCGCCCCGGCCCCGACCAGCGCGGCTCGTCCAGCGGAAATTCTTCCCCGTTCTCCGGATCGACATAAGCAATCGTCATCGCCGCCCGCGTCTCTCCTTCCGCGTCTCCTTCCGGGGCCCTGTCGCCCGCGCCGAGGCCCGGATAGCATGGCTCTTTCCCCTCGTCGCGGAGCCCCCGATGCCTGACCCCACCCGCCGGATCACCGAGCTTCTCTCCGATCTGGTGGCAACCGACAGCCGGAGCTTCGTGAGCAATCTTCCCATCGCCGAGCGGGTCGAGCAGGCCCTTCCCGGCTTCACGGTCGAGCGGCTCGACTACCAGGATGCGGAGGGTGTCGCGAAACGCTCGCTCGTCGCGCATCGCGGGGGCCTCGGCGGCATTGCCCTCTCCGCGCACATGGACACCGTCCCCGACACCGGCTGGCAGGAAAACCCCTTCAGCGCCCGCATCGACGCGGACGGTGTGCTGCACGGCCTCGGCGCCACCGATCTCAAAGGCGCGCTCGCGACGATCATCGTCGCCGCCACCGAGCTTCCCGAAACGATCCCCGTGAGCCTCCTCATCAGCGCCGATGAGGAAACCACCAAGGAAGGTGCCCGCGTCATCGCCGCCCGCTCGGCGCTGGTGCGCGAGGTCGGGCCCGCCGCGATCGTCGTCGCGGAACCGACGCGCCTCATCCCGGTCCGCGGCCATCGCAGCCATATCGAGTTCACCTCCGTCGCAACCGGCCAGGCCGCGCACTCGAGCACCGGCCGCGGCCGCAACGCCAACTGGGAGATGCTTCCCTTCCTCGTGCAGATGCACGAGATCTTCCTCCGCCTCCGCCGCGACCCTTCCTTGCAGGACGCCGCCTACGATCCCCCTTTCAGCGACTTCAACCTGATCCTCGACAACCACGGCACCGCGATCAACGTCACCGTGCCCAAGGCGACCGCCCGCATCAAATACCGCTACAGCGCCGGCATCGATCCCGAGCCCATTGTCGCCGAGGTGCGCGAGGCAGCCGCCCGCGCCGGGCTTGGCCTCACCATCGTCCGCGAAGGGGATCCGCCCGAGCTCGCCCCCGATCACCCGCTCATCCGCCTTGCCACCGAGATCACCGGCGAAACGCCGACGACCGCGCCCTACGGCACCGACGCCTCCGAGCTTCAGGGCGTCGCCCCCTGCGTCGTCCTCGGCCCCGGCGACATCGCCGCCGCGCACCGCCCGGGCGAATCGATCCGCCTCGCGGATCTCGCGGCCGCCGTGCCGGTCTTCATGCGTCTTGCGGAGCGCCTTGCCGCCAACTGACGACTGAAGTCGGGACGAGAGGGAAGAAAATGGCCGGAAGGCTCGAGGGGAAAGTCGCGATCATCACCGGTGCCGGCTGCGTCGGCCCCGGCTGGGGGAATGGCCGCGCCGCCGCCGTTCTCTTCGCAAAGGAGGGTGCGCGCGTCTTCGCCGTGGACCGCGATCCCGCGGCGATGGAGGAAACCCTCGCCCGCGCGGCCGAGTTCTCGGGCACCATCACCGCCCACAGCTGCGACGTGCTCGACCCCGAAGCCGTTGCCTTCATGGTGGAATCCTGCCGCGCCGCCTATGGACGCCTCGACATCCTGGTCAACAATGTCGGCGGCTCGGCCCGCGGCGGCCCGGTCGATCTCTCCGAGGAGGCCTGGGACCGCCAGATCGACACCAACCTGAAATCCGTCTTCCTCACCTGCAAGCACGTGCTGCCGGTGATGGTGGCGCAAGGCGGCGGGGCGATCGTCAACACCGCCTCCTCCTCCGGCATCCGCTGGACCGGCTCTGCCCAGGTCGGCTACGCCGCGTCCAAGGCAGGCGTCATCCAGTTCTCGCGCGTCACCGCCGTCGAGTTCGCGCCCCATCATATCCGCGTCAACACCGTCATCCCGGGCCAGATGCACACGCCGATGGTCGAGGCGCGGCTCGCCGGCCAGCGCGCTGGCGGCGATGTCGAGGCGCTGCTCGCCCAGCGCGTCGCGCGCATCCCGCTCGGCTTCATGGGGGACGGGCGCGACACCGCCTATGCGGCGCTCTTTCTCGCTTCCGACGAGGCGCGCTTCATCACCGGCACCGAGATCGTCGTCGATGGCGGCATGACCGTCCGCTGCGACTAGAAGATGTTACGCGTCCTGATGAAGTATTGAAATTGAAAAGGACAGGCTTTCTTTTTCTGAAGAAAAAGAAGCAAAAAGACTTTTTCCAGTTTTCCGGACCCGGCGACGACCGGGGACTCCGAACGAAGGGATCAATGAACGGATAAAAGTTTTCTGGTTCTCTTTTTCAAAAGAGAACACTCTTTGTGACTCTGACGAATACTACCCGTCGGCGCGCTCGACCCAGGGAATGCGCGCGACCTGAATGCCCTCGTCCGAGAGGGCGTCGGCCTGCTCGGGGCTCGCCTCGCCATAGATGCCCCGGCGCTCGCTCTCGCCGCGATGGATGCGCCGCGCCTCTTCGGCGAAGGCGGGGCCGACATAGTCGCAGTTCTTCTCGATCTCGGCGCGCATCCTCTGCAGGAGCGCCCGCATCTGGTCCGGCATCGCCTTGCCGGCCACCGCCATTGGCGTCTCCTTGGGCTTCTGCTCGATCTTCTGCCCCTCTCGCTGTCCCTCCGGGGCCACCGGCACCGGCACCGGCACCGGCGGCGCGGCATGGCCGCGGGGCAGGGCAGGGGCCATCAGCGCCCGCCTCACCTCGACGCCCCCGCAGACCGGGCATTCGACCAGGCCGCGCTTGGCCTGACGGTCGAAGGCCTGGCTATCCTTGAACCAGCCGTCGAACTCGTGGCCCTCGCTGCAGCGAACCTGATAGTGAATCATCGCCTTACATCACATCCTGCGCGCGGAACCGCAACAGCCGATCGAGCTCGCCTTCACGGTCGAGCCGCACCAGATCGTCGCACCCGCCGATCGCCTCGCCCTCGATGAATATCTGCGGCACCGTCGTCCGCCCGCCTGAACGGCGGATCGCCTCCGCCCGCTCGGGCGTTCCGTGCGGGGCATTGATCTCGCGGAACGCGGCCCCCTTGCCCTTCAGGATCCGCAGCGCGCGCGCGCAGTATGGGCACCAGGGCTGGGTGTAGATCTCGATTTCAGGCATTCATGCGTCCTTCTCGCGGCCTCACCAAATGGGGACCCTTGCCCGGCCTTCGAGACAGCGGGACGAAAACCACCCAGTCCGCTTTTGCAAGTTTCGCAAGAACCATGCCTTGCCGTGGCCGCCCTATTGCAGCCGCGGGTCCGGCACCCGCGCTGCTGCCAGCACATCGACCGCGGCCGCCCCGCCCGCGAACAGCGCCCGCGCGCAGGCGTCCGCCGTCGCCCCCGAGGTCATCACGTCGTCGATCAGCAGCACCCGCCGCCCGGCGATCTGCCCGGCCCGCGCCGGCCGGACGGCAAAGGCATCCGCAACCTCCACCGCCCGCCGCGCCGCCGACATCTCTCCGAGCGGCGCGGTCGCGCGCAGCCTGACCAGCGCATCCGGCAACACCGGGACATGGGCACGGTGCCCCACCGCCCAGGCCAGCAGCGCGGCCTGATTGTAGCGCCGGGCAAAGAGCCGCCGCTTGTGCAGCGGCACCGGCACCAGGAGCTCGGCGCTCCGCAAAAGCTCCATCCCCGCCCGCGCCATGTGCAGCGCGAGCACGGCGGCAAGGTCGGTGCGGTCGGCATATTTGAGCGGCAGGACGAGCCGCTGTGCCCCCGCATCATAGAGCAGCGCCGCCCGCGCGCTGCCGAACGAAGGCGGCGCCTGCACGCAGCCCGGGCAAAGCCGCTCCGGCCCGCCCGCGCCCCGGTGCGGGAACGGCGCGCCGCAACGCCGGCAGAGCGGCTCGGCGAGCAGCGTCACGCCCTGAAAGCAGGCAGCGCACATCAGCCCCGGCGCATCGACCGGCGCATCGCAGGTCGGGCATGAAGGCGGCAGCAGCAGGTCGAAAACCGCGCGCCCCGCCTGCCAGGCGAGCCGCGCGGCCTGCTCAGCCGCTTGCACCGGCGCTCCGAATCCCGAACGCGACCGAAGCCTCGCGCCCGACCTGCTCGGCCAGCCCGATCTCCCAGGAGAGATAGGCCCGCATCGCCTCCTCGGCGCCGGAGGTCCGGTCATAGGGACGCAGGGCGACGTCGATGCACGCAGCATCCGCCGGCTCGCCGGGCGTGGCCGCGAGCGGCTCGCCCGCCGCCTGCCAGGCCTCGGTGCCGCCGGACAGCACATGCACGGGCGCCGCGGTCAGCCCGGCTGCCTCGGCTGCCGTATGCGCGGCAAGCCACCCGTCCGGCGAGGTCAGCACCACCCGCCTTGCGGCGGCGAGCGCCGGTTCGAGCGCGCCGAGCCGCCCGCGCAGCGCCCAGAGCGCGCCAGGAACATGTCCGGCCCGATAGTCGAGGCTGCGGGCGCAATCGACAATTGCGGTGCCGGGCAGGCCGCGCCAGGCAACAAGCTCCGCGACCGGAACGAGCGAGGCGGGCGGCGGTTCGGGCCGCTCCTCCGCCCCGGCTTCCAACGGCCCGGTGAGGCCGTCCTCGAGCACATGCACCTCCCAGGGCGCCATCTGAGCGAGCCAGCCGCCCGCCATCCGCGCCCGCACGCCGGTGTCGTCGATCAGGACGATCCTCGCACCCCGCACCGCGACCCAGGCGTCCGTCGCCTGGACGAGCTGCCCACCCGGTGCGGATCGGCTGCCCGGGACATGCCCGGCGCGATATTCCTCCGGACTCCGCACATCGAGCAGATAAAGGCTCCGTTCCGGATCGGCCGCCAGCGCCCCCAGCGCCTCGCGCCCGATCGTCCGCACCCCGGCCGCCGCGGCAAAGCGCTCGGCCCGCGCCCGCGCGAGCCCCGCCGAAACCGGCGTCCCCGCCCGATAACGCCGCTCCGCCCCACGCTCGCAGGCAAAGCCCGCCAGCTCCCAGCCCATGGTGCCGTTGCGCAGCGCCAGCACCCGGTTCGGAATGCCCGCCCGGCGCAGGCTCTCGGCGCCCAGGATGCTCCGCGTCCGCCCGGCGCAGTTCACGACCACCAGCATCTCCGGGTCAGGTGCCAGATCCCCGATGCGATAAACGAGCTCGCCGCCCGGCACGCTGATCCCGCCCGGAATGCTCATCCGGCGGAATTCCTCGTACGTGCGGGAATCGAGCACCACCATCTTCGTTCCGGCCTCGCGCCTTCGCGCGAGCTCCGCCGCATCGATGCTCTCGGTGCCGTAATGGTGCTCCACCCACTCCCCGAACGCCTTGGAGGGCACGTTCACGCCGCTGAAGAGCTCGCCGCCCACCGCCGCCCAGGCGCCGATCCCGCCTTCGAGCACCGCGACATCCGTGCACCCAAGCAGTTCGAGCGCGCGGGCCAGCCGCTCCGCCTCGCCGCCACCGGCATCAACCGCGACCACGCGCACCCCGCGTCGCGGCAGCAGCAAGGGCGCGCGAAGATCGGCGACCGAGAGCGGGCAGGGCACCGCCCAGAAAAGATGGGAGCGCGCGAATTCACCCTCCTCACGGGCATCGAGGACGGCAATCTCCCCCCCATCGACAAGGGCGGCGCGGAGAGCGGCGGCGGTGATCGTCACGCAAGGAGGCTAGGCGGCAGCCGTTGACGGGTCCAGGCCAGGGGCTCCGCCCCTGCACCCCGCTGGGGCCTTGAGGCCCCAGACCCCCATCCGCTTAAGTTAAGCAGTGGATTGCAAAGGCTCCGCCTTTGCCGGGGTGCAGGGGCAAAGCCGCTGGCAGAGGGGAAAAGACCTTGGGAAAGGAGCGGCTGCTCGCCTTCACCGACGGCGTGATCGCGATCATCATCACGATCATGGTGCTGGAGCTCAAGGTTCCGCACGATGTCAGCCTCGCCGCGCTGGCAGCGGTGACGCCGATTTTCCTGAGCTACGTGCTGAGCTTCGTCTATGTCGCGATCTACTGGAACAACCACCACCATTTCTTCCACCTGGTCCACAAGGTGGATGGCGCGGTCCTCTGGGCCAACATGCATCTCCTCTTCTGGCTTTCGCTGATCCCCTTTGCCACCGGCTGGATGGGCGAGAACCATTTCGCCGAGCTGCCCACCGCAATCTATGGCATCGCCCTCTTGATGCCGGCGCTCGCCTGGTTCGTGATGGAGCGCACCCTCATCCGCAAGGAAGGCCGGGACTCGGCGCTGGCGGGCGCGATCGGCCGCGACTTCAAGGGCAAGATCTCGCCCGTTCTCTATATCTCGGGCGTGGCCGTCGCCTTTTTCGATACCCGCCTCGCCGACGCGATCTATGTCCTGGTCGCCCTGGTCTGGCTGGTGCCGGACCGGCGCATTGAAAGGACGATTCGCCCGCAGTGAACGGGGCGCCCCTCATCTTCGATCGCGCCGCTGTGCGCCGGCATCGCGAGCGCGCGGCCGCCCTGGTCGAACGGGTCGCCCCCGTGCTCGGCGAGGTTGCGCAGCGGCTGGTCGAGCGGCTCGACGACACGACCCGGCCATTCCATCGCGCGCTCGACCTCGGCGGGCGCGGCGCGGTTGCGCCGCTGCTCGCCGCGCGGGGACTCTCCGTGGTCTCGGCCGATCTTTCCCCGCGCATGGCGGCGCGCAGCCTTGGTCTGGCCGTCGCCGTCGACGAGGAGTTTCTGCCCTTTCGAGATGCCGCCTTCGACCTCGTGGTCGCCAATCTCTCGCTCCATTGGGCGAACGACCTGCCCGGCGCGCTCGTCCAGCTTCGCCGCGCGCTCGCCCCGGACGGGCTTCTGCTCGCGAGCCTTCCTGTCCTCGGCACGCTCGATCCCCTGCGCGCGGCGCTGACCGAGGCGGAGGCGGGGTTGCGCGGCGGCGCCGCGCCACGCGTTTCGCCCTTCCCGACGCTTCGCGACTGCGCCGCGCTCCTTCAGCGCGCGGGCTTCGTCGCGCCCGTCGCCGATCTCGAAACGATCGCGCTCGGCTATAGCGATGCGCTGTCGCTGCTGCACGATCTCCGCGCCGCCGGCGAAACGAACGCCGTCGCCGTGCGCGACAGGCGCATTCCCCCGCGCGCGCTTTTCGCGGCCGCCCTCGCCTCATTGCCCGTGCGCGAGGGGCGGGTCGTGCTCGATCTCCCGCTCGCGATGCTCACCGGATGGGCGCCGTCCGCATCCTGAACGGGCGCCTCACGGCGCGCGGTTGCGCGCCGAGCGCGCGAGATCGGCCACGATCACCGCCGGGTCGATCTCCGAGACCTCTGCGACAACCGCGCGCCAGTCCCAGAGATCGCTGACCAGGCTTGGATTCTTGCGCAGCAGCTCGCGCTTGAGGAAGGGGTAGCCGCGGCGGAGCAGAGCGCGCCAGAGATCGCTCGTCGGATTGAGCGGCAGGCTCTCGGCGATCGCCTTGCGGATCCGCCGCTCGTGCCGCCGCCCGGCCGCGAGCAGCGGATCGGCGTCCCGGTCCGCTTCGCCCGCCGGCGCCCCCACGGCGTCGGCAAGAACCACGTCGTACGGCCACACCGCGCGAAGGCGAAAGCCCGCGCCCAGCATCGCTTGGGAGAGCCCGATCTCGAAGCGGCGAATCACCCAGCGCTTGAAGGCGAGCGGCCGCACGCTGCGCCAAAACCTCTTCCATGTCGCGCTCTCGAGCACGCGCGGGCCGGCGATCAGAAAATAGGACTGGAGATGGTAGCGCACCTGCCAGCTATCGGTCAGCGCCCAGAGATCCGCGGCCGAAAAATCGATCGCCCCAAGCGCCGGCCAGAGCGGTCGGAGCGGGCCGTATACGCTATCGTTCGCGAGCACCAGCATTTCGGTTTCCGGGCGCGGCAATCCGTAGGCGAGAAGCGCATCCTTCCAGGCGCTGAAATCGAAGCCCGCGTTCCGGCGCATGATCACGCCTGCGCAATGTTTCTGCAGGAAAACAATCTCCTCGGGTTCAAGCCGCGGCGCGTTGCTCACGAAGACGATGGCGAAGCCGCAGCGCGCGAGCTCGGCGAGATAGAGCCGCAGATCCTCGCGAATCCGCCCGGCGCGGTCGTAATGGCAGAAAACGACGACCTTCGGGCCGAGCGCGCCCTCCGCGATCGGCGTGGCCGAACGCAGCGTCGGGCGCCGGTCGAGCCAGGCGAGCCCGACCCCGACCGGCACGAGCGCCGCATCGAGCGCGTCCCGGAGCGCGCGTTCAAGACGGCGCGCCAACCGGGCAACCGCGGTGATGAGTGGCATGGATGCGAGCTATCGCGAGCCGCCCGAGCTTGTCCATTCCGGGCTTATCGGGCCCGCCTCACGGCGGCAGCGGAATGGTCTTGGCCATGGGAAGCTGGGCCATGGGAAGCTGGGCCATAGGAAGCCGGGCGGCCCCGCGCGCCGCCGCTCCGCCGCCCGGCACCCAGGGGCGATCGCCGCGCAGGCCCCGATCGGAGAGCACCCGCACGCCCCGGTCGAGCCACACCGCATAGGCCCCGTTCCGCCACACGCTGTCTCGATCAATCGTTGCGATGCCCGCGCACTCGTCCCGCTCAACGCCCGGCGCGAGCACCAGCGCCGCATCCGGGCAGGAGGCCGGCGGATCCTTCCCCCGCAGCAAGAGCGCGGCCGGCCCGCCGGGATGCGGCCGGAACAGGCACTCGTCCCGTGCACAGCGGAGCGCGCCGCCCGCCACCACGCCTGTCTGCGGCAGCGCCTGGAACGGCCCCGAGCGCCAGAGAAGCTGCCACGCATCGCGGGTGAAAGCCGAAGCGCCCCGTCCGGTCCGGGCGACGAAGACGCCGGCCGGCGTGGCAAACCCGATCAGCCCGGCCGTCTCGGAAACGAGGATATCCGGCGGCGGCGCCAGCATCGGGGTCGCGAGGCCAAAGAAGAGAATGGGAATGCCGGCGAGCCGCAGCCGCGAGCGCCAAAGGCAGAGCCAGGCAAGCCCGAGCGCCACGACCGCGAGCCCCCAGGCGGGCATCGGCGGCACCGCGACCCGCGCCGCCGGCAGCGCCGCCACCCCATGCGCGATCATCAGCAGCACGCGCACGCCGAGCCCCATCGGCACGAGCGCGAGCCCTTCGAGATGAAGCGGCATCAGCGGCAGCGAGATCAGCCCCGCCGGCATCACCCAAAGCGCCGTCACCGGCACCGCCACGATATTGGCGAGCACGTAGTAGAGCTGGATATGGCCGAAATGATAGGCGGCGAACGGGAGCGAGGCGGTGCCCGCGAGCAGGCTCGTCAGCGCCAGCGCCAGCACGTGCCCGCCCATCCGCCGCAGCCAGCTCCGCGCCCCGTTCACGCGGGCAAGCCAGGGCCTGAGCGCCTCGTAGCCGGAAATCAGCACGAGCACGGCCGAAAAGCTCATCTGGAAGCTGACCCCCACCGCCGAGGCCGGCGCGAGCAGCAGCAGCACGACCGCCGCGAGCCCGAGGCTCCGGAGCGAGATCACCCGCCGCCCGGCCGCGAGCCCCAGCACCGCGAGTGCTGCCATCGCGAAGCTGCGCTCGATCGGCAGATGCGCGCCGGTGAGCAGCAGATAGGCCCCGCCCACGGCCAGCGCCGCGAAGGCGGCGATCTGCTTGGTCGGGAAATAGAGCGTCGCCCGCTCGGAAAGAGCGAGCAGCGCACGGCTCAGCGCAAACGCAAAGCCCATGACGATGCCGATATGCAGCCCCGCCACCGCGAGCAGATGGGCGAGGCCCGAATCGCGGAACGCGGCGCGGTCGGGCTCCGGAATCGCGGTCGAGAGCCCGGTCATCAGCGTCGCCGCGATCGCGCCCACCGCGTCCGGCAGCGCCGCCCGGATGCGATCGGCGATCCCCTCGCGCAGCGCCTCGAATCGTTCCGCGATCGCGCCGCGCGGCGCCGCGGCAAGCCGGCTCGCCCGGCCGAGAGCGAAGCCGTATCCGCCAAGCCCCGAGAAGAACGCGTCGCGCTGGACGTCCCACGCGCCCGGATAGGAGGGGTCCGACGGCGGCTCGACCAGCGCCCGCACGCGCACGGTATCGCCCGGCGCGAGCCCACCCGGATCGCCCCGCCGCAACCGCACGCGAAGGCTGCGCGCGATCGGCGCCGCGCCGTCGATGCTCGGGCGGGCGATGGTGATCCTGCTTCCCTCCGGCAGCGTCTCGACCGCGGCGACGCGCCCCGTGAGGATCACCGCCCGGTGCGGCAGGGCTGCGAGCGGCGGAGCGCCGGCGGTGGCGAACGTGGCCGCAGCGATGCCGAGCCCGAAGGCCAGCGGCAGCAGCCCGAGCGCCCGCCCGACCGGCCACCGCCGGAACATGACCGCCGCCGCAAGACCCGCCCCGGCAATCGACGGGCCCAGCCACAGCGCCGGCTCATGATCGAGCTCGAAATAGGCGAGCACGCCGCCGAGCAGCGCCACCGGCAACCACAGGACGAACCGCTCATGCTCGGCCGCGAGCCAACGCGCGAAAAGCTCCGCCCCGGCCGCCGCGCCCCGCTCGCCCGCGACGCGCAGGCCCAAGCGCCGCACGGAGGTCCCGGCCCCGAGGGGCATGTGCTGTTCCATGCGCGAAGCGGAGCGTGCCCATCCGGAAATGCAACGTAAACGTTACACATTCCGGCCCCAGCCAGGCAACCGCCCAGGCAACCGCCCAGGCAACCGCCCAGGCAATCGCCCAGGCGGCGGCGCCCCGCTACCCGCTCGCCATCCAGTCCTCGATCAGCCGCCGCGCGATCGAATCCGGCCGCGGCAGGCTGAAGCCATGGCTTTCATGCGCCGCGATCTCGTCGCGGCTGAACCACCGCGCGTCCCGCAGCTCCTCCGGGTCGATCGTGATCTCCTCGGAGAGCGCCTCGGCATAGAAGCCGAGCATGATCGAGCCCGGGAACGGCCAGGGCTGGCTCGAATGGTAATCGACCCGCCCCACGCGCACGCCCGTCTCCTCGCCCACCTCCCGCGCCACCGCCTCCTCGAGGCTTTCCCCCGGCTCGACGAAGCCCGCGAGCGTCGAATACATCGCGACCCGCGGAAAGCGGTGCGAGTGCCCGAGCAGCGCCCGCCTCCCATCGGTCACCAGCATGATCACGGCCGGGTCGGTGCGCGGGAAATGCTGGGCGCCGCAGTTCGGGCAGCGCATCACGTGCCCCGCGCTCGCCGCCGCCGCCGCCGTGCCGCAAACCCCGCAGAACCGCGTCCGCGAGCGCCAGTGCATCAGCCCCCGCGCATGGGCGAGCACGGCCGCCTCCCCGGGCGGCAGCAGGCCGGGCACCGAGCGGATATCGACGAACTCCCCTCCCGTGCCCTCGGGCAACCGGGCGGGATCGGCCGAGCCGAGATCGAAGGCGAACACCGCCCGCCCGCCCATCAGGCCGAGAAAGGCCCACGGAAACGTCGTCTCCCCATCCGCCGCGCCGTCCGGCGCACAGAACCCGGCCCCCGCCGCGCCGGGCAGGAACACCGCCTCGGGGCTGCCGGCGGCCGACCCGCGCAGCAGGCTCTTCGCCTCGCGGATCGGCACGAAGAGGCTCGCGGGATCGGCGAGCGCCGCCCCGATCCACGCCGCATCCTCCCGCCGGTGCACGGCCCGATCGAGCGGGCTGCCGGTATAGGGGTTCGGATGGCGGGCGAGGATCAGAACCAAGGATCAAACCGGGGGCCGGGAGCCTGCGCTGGCATGGCCGAAAACTCGCACGCACCCGCCGCCCCGACAACCCGCTGACGGCGAGGGGTGCGCATGCTAACTAAGCGTCGGGGGGTCGGCGATGGACGGGCGCCTCGCGAACCCGGTCAGGTCCGGAAGGAAGCAGCCGCAACGAGTTTCCGCCCGGGTCGTCGTCCGGCCTC
>JASHRV010000174.1 GCA_030037175.1 Acetobacteraceae bacterium
GGTTGTAACCCCGCTCGGCCCGCTCAGCTTGCGCGAGAAGGCGGGGGCGATCGCGGAGCTTGGCTGGCGGCCGGTCGGCGAGAGCCGGGAGACGGCGCTGCTGCGGCGCGCGCGGGCGTGCCTCGAGCGCTATTTCGCGGGGATCGAGGAGGCATTCGACCTGCCGCTCGCGCCCGCGGGAAGCAGCTTCGAGCGCATTGTGTGGGCCGCGCTGCGGGCCATCCCCTATGGCGAGACGCGGACCTACGGCGAAATCGCCGCCGCGGTGGGGGCAGCCGGGCCGCTCGCGGCCCGTGCCGTCGGGCGGGCCGTGGGGAGGAACCCGATCCCGATCATCATTCCGTGCCATCGCGTGCTGGCGGCGGGCGGGATCGGCGGATTTTCGGCGCCGGGAGGAGTGGCGACAAAGCGGGCGCTGCTGGCGCGCGAGGCAGAGGTGCGTGGTCCCGGCGAGCTGTTTCGCGCCGGCGGCAAGGCGAACTTCGCAACCAACGAGGCAAGACCATGACGAAGGCGATCCGTATTCACCAGGCCGGCGGCCCCGAGGTGATGCAATGGGAGGACGTGCCGACGCCCGAGCCGGGGCCGGGCGAGGTGCTGGTGCGCCAGGCGGCGGTCGGGCTCAATTTCGTCGATGTCTATTTCCGCTCCGGGCTCTACAAGGCGCCCGGCCTGCCGTTCACGCCGGGGATGGAAGGCGCGGGAACGGTGGTCTCGGTGGGCGCCGGGGTCGAGGGGTTCAAGCCGGGCGAGCGGGTGGCGTACGGCACCGGGGCGATGGGCGCCTATGCGACGGGGCGGGTGATCGCGGCCGACCGGCTGCTCAAGCTGCCGGACAATATCGACTTCAAGACCGCCGCGGCGATGATGCTGGCGGGGATGACGGCGCAGTACCTGCTGCGCCGGACCTATCCGGTGAAGCGCGGCGAGACGATCGTGGTGCATGCGGCCGCCGGCGGGGTCGGGCTGATCATGTGCCAGTGGGCGAAGCATCTCGGCGCGAGCGTGATCGGGGTCGTTTCGACACCGGAAAAGGCGGAGCTCGCGCGGGCGAACGGCGCGGACCATGCGATCATCGGGCACGAGAACCTGGCGGCGGAGGTGAAGCGCATCACCGGCGGGGCCATGGTGCCGGTCGTCTATGACAGCATCGGCAAGGACACCTTCATGGCGAGCCTCGACTGCCTCGCCCCGCTCGGGATGATGGTGAGCTTCGGCAACGCGTCGGGGCCGGTGGCGCCGGTCGATATCGCGATCCTGGCGGCGAAGGGCAGCCTCTTCCTGACCCGGCCGACCCTTGCGACCTATGCGGCGAAGCGCGCCGATCTCGAGCGGATGGCGGGCGAGCTCTTCGATGTGGTGGGCAGCGGCGCGGTGAAGATCCGCGTCAACCAGACATTTCCGCTCGCCGAGGCGGCGGCGGCGCATCGCGCGCTGGAGAGCCGGCAGACCACCGGCAGCACCGTGCTCCTTCCCTAGAGCGGGATGCGTTCGCTCTCGCTCACTTATCCCGCTCTAGCCTTTGTTTTCCCGGCGTGATTCACGCCTCCGGTTCCCCCACCTTCGGCGATCACGCTCTAGCGCGGCCTCTCTCCGCCTCTTGCGGGTGGGCGCCGGAAGCGGCGCGGCAGAGGCGTTCGTGTAACAGAACATCACAATCCAGGGGTGAAATGCAGGACCGCTTCGCGTCCGCGAGGGGTTCTCGGCCGCATCCGGCGGGGCGATGATCGGCCAATGCCCAGCGGATTGCGAATCGCCCGGCCGGCGCGCGGGTCGCTCCAGCCGGCAATGTCCCGGCGCGCGCGCATCATCGCCCTGATCGTCGCCTGCGCGCTCTTCATGCAGAATCTCGACTCGACGGTCGTCGCAACCGCGCTGCCGACGATGGCGCGCGCCTTCCACACCGCGCCGGTCAACATGAGCGTGGCGCTCACCTCCTATCTTTTGAGCCTCACCGTCTTCATTCCCGCGAGCGGATGGATCGCCGACCGCTTCGGCAGCCGCAGCGTGTTCCGCATGGCGATCATCATCTTCACGCTCGGCTCGATCCTCTGCGGACGGGCGGAAAGCCTCTCGTTCCTCGTGCTCGCGCGCATCATCCAGGGGATCGGCGGGGCGATGATGGTGCCGGTCGGGCGACTGGTGCTGCTCAGAACGGTGGCGAAGAGCGAGCTCGTCGCGGCGATGGCCTTCCTCAGCATTCCCGCCCTCCTCGGGCCGGTGCTCGGCCCGCCGGTCGGCGGCTTCATCGTCACGTACGTCTCATGGCACTGGGTCTTCGACATCAACGTGCCGATCGGGGTGCTCGGCGTCGTGCTGGTGAGCCGCTTCATCGAGGAAATCGAGGCCGCGCCCGCCGGCAGGTTCGATTGGATCGGGCTCTTCTTCACCGCCGTCGCGCTGGTGGGCCTGATGTACGGCTTCGAGCTGGCGAGCCGGGGCGCGGTCTCGCCGACCATGAGCTTCGGAATGGCGGCGATCGGGGCGATCGCAGCCGCGGCCTATTATTTTCACGCGCGGATGACCGAGCATCCGCTCGTCGATCTCTCGCTGATGCGGATCCCCACCTTCGGCCTCTCGGTGATGGCGGGGAGCCTCTTTCGCGTCGGCATCGGCGCCCTGCCCTTCCTGCTGCCGCTGATGCTCCAGGTGGGTTTCGGGATGAGTGCTGCGCAAAGCGGGATGATCACCTTCGCGAGCTCGGCCGGCGCGCTGGTGATGAAGCCCGGCGCGCAATACGCGTTGCGCCGGTTCGGCTTTCGCTCGACGCTCGTCTTCAACGGCGCGATCGCGGTCGCGACCATTGCGATGTGCGCGGGGTTCCGGCCGCAATGGCCGCTGGCCTGCATCTATGCGGTGCTGCTCGCAGGCGGGTTTTTCCGCTCCCTGCAGTTCACCGGATTCAACTCGATCGCGTTCGCCGACGTGCCGCCGGGGAAGATGAGCGCCGCGACCAGCTTCTACAGCACCGCCCAGCAGCTCTCGCTGACGGTCGGCGTCGCAACGGGGGCGGCCGCGCTCGAAATCTCCACGAAGCTGTTCGGACATCCGCGGCCCCTGTACGGCGACTACAGCGCGGCCTTCCTCGCCGTGGCGGCGATCGCGGCGATCTCGGTGCCGGTCTCGATGCGGCTCGCGGAGGATGCCGGGGCCGAGCTTTCCGGACAACGCGCCGCGGCCGACTGAGCCGAAACCGCCCGCGGGGAAGTGGAGAAAAACAAGGTCGGAGGCTTCGCCTCCGGCAAGGGGCTCTGCCCCTGCACCGGGGCTCCCATCGCGCAAGCGCGATGGGAGCCCCGCCCCCGGCAAAGGCGGAGCCTTTGCAATCCATTATTTTTAGAAAGCGGATGGGGTCTGGGGCCTCCCATACTTGAACCCTTGGGCCCCAGTGGGGGTCCAGGGGGCAAAGCCCCCTGGTCAGGTCGCGAGCCGCGCCGCGAATCGCCCGCGCCGGTACTGCATCACCCGCCAGGCCAGCTTCGCCGAGAGATCGGAAAGCCGGCCGCGCGGCGGCAGGCCGACCGCCTTGAAGATCATCCCCATGCCGCGCTCGACATGGCGGAAGCGGTAATAGCCGATCGCCTGGGCAAAGTAGGCGGCGATGCACTGCTCGTGCCGGTAGGCGGTGGATTCCGGCTCGTTGCCGCAATGGAACGCGAAGGCGAGCTCGTCGTCCTCGCTCTCGGTGATGCGCCCGGCCGCGATCCTGAGCCGCCTCAGCACGCCGATGCGCTCGCGCCCGAGATAGCGGCGCATATGGTCGTAGAAAAGCTTGAAGTGCCGGAACTCGTCCGCGGCGATGAGCCGGCAGATCATCCTGAGCACCGGCTCCTCGGTCGCCTCCCCGAGCGCGGAATAGTAGGAGGAGGTCCCGGTCTCGACCATGCAGCGCGCGATCAGCTCGCCCGTCCGCGACCCGCGCACCGACTGGCTCGCCTCCAGCGGCAGGCTGTAGCCCGCCCGGTAGCGGGCAAAAGCCGCCTCATAGTCCCAGGCCGGGTCGGCGAGCATCGCCCAGCGGCCGAGCGCATCGCCGTGCTGCACTTCCTCGACCGCCCAGTTGTCGGCCGCCCGGCGGAAATCGGGATCGTCGACAAACACGTTGTTGAGATAGCGGGCGTAGTCGGTGCCGTTGCGCTCGACCATCGCCGCCGCCTTCACCAGCGGCACGATCGCCGGATCGACCTTCGCCGCATCGAACCGCTCCCAGGGCACCTCGTCGATATTCCAGTGCTTCATGGCGTGCGCCGGCCCCGATTCCCGATCCCCGCTTATCCGCTTCTCTTCGCCTGCGCCTCCCCCCCGTTCCCTGTCAAGCGTGTGGCGCTCACGGCGCCTCGGCCGCGTCCACCATCGCCCGCGCCACCTGCAGCGCCGCCAGCGCCGCATCGCGCGCCGCGACATCCATCTTGTCCACAGCCTCCCACGCCTGCTCGGCCGCCGCCAGCCGCCGCTGGCCCTCCGCCTTCGAAAGCTCGGCGGCCGGATGCGCCTCGTCCGCCAGCACCGTGCAGCGCTCCGGCGTGATCTCGGCGAACCCGCCCGCGATGAAGAGCTTCGTCGTCACCTTGCCGCCCTCATAGAGGCTCGCGAAGCCCCCGCGCAGCGTCACGATCATCGGCGCATGCCCCGGCAGCACGCCGATATCGCCCTCCTCCGCCGGCACCACCACCATATCCACGGGCCGCGAAAGCAAAAGCTTCTCCGGGCTCACGATCTCCAGCGCCACCGGCATGCGCGCCGCCTCAGGCTGTCGCCTTGAGGGACTCGGCCTTCTTCACGACATCCTCGATCGTGCCGACCATGTAGAACGCCGCCTCCGGCAGATGGTCGTACTCGCCCGCGCAGATCGCCTTGAAGCTGCGGATCGTGTCCGCAACCGGAACGAACACGCCCGGGAAGCCCGTGAACACCTCGGCCACATGGAACGGCTGCGAAAGGAAGCGCTGGAGCTTCCGCGCCCGCGCGACAACCAGCTTGTCGTCCTCCGAAAGCTCGTCCATCCCGAGAATCGCGATGATGTCCTGCAAGGATTTGTAGGTCTGCAGGATGCGCTGGACCTCGCGCGCGACATTGTAGTGCTCGTCGCCCACCACCCGCGGGTCGAGCGAGCGCGAGGTCGAATCGAGCGGATCGACCGCCGGATAGATCCCGAGCTCCGCGATCTGCCGCGAAAGCACCGTCGTCGCGTCGAGATGCGCGAACGAGGTCGCCGGCGCCGGGTCCGTCAGATCGTCCGCCGGCACATAGATCGCCTGCACCGAGGTGATCGAGCCCTTCTTGGTCGAGGTGATGCGCTCCTGCAGCGCGCCCATGTCGGTCGCCAGCGTCGGCTGATAGCCCACCGCGGAGGGAATGCGCCCGAGCAGCGCCGAAACCTCGGCGCCGGCCTGCGTGAAACGGAAGATGTTGTCGACGAAGAAGAGCACGTCCTGGCCCTCCTCGTCGCGGAAATATTCCGCCAGCGTCAGCCCCGAAAGCCCGACCCGCGCCCGCGCCCCCGGCGGCTCGTTCATCTGCCCGTAAACCAGCGCCACCTTCGAGCCCGGGCCGTCGAGCTTGATCACCCCGGCATCGATCATCTCGTGATAGAGGTCGTTGCCCTCGCGCGTTCGCTCGCCCACGCCCGCGAACACCGAAACACCGCCATGCGCCTTGGCGATGTTGTTGATCAGCTCCTGGATCAGCACCGTCTTGCCCACGCCGGCGCCGCCGAAAAGCCCCGTCTTGCCGCCCTTGAGGTACGGGGCGAGCAGATCCACCACCTTGATCCCCGTCACCAGGATCTCGGCCGAGGTCGATTGCTCCTCGAACGAGGGCGCGTCGCGATGGATCGGCATCCTGAGCTTGGTCTCGATCGGCCCGCGCTCATCCACCGGATCGCCGATCACGTTGAGGATCCGCCCCAGCGTCTCCGGCCCCACCGGCACGGTGATCGGCCCGCCCGTGTCCACCACCTCCTGGCCGCGCACCATCCCGTCGGTCGTGTCCATGGCGATGCAGCGCACCGTCTTCTCGCCGAGCTCCTGCGCCACCTCGAGCACGAGCTGCCTCTCGCCGATCTTGGTGTGCAGCGCGTTCTGGATGAACGGCAGATCGCCCTCGAACTGCACGTCCACCACCGCGCCCGTCACCTGCGTCACCCGCCCGACGATGTTCTTCGCCATTCCCGGCTCCTCGATCCTGGAGCGGCTTGCGTTCGCCAAGGCTCACGCAAACCGCTCTCGCTCTTTGTTTCTCCCGCGTGATTCAGACCTACGGCGATTCCGCCTTCGGTCATCACGCTCTCGATCGAGATGGGATCGCTCGCGCTCACCCATCCCGCTCTCGCTCTCTGTTTCTCCCGCGTGATTCAGACCTACGGCGATTCCGCCTTCGGTCATCACGCTCTGAGTCTTCCCGATCCCTCAGACGGCCTCGGCGCCGGAGATGATCTCGATCAGCTCTTTCGTGATGTTCGCCTGGCGCGTGCGGTTGTAGTTGAGCGTCAGGCGGTTGATCATGTCGCCCGCGTTGCGCGTGGCGCTGTCCATCGCCGTCATCCGCGCCCCCTGCTCGCCCGCCGCGCTCTCGAGCAGCGCGCTGTAGATCTGGATCGCAAGGTTCCGCGGCAACAGCCGGGCCAGAATCGTCTCCTCGTCCGGCTCGAACTCATACATCGCCCGCATTGCGGAACCCGCCTCTGGCGCCGCAGCCGCCTCCGGCGGCGGCGCCGGAATCAGCTGCGCCTCGGTCGTCACCTGCGACATCACCGACTGGAAGCGGTTGAACACCAGCGTGCAGACATCGAACCCGCCCTCGTTCAGCATCGACGTGATGCGAACGGCGATCTCCTCGGCATCGGCGAACCCGATCCGCCGCTTCCCCGCGAAGCTCACATCGCCCACGATGCGATCGGCGAAATCGCGCCGCAGAAAATCGCGCCCCTTGCGGCCAAGGCAGAAAATCTTGACCTTCCTGCCCTCGCGCTCGAGCTTCTGCACGAGGGTGCGCACCGCGCGGCCGACATTGCTGTTGAAGGCCCCGCACAGCCCCCTATCGGCCGTCACCGCAACAATAAGGTGCGTGTCCTCCTTGCCCGTGCCCACCAAAAGCCGCGGCGCCGCCTTGTTCCCGGCAACCGAGGCGGCGAGCTCGCTCAGCATCCGCTCCATCCGCTCGGCATAGGGCCGCGCCGCCTCCGCCTGCACCTGCGCCCGGCGCAGCTTCGAGGCCGCGACCATCTTCATCGCGCTCGTGATCTTCTGCGTCGAGCGGACCGAGTTGATGCGGATCCTGAGCGCCTTCAGGCTGGGCATCGGGAAAGCTCCAAACCCTCAGGCAAACGTCTTTGCAAAGGACTCGAGAAAAGCGCTCAGCTTTTTCTCTATCTCCGGCTTGATCTCGCGGTCGGTGCGGATCGCCGCCAGCACCTCGGCATCGCGCGCCTTGAGCTCGGAAAGGAACTGGCTCTCGAAGGCGCCGATGCGCCCGATATCGATCCCGTCGAGATAGCCGCGCACGCCGCAGAAAATCACCGCCACCTGCTCCTCGACCGGCATCGGATGATATTGCGGCTGCTTCAGAAGCTCGGTCAGCCGCGCGCCGCGCGCGAGCAGCCTCTGCGTCGCCGCATCGAGATCGGAGGAGAACTGCGCGAACGCCGCCATCTCGCGATACTGCGCGAGCTCGAGCTTGATGCGCCCGGCAACCTGCTTCATCGCCTTGATCTGCGCCGCCGAGCCCACGCGCGAGACGCTGATCCCGACATTCACCGCCGGGCGGATGCCCTTGAAGAAAAGCTCGGTCTCCAGAAAGATCTGCCCGTCCG
>JASHRV010000022.1 GCA_030037175.1 Acetobacteraceae bacterium
AAATAGCCGGGGTTGTAGTTGTTGAGCAGGTAGTAGTGTCCCGGCTGGCAGTTGGGGCTCGGATGGTCCTTCAGCGCTTTCAGGTAATCGACGATCGGGGCGACGCCGGGCTGCGACGTGTCGGCGCATTCGGAATAGGAGCCGCCGGAATAGCCGTCCTGCGTGTACCAGTTGTTGGTTTCCGGCTGGGGATTCGGGTTCTCGATCTCGTTCGCCGGCGGGATCTCGGGGGTGCCCTTGCCGTTGCTGTACCAGAAATCGTCGCCGGAGCCGAGCATGATGTGGTTGGCGCCGGTGCCGCCCATCACCGCCTGGTGGTAGTTGTCGCCGATCGTGTATTCGTCGGCGAGCTTCTTGAAGAAGCGGAGATCGCCCGCGGCCATGTCATAGAAGCCCATCGAGGTCGCGCCCTCGTGGGTGCTTTCGTCGGTGAAGGGCGAGGGCTGCGGCGCACCGTTCGAGCCCGCGCCGACCGAGACCTCGACCCACGGGAAGAGATCCTCCCGGCAGCCGCTCGGGTCGGCGGTCGTGGCATAGGAGGTCGAGCAGTCCGCCTGCTGCCACATCTGGTAGAACCGGTGCACCGGGCTGTTCGCGTAATCATTGTCGGTGATGCCGGGGCTCAGCCGGAACGGCCCGCTCGGCAGCATCGTCGCGTTGGGAATGCGCGTATCGACGCTATCGGTGGGCAGCCCCGAAGCGCCCTGGGTCAGGAGGGGGATGGCCGGCGGCAGAATTCCATAATCGGCGGCCGCGGCGGCGGCGAGAGTGGCGAACGGCGGCGGGTTGGTGTTGCTCGCGACCTCCGGGGTGCCGCCGGTGTTGGGCGGCGGCAGCGTCGCATAGGGTCCCGTGATCGCCGGGCTGATCGCGTAGCTCGTGGTGTCGGAAGCCTGGTTCTGCACCGCGGCCGCGAAGTGCGGGCCGGGCGTGCCGTCCGAGTTGATGATGCCTTCGGAAAGGAGGTTGAGCACGTGCTGGCCGTTCGTCGGCTTGTAGGCCCCGAACACCTGATCGAAGGTGCGGTTCTCGCCGATGATGATGATCACGTGCTTGATCGGCGTCACCGTATCGTTGTCGTTCGGGCCGCCGAAAGGTGCTGCGAGGACGGGCGCCGCGGCCGGCATGCACATGGCAATCGTCGATACGCCGGCGTAGAACGCGCGGCGCAGGCTTCTTCCTTGCATGATTGTCCACCCCGTTTTGTGTGATCGCGAATCGTGGGGCCCCGCTCGGACCTTAATGCTCGTCCATGACGCGGTCTTGGATGCCCCGTTTCAGCGGCGTGAAAATTCCGCGATCATGCCTGTGGATAACGCGCATGGAACGTTGCGGGGCGCGTCCGCACGCTTTGCGTGCAGAATGTTCCGGCTCAATTTCGAGGAATTTTTCGCTTTTCCGATTCGTGCCGGGTTGATTTATCCGCCGCCGTCGATCGTGAGAATCGTCGCGTTCGTGTAGCCGGAGCGCGGGCTTGCGAGAAAAGCGACCGCGGCGCCGATCTCCTCGGGCGCCGCCGGGCGGCCGAAGGGCATATGGGAAAGAAACTCGCGCCAGCGTTCGGGATCGCCGAAGTCCTTTTCGGCGCGCGCGCGTTGGAGCATCACCAGCCGCTCGGTCTCGACCGGGCCCGGATTGATCCCGACGACGCGCACGCCATGGGCCGGGCTCGCGCGGCCGAGCGCGCGCGTGAAGGCCATCAGCGCGGCGTTGCCGGCGGAGCCGGCGATGTAATCCGGGTCGAATTTTTCGCCCGCGGCGCCGATGACATTGACGATCACGCCCGAACCGCGCGCGGCCATGCGCGCATGAATCGCGCGCGCGAGGGAGATGTAGCCGAACACCTTGAGGTCCCACGCCGCGCGCCAGGTTTCGTTGTCCACCTTGGCAAGGCTGCCCGGCGGAATAGCGCCCGCATTGTTGACGAGGATATCGGGTGTCTCCACCGAGGCGGCGACGCGCTCCACCTCCTCCTCGCGGGAAAGATCGGCCGCGACCGTCGCCACCGGCACCTGCGATCGGGCGCGGATCGAAGCCGCCGCCGCGGCGAGCCCCTCCGGGTTCCGCGCGACGAGCGTGATGCCGACTCCCTCGGCGGCGAGCGCCGAAGCAGCCGCGCGCCCGATCCCCTTCGATCCGCCGCTGACGAGCGCCGTCCTGCCGCCGAGCCCGAGATCCATCGCCGCTCCTTCCTGGCTCAGGCGGCCTTGCGCAACCCGGTGCCGTATGCCCGCGCGGCGCGCCCGAACGCGGCGAACAGCGCGGCGCGATCGGGAAAGGCAAGAACATCCCATTCGGGGTGCCACTGCACGCCGAAGGCGAAGGAACCGCCCGCCACGCGAACCGCCTCGATCGTGCCGTCGGGCGCCCGGGCCTCGACGATGACGCCCTCTCCCGGCCGGTCGATCGCCTGCTCGTGCAGCGAGTTCACGAGGATCTCGCCCCGCCCGAGCAGATCCGCGATGCCGCCCTCGAGCGCGACCGCGTGCTTGGGCCGATAGCGCTCGGCGGCCGTGCCTTCGCCGCCGCGATGATCGAGCCGGCCCGGAAGGCACTGCACCTGCTGGTGCAGCGTCCCGCCGAGGGCGACGTTGAGCTCCTGAATGCCGCGGCAGATGGCAAGCACCGGCAGGCCGCGGGCAAGTGCCGCGCGGATCAGCGGCAGCACGGTCCCGTCGCGCGCAAGATCGTGCCGCCCGGGCGTGAGATCCGACTCGTCGCCGTAATGCGCCGGCGCGACGTTCGAAGGGCTGCCGGGCAAGAGAAGCCCGTCCAGCCGGTCGAGCACGGCGAGCATCGCCTCGCCCTCGGGCGGAATGAGAACCGGCAGCGCCCCGGCCGCGCCGATCAGCGCCTTGCCGTAACGGGCCGGGGTCGAAGCGAAGAGATGTTCGCCCGCTTCTTTCGCGCAGGCGGGCAGTCCGATGATGGGGGTCATGGAGACGTCCGAAACAAGGTTACGCCAACCGCCGGCACGCCAGTGCGCTTCGTCCCATGGCCTCACCGGCTCTGCTGGCGGGCGCGGGAGCCGCGTTCGAGCGCATGGGCGACGAGCGGGTCGATGCTGAGCTCCTTGCGCACCAGCGCGAGCATTTCGAGCTCGGTCTGGCGTGCGTTCTGATCGACGGCGATGACATCGCAGGCAAGCACATAGGCAGTCTCGCGCAGCCGGGGTTCGAGCGCTGCGCAGATCAGGCGTGCGGCGTGGGCAAGCCCGTCGGTCTCGCCGAGCAGGCTCACCGCCGTGTCGGTCGCGACCTTGAGGCGCTCGGACGAAAAATCGTGAAAGATGGGCAGGCTCTGCACGAGCCCGACCATCGCGCCGATCTCGCGGTCGGTCAGGCCGCCATCGGCGGCGGCGACCAGCACCATCGTGCAGACCAGCGCTTCCTGGGGATCGAGCGCCTTGGGGGCGGGCATGGATATCTCCGTGAGAGGGGGCGCACGGTGGGGGAAGCGGGCGGCGAGATCAAGCGCCAGAGGGCACTCACAGGGGCACTCACCGGGGCAGCACCATCGCGGAGAGCGCCGGGCCGATCTCCGCGTGCAGGGCGAGGTCGGCGTGGCCGTCGAGCGCGGTCGGCTCGCGGTTGACGATGGCGAGCCGGGCTCCGTTCTCCTTCGCCATCCGCGGGAATCCGGCCGCCGGGAAAACGACCAGCGAGGAGCCGAGCACGATGAAGAGATCGCAGGCGAGAGTCTCCTCCTCCGCCCGCCGCATCGCCTCGGCGGGCATCGCCTGGCCGAAGGAGATGGTCGCGGTCTTCACCAGCCCGCCGCATTCCCGGCATTCAGGGATCGCATCGCGGCCGAGGAAGCTCTGCCGCAGCGTCTCGAGCTCGTGGCGCAGCCCGCAGGCGAGGCAGGTCGCGTAGCTTGCGTTGCCGTGCAGCTCGATCACCCGCTCCGCCGGCACGCCCGACTCCTGGTGCAGGTTATCGACGTTCTGCGTGATCACCGCGGCAACCTTGCCCGCGGCGACGAGGCGCGCGACCGCATGGTGCCCCGCGTTCGGCCTGGCCCCGACCCAGCCCGAGGAATTGGCGAAGACGCGGCGCCAGGCTTCGCGCCGGCGCTCCTCGTCGTTCACGAACTCGTCGAAATAGATCGGCTTCATCCGGCTCCAGACGCCGCCCGGGCTGCGGAAATCGGGAATGCCGGACTCGGTCGAGATGCCGGCGCCGGTGAAGACGACGGCACGGCGGGAGGCGGCGATCAGCGCGGCGAGACGCTCGTGCGCAGGCGGCATGACCGCAGCCTATCACGCATGCCCGGCGAGAAAATCGCGCACGCCGGCAACCGCCTCCGCAAGCCCGACGCGCCGCGCCGCGACCCCTTCGGGAAAGGCGGAAAGAAGCCGCGAAGGCATCCGCCGGTCGAGCAGCACGAACGCGCCGCGATCGCTGCCGGCACGGATCAGCCGCCCGAAGGCCTGCCGCAGCCGGAGCCTCGCGATGCGGTCGTCATAGGCGCCGGGCTCGCCGCCCGAGAGATGAAGCCGCCGCTCGCGATGGAGGATGTCGGGCCGCGCCCAGGGCACCTTGTCGAAGACGACGAGCCTCAGCGCCCGCCCCGGCACATCGACCCCGTCGCGCATCGCATCCGTGCCGAGCAGGCAACTCTCCTCCTCGGTGCGGAAGATGTCCACGAGCGTCGCATTGTCCATCGCATCGACATGCTGCGCATAGAGCGGAATGCCCCGCTCCTCGAGCGCTTCGGCGAGATGCGGATAAACGGCGCGCAGCCGCCGGATCGCGGTGAAGAGCCCGAGCGCGCCGCCGCCGGCGGCAAGAAACAGCGCGCGGTAGGCGGCGGCGAGCGCGGCAATATCGCCGAAAGCGACATCGGTGACGATGAAGGCGCGCGTCTGCGCGGCATAATCGAAGGGGCTCATGACCGCGACCCGCGTCGGCGCCCCCGGAAGATGCGCGGCCCCGGTGCGCGCCTCGGCCGCGCGCCAGGCCTGCTCCGCATCCGCCCGTCCCGCGTCGCGCAGCGTGGCGGACGTCACCAGCAGCCCATGCGCGGCCGCACCGAGCGTCGCCGCGAAAGGCTCGGTGGGGTCGAGCCAGTGGCGGAGCAGGGCGGCGTCCTGCTCCTTGCCCTCGCGCCGCTCGAGCCTCAGGAAATGCACCTGTTCGGGCGCCGCATCGGCCGGGGGCCCCGGCAGCTCCAGCCGGCCCAGCATCTCCTGCCAGGCCGAGAGCGGCGCCAGCGCCCGCCTCGTCAGGCTGCGCACCGCCGCCTCGATCCTGAGCCGCAGCACCGGCTCCAGCGTCTCGGCCTCGTCCGCGAGCCGCGCCGCAAGCCCCCGGGCGAGCGCCTTGAGCGGCCGCTCGATCCGGCCGAGCGCCGCCTTGAGCCGATCCGCCGCCGCCGCCAGCGCCTCGGAGACGGGATGGAGATCCGCCTCCGGCTTGTCCGCCTCATCCGCGGCGCGCGCCCGCACCTGCGCGCGGACGGCACGGAGCAGGCTCTCCGCCGGCCCGGCGCCAAAGAGCTGCACCACCTCCGCGCCGGCATCGTCGTCGCCGAGACGCCCCTGCCAGCCCGGTGCCGGCAGCGTCCGCGCCGCCGCCAGCGTCTGCTCGAGCGCCGCCCTCAGGTCGGGCTTCTCCCCGAGCAGCTCCTCGATGCGGAACGCAAGCCCCCGCGCCCGCGAGCGGCTGCCCTCGGCGCCCAGCAGCCAGCGGCGCAGCTCGGCCATCGTCGCTCCGGAAAGCTCGACCGCGAAGGCGCTGTCGGCGGCATCGAACAGGTGATGCCCCTCGTCGAAGACATAGCGCAGCGGCACGCCCGGCTCGTCGAGCCCGCCCCAGGCCGCCTGCACCATCACCAGCGCGTGGTTCGCGACGACGAGGTCCGCCTCGCGCGCGCGGCGGATGCTGTGCTCGACGAAGCAGCGCCGCCAATGCGTGCAGGCGGCGTGGATGCACTCGCCGCGCCGGTCGGCGAGGCCGAGGATCGCGGCCGGCCCGAACAGCTCGGCGAGCCAGCCGGGCAGGTCCCCGCCCTGAAGATCGCCGTCGGCGCTCGCCTCGGCCCAGCGCGCGAC
>JASHRV010000175.1 GCA_030037175.1 Acetobacteraceae bacterium
ATGAGCACCATCCTCTCCGCTTCCGAGAGCAGATCGCGATCAGCCTGCTCCTCATGAGAGGGATCGGCATGAACGCGAATGTCATGATCGACGCCTTTGTCGAAATGCGTCGCGCGACGCGGAGCCTGGCGAACCGAGCGAGCAGCAGCCGGGTGCGCGGCCTGCAGGAGACGGGATTTCTGTTCTGAGCGGAAGGGCGCCCGATCGGCAGGCACCCACCTCTCCTGTTCCGCGCGGCAGGCATGCCGGAAGGGACAGGAGCCGTGACCACCCCGTCTTGTTGCGTCGCAGCAGTGTGCCCAACTGAGGCATCAATGGTTCATTCCCGTGGAGGGCTTTTCGCCTATGCCGACGCTCTTCGACCCGATCACCATCGGCGATCTCCGCCTGCCCAACCGCATCCTCATGGCGCCGCTGACGCGCACCCGCGCAAGCGGATCAGGTCGCGTGCCCAACGCCATGATGCGCGACTACTATGTTCAGCACGCCGCGGCCGGTGCCGTCATTTCGGAGGCGACGTCGGTAACACCGATGGGTGTCGGCTATCCCCGGACGCCGGGCATCTGGTCGGAAGAACAGATCGAGGGATGGCGCATCGTCACCGAGGCTGTGCATGCGGCCGGAGGAACAATCCTGCTCCAGCTCTGGCATGTCGGGCGCATCTCCGATCCGATCTATCTCGATGGGGCGTTGCCGGTGGCGCCGAGCGCGATCGCACCCAAGGGCCATGTGAGCCTCGTGCGTCCGGAGCGCCCTTATGTGGTGCCGCGCGCGCTCGAGACCGAGGAGATACCGGAGATTGTCGCTGCGTTTCGCAAAGGTGCGGAGAACGCCAAGGCGGCCGGGTTCGATGGCGTCGAGATCCACGGGGCAAACGGCTATCTGCTCGATCAGTTTCTCCAGGACGGCAGCAACAAGCGCAGTGACCGCTATGGCGGCCCGATCGAGAACCGGGCGCGGCTGATGCTCGAAGTGACGGATGCGGTGGTCTCCGTGTGGGGCGCAGGCCGGGTCGGCATGCATCTCGCGCCGCGTGCCGACGTTCACGATATGGGCGATTCCGATCTTGCGGCCACCTTCGGCTATGTCGCGCACGAGCTCGGCAGGCGCAAGATCGCCTTCATCTGTGCGCGCGAATCCCTCAAGGAGCCCCGGCTTGGGCCCGCGCTCAAGGCGGCGTTCGGCGGCACCTACATCGCGAACGAAGGATTCACCCGTGAAAGTGCGGAGGCCGTGCTCTCTGCCAACGAGGCGGATGCCGTTGCCTTCGGCAAACCCTTCATCGCCAACCCCGATCTGACGCGCCGCTTCGCGCTTCGTGCGCCGCTCAATGCCTGGAACGCTGCGACCTTCTATGCCGAAGGCCCGGAAGGTTATACGGACTACCCTGCCCTCGCCGAGGCGGCCGAGTAACGGCCGCCCCACGAGAGCGGCGCGCGAATGGCGGAAGAGGATGATTGCGGATTAGGATCTCGCTGTCGTCGGCGGAACAATGGTGACGGAGGAGGATTCTTTCTGCGCCGATATCGGCATCCGCAGTGGGCCGTCGAGCGGCTCGACCAGCGCCCAAATGCGCCGGCCGCGGCTGCCGTATCGGCGTGAACAGAGGGTTGGCGAGAATGTTTCGGCAGGCTCCTGTTCTTGCGAGGAGCGCGTCGGCTGGGAGTCCCGAACGCGATGGGCTACGCGGTCAAGGAGATTTTCTACTCGTTGCAAGGCGAAGGTCGCAATGCCGGCCGGCCGGCTGTCTTTTGCCGCTTCGCCGGCTGCAATTTGTGGAGCGGTCGTGAACGCGACCGGACAATGGCAGCCTGCAACTTTTGCGACACAGACTTCGTGGGCGTCGATGGCGAAGGTGGCGGCCGGTTCGATGATACGGATGCGCTCGCGAAAGCGATCGCGCGGATGTGGGGCGGCGACGGCGACAGACGTTTCGTTGTGCTGACCGGCGGCGAGCCGTTGCTGCAAGTCGATGACCCGCTTGTCTCTGCTCTCCATGGGCGGAAGTTTGAAATTGCTCTCGAAACGAACGGCTCGCTCGCGGCACCGCACGGGATCGACTGGATTACGGTCAGCCCGAAAGGAGCGACACCGCTCGCGCAAACTTCCGGAAACGAATTGAAGCTGGTTTTTCCGCAGAAGGATGTGGATCCCGTTTCATTCGAGCCCCTTGCCTTCGATCACTTCTTCCTTCAGCCTCTGGACGGGCCTGACCGTGACGCGAACACGGCAGCCGCGATTGCCTACTGCCTGCAGCATCCACGTTGGCGGCTCTCCTTGCAGACCCACAAATACATGGGCATCCGCTGATGCATGAGCTCAGCAAGGAGTTCCGGTTCGATGCTGCCCATACGCTTCAGCGCACGATGGACGTGGCGCCGAGCCGCCGGATCCATGGTCATTCCTATCGCGCCGAGGTGGTCGTTCGCGGCCACCCCGACCCCAAGAGCGGCATGATCGTTGATCTCGGTCTGCTCGATCGAACTCTCGAGCAGACCCGCAACGCGCTGGATCATCGGTTCCTGGATGAGATCAACGATCTCGGACCCGCGACCCTGGAGAATCTCTCGTCATGGATCTGGCGCAGGATTGCGCCCATTTGCCCGAACCTATGCCGGGTGACCGTGCGGCGCGACAGTGACGCCAGCGCCTGCAGCTTCTACGGCGGCGACGATGTAAGTCCTTGATTTGGCGGAGGGAGGGGGATTCGAACCCCCGATACGGTCGTTTAACCGTATAACGGTTTAGCAAACCGCCGCCTTCAGCCGCTCGGCCATCCCTCCGTCCCGGAAAGTCAACGTCGCGCTCAGCACCGAAACTTCCGGGCACACCGTATCGCGCGCCTCGACCCCGAACGACCGCCGGGCGCCTTTGCCCGCGATCGGTCCCAGCCGGGAATTTCGGCGGCTGGAGACTAGGGATTCGCCGCGGGCGGGTCAACGCGCTCGCGGGCTACCCCCGCTGGACGAGCTCGATCTTGTAACCGTCCGGATCTTCGACGAAGGCGATGACCGTCGTGCCAAACTTCACCGGTCCGGGCTCGCGCGTGATCTTTGCCCCCACCGCGCGCAACTCTTTGCACGTTGCCGCGACATCGGGAACGCCCACCGCGAGATGCCCGAATCCCGTGCCGAGCTCGTAGCCGTCATCCTGGCCCCAGTTATAGGTAAGCTCGATGACGCTCGTATCCGCCTCGTCGCCATAGCCAACAAAGGCAAGCGTATATTTTCCCTCCGGCACCTCGCGCCGGCGCAGTTCCTTCATGCCGAGCAACTTCGTGTAGAAGTTCACACTCGCATCCAGATTCTTGACCCGGATCATCGTGTGCAGCAGCCGCGGCTCGCCTGTGCTCATGCGCTCGCTCCTTGCCTCACATTTGCATCGATAAGCCAAGGGTAGCCGGATCGAGCCCGAGAAGGAACATACCCCGGGCATCGGCGGCAGCGATCGTCGCCGAGCGATCGACGATCAGCGTGCCGCCAGCCTCGAAGGCGACCCCGCGGAGCGCCGCTTCCCCCGCCAGGCGCATGGTCTCCGGTCCCAGTGTCGGCAGGTCCGCCCGCCGCTCCTGCCCCGGCTTGACCAGCTTCACCAGCACACCGCCCGGGCCGGGGCGAGCCAGCGCGCCCGCTCGCGCCAGCATTGCGTCAGTGCCTTCCGCCGCCTCGACCGCCAGCACGATCCCCTGCTGCACGACGCAGCCTTGCCCCACATCCACGCCACCAAGAGCGCGCGCAACGGTGATGCCGCGCTCGATATCGGCCATGGCCGCAGCGTCGGGCGCAGCCCGCGAGAGCAAGCCGACCGGTCCAACCGCCTCACGCAGCACCTTCTCGACCCCGACAACCGTGAAGCCCTCTTCGCCCAGAACGCGCACGATGGCCGAGAGCAGTCCGTCATCACCGCCAAAGGCGGTGCGGCCGATGCGGCCGAGCAACCGCGCCGCTAGGGCGTCGGGCCTGACATCGAGCAGCGACGGCCGGCGCACCGACCCCACCATCACGAGCTCGCGGCAAGCGTGGGCGCGAAGCAGATCGCGAATGAGTCCGGCCGCACCCACGCGGGCAAAAGCGTGCGGATAGGGTGCCAGAATCGCCGGATCCGCAAATCCTTCGAGCCCGACCACAAATACACGACGACCCGCCGCACGCGCCGCGGCAGCGACCCGCCCCGGCAGGGCGCCACCGCCGGCAAGGATGCCGAGACTTTCCGCCTGCCCTTCCATTACCCGTGCTGGCGAAGGCCGCGGCCGCTTTGCTTATCGGCCACGCCACGCCGCCGCAGCGTGCCGCGCAGCCTCTGTCGCGCTCCGGGTTTTATCGGGCGGTGCATCGGTCGTGCCATTTGCGTCCGGAAACTATTGCCGATTGCCGCAGCACGTCTATTGCGGCATAGATTCGAATATCTTCAGAGGATCCTTCTGCTTGCCGAAATTCCACGCTGCCCGGCAGGTCCAACCGGCCCGCGAACCGGAAGCAGCCTCGGCTCCATCGCCCGAGGTGAACGCCACCCGCGAAACGCCCATTTCCTGCGAAGCAAGCGTCGGTGGAATCGTGCAGTGCCTCAGGATGCTTGCCGAGGAGGCGACCTCACTCGGCCTCGCCGGCACCGCCTGGGTGCTCCGAATGGCGATCGCAATCTGCGAGCGGGAGGGCGCCGAAGCGCCCCAGCGATTCGCCACCATCGAGCCGATCCACTCGGTTGCCCGTTCCGTGAACTGAGCCGTCGCGTCGTGGCATGCCGGGCTCAACGCGTTTCGCCCGCCCCACTTTTCAGAAGGCGGCATCCTCGCCGTCCCAGCGCAGGCTCGCGCGGATCAGGCCGCGATGGCTCTGCGCATCGATGAAACCCATGATCTCCTGCACCAGCGCATCATCGCCATAGCGACGGCGAGTTTCTGCCAGGCGTTCGGCGAAGATTCCCTCATCGCGGAACAGCGAGCGATAAACTGCCCTCAGCTTGTGCACCGTCGCGCCGCCGAATCCGCGCCGCCGCAATCCGATGACATTCAGCCCGACCAGACGGCCGCGATTGCCGATCACCGCGCCGAACGGAATGACATCCCCACCCACGCCGGTCGCGCCACCGATGATCGCCCCACGTCCGATGCGGACATATTGGTGCAGCGCGGCAACACCGCCGATCACCGCCTGATCGGCGATCCGCACATGCCCGCCCATGACGACATTGTTGGCGATAATGACATTGTCGCCGATCTGGCAGTCGTGGGCCACATGCGCGACCGCCATTATCAGACAGTCCGCCCCGACGCGCGTGGTGCCAACTCCCGTCACGGTCCCGCGATGAATCGTGCAGTGCTCGCGGATCTGCGTGCGCGGCCCGATCTCGCACGCTGTCGGCTCACCGCGATATTTGAGGTCCTGCGGGGCAAGGCCAACAGTGCAGAAAGGATAGAGATCAGCCTCGGCACCGATCCGGGTATGACCGTCAACCACCACGTGGGCATGCAGCCGCGCCCCGCGTTCGACCACGACGTCAGGACCGATCTGGCACCAGGGGCCGATGATGGCGCCGGGCTCGATCACCGCCTGCGGCGCCACCAGGGCGCTCGGGTGGATCTCGGCCTGGCGCCGCTTCGCCGGCCTCAAGGTTTCGACGTTCGGCTCAAGCATTTCAGGGGCCTCGGGCAAGCGGTCCATCGCCAACGAAACATCCGTGATTCGACAAAAGGATAGCGTGGAGACAAAGGCGAAAGTTCGGCGACCATGCTGGGCAACCGCGTTTCCCCCAAGTCAATGATTGTTGCCCGATGTTGCACTCCCCGGGCGTTACACAGCGGCGGGGCGATTGTTTCGAGGTGTTCCCCGCAATTCCCGCGGCGGCACGGCGCGCGGGATCCTCGGGTGGGCCGGTGGAACGAGTCCGGAACGAGCCCGGAACGATCCGGAGCGGTTCGCTTTCGCCCCGGCTCGCGCGAACCGCTCCCGCTCCTTGTCTCGCCGAGCCGATTCGCGCGATCACCCGATTCCGTTCCGATCGCGATCTGCTCTGGAGCGTGATCGCCGAAGGTGGGAAAACCGAAGGCGTTCGATCACGCGGGGAAAACAAAGGCTGGAGCGGGACAAGCGAGCGAGAGCGAACCCATCCCGCTCTAGAACTTGCGTGACGGCAACTCGGCCGGATTGATGATCATCGCGGCATAGGCGGCCTCGGCCACGATCTGCCCATCAACCATGGCCACACCGGTGAACTTCCACACATTGCCGCGCTGGCGCTCCTTCACCACCCGAATGCGCAGCTGATCGCCCGGTGTGACGGGGCGACGGAACTTCGCATTGTCGATGAACATGAAGTAGACGACCTTGCCCTCCGCGTCCTGCCCGAGCGATTCCAGCACCAGCGCGGCCGAGGTTTGCGCCATGCTCTCGACGAGCATCACGCCCGGCACCACCGGATGGCCCGGGAAATGCCCCTGGAAGTAGGGCTCGTTCATCGTCACGTTCTTGATGCCAACCGCCGAATGGCCGCGCACCACATCGACGATGCGGTCGACCATCAACATCGGATAGCGGTGCGGAAGCAGTTTCTGAAGGCGCTCGATGTCGATTCTATAACCGCTTTCGGCGCCGTGATCTTCGACAGCGCCGTTCTTGCGCGTAACCGCTAGGTCCATTCAGCTCGTTTTCCTGCCCCTGTGCCGGCCTACCGGCTGTTCCCCTCGCGCCAGCCGCCTCAGAACAGCGATCTGGCGAAAAAAAGTACGCACGGGCTCGGCCGGGCTGCCCACCACCTCGGCTCCGGGGGCGACATCGGCCATGATCCCGGCCTGTGCTCCGAGTCGCGCCTTCCGGCCGATGCGCAGGTGACCGACGAGTCCCGCTTGCCCACCGATCATCACGAAGTCTTCGACGATCGTCGAGCCGGAGATGCCGGCCTGCGATACGACGACGCAGAGCCGGCCGATCCGGACGTTGTGCCCGATCTGGACCAGGTTGTCGAGGCGCGTGCCGGCGCCGATCACGGTATCCTGTGCCGAACCGCGGTCGATCGTGGTGTTGGCGCCGATCTCCACATCGTGCTCCAGCACGACCCTGCCGAGCTGTGGCACGCTCAGGAAGCCTTCGCCGGTGATGGCGAAGCCGAACCCGTCCTGTCCGATTCGTGCCCCCGGATAGAGGGTCACCCGCTCGGCAAGGATGGCGTGGCTCAGGCTCACCTGTGGGCCTATGCGGCAGTCCGGCCCGACCACGACCCCCTCGCCGATCACCGCCCCCGCCCCGATCCGGCTCCGCGGCCCGATCTCGGCCCGGGCGCCGATGACGACGAGCGGCCCGATCTCCGCGGACGGATCGACCATGGCCCCCTCCCCTACCACGGCGCTCGGGTGGATGCCCGGCCTGACCGGCGGAGCCGGGTGGAAGAGCGCCGCCACACGCGCCCAGCCGGGATAGGGCTCGGCCGTCACGATGGCGGCGGTCGCGGAGGGAACGCGCGGCGCGAAGTCCGGGTGAACGATCACCGCGCCTGCCTCTGTGCGCTCGAGGGCGTCCAGATAGCGGCGATTATCGAGGAAGCTCACATCTTCCGGGCCGGCGGTCTGCAGCGGCGCGATCCCATGGAGCAGCCGCTCGGTCGCGTTCGTTCGCCCGCCCGCCGCCCGAGCCACCTCGGCCAGCCCATGCGGCCCCGAGCGGGCATAGAACCTTGGATCCCCTGCGCCTCCTCTTCGTTCCTCGGCGGGCATCCCTCAAGGCTTCGAGGCGGCACCGGCCGGCGCCGGCGGCAGCGGCAGGGGGCCGCTGATCGCCGCCGCGGCGTCCGGCGGGGCATCCTGTCCGGGAGCGTTGGTGGGCCCGATCGGCATTGCGCTGTCCGGCGGGACAGTCACGGAAGGAAGCCGCTTGTTGAGGTTTCTGGCCACTTCATCGGTGATATCGAAGGCGTTCATGTTGAGCGCCACCTGCTCGCGATGCAGGACCAGGTTCATCCCGTGGCTCTCGGCGACCTGGCGGATGACCGCGATCAGCATGCGGTTGACCTCGCCGATCGCGACCTGGGCAGCCTCCTGGATCTGCTGATTGCGCCCGGCGAACGTCCTCTGCGCGTTGGTGATGCGGTCCTGGAGCGCGGCTTCACGGGCTCGGATCTGCTCCGGCGTCAGCTTGGGCCGATCGCGCGTCAGGGCCTCCTGTATCTGCCGCCAAGCCGCCTGTTCCTTGACGGCATCCTGATTGAGCGCCTCGCGCCGGGCGTTGATGATCCTCTCCACCCCTTGCACCGCCGTCGACTGGCGATAGACGTCGGGCACGCTCAGCACGCCCATGATCGCAGCTGGCGGAGGCGGCGCCTTCGGCAGCGGCGGCAGCTGCGGAATCGGCGGCTCCGCCGCCGCGGAGACGGAGGGGCGCACCGGAGCCGGCGCAGGCGCCGGATGGACGGGCGCGGGCGCGGGGGCGGCGTGCTGGCCCGGGATGAACCATCCCGGTCCTTGCTGAGGGGCGGCTTGCGCCAGCTCCGTTTGCGCCAGTCCCAGCCGGGGCGAAAGCAGCGCAACCGCCAGAACAGCGGCCGCAATCAGAGAATGGATGCGCACTAGAACCTCGTGCCGAAGCCGAAGCGGAAGAGTTGTGTCTGATCGAAGGGCTCTTTCTTGACCGCCCAGCCGAGATCGATGCTGAGCAGCCCGAGCGGCGAGTCCCAGGAAATCCCGAACCCGGACCCGACCCGCGCGGCGGCGGAGTCGATGATGGGGCCGTGATTCTCCTTGAAGCCCCAGTCCGATCCGACGTCCACGAAAACCCGCCCGGAGAGGCCGAGATCCGGATTCACCGGCAACGGAAACCTGAGCTCGGAGGATTCCGTCCAGAGGAAGCGGCCACCGAGACTGTCCCCGGTGGCGATGTCGTGCGGCCCCACGCCGCCGTCCTCGAAGCCGCGAAGGTTGGTGCCGCCGAGGTAGAAATTATCGAGAATCGACTGCTCATGCGCGATCGGGATGAGATCGCCGTAACTCCCCGTTTCCGCAAAGCCCCAGCCTTGGCCCAGCCACCCATCGAGGGGGATGTAATAGGCGGCGTCGGCCCGCAGGCGGACGAAGTCGGCATTGCCGCCGATACCCGCATAGTCGGCGCCACCTCGGATGACGAAGCCGCGGGTTGGATCGATCTTGCTGTCGCGCCAGTCGAAGACGAGCGTCTCACCGATCTGCGAAAGCACGTTCGTCCCGGAATTGGCAAAGATGTACGGGCTCGCCGTGCTTGCGATATCGACGATGTCGCGGCTGACCAGGGAATAGTCCCACTCCTGCGAGACATGGTCGTTGAAATTGTAGCCCATCCGGGTCGTAAAGCCGTACCGGTTCTCGCTATATTCGGCGATGTTCTGGTTGTTGTTGGTGATGTCGAAGACATCGATCCCGGCAAGCAGGTTGCGGCCGAGGAAATAAGGATTGACCACGGAGAGGTCGATCGAGCTTTCCCTCTGAGCCAGGATACCGTTGATGCCGGCATTGACTCCGCTGCCGACAATGTTGTTCTCCTGCAGGCCGACATTGAGCAGCGCGCCGATATCCGTCGAATAGCCGCCGCCAAGGGTGAGCTCGCCGGTCGCTTTCTCGGTCACGGCCGTATTGACGATGACCCGATCGGGTGCCGAACCCGGCGCGGTGGTGATGTTGACGGTGCCGAAATAATTGAGGTCCTTCAGCCTCTGCTGGGTCGCCTGGATCGAGCTGGCGTTGAACGCGTCACCCTCCGCGAGGTTGAACTCACGCCGGATGACCTGGTCCTCCGTGCGGGTATTGCCTGTGACGTCGATGCGCTCGATGTAAACCCGCGGTCCCTCGACGACGTCGAAGACCAGCCCGACGGTGTGATTGCCCGCATTGCGCGTAAGCTGGGGGTGAACCTCGGCAAAGGCGTAGCCGCCGTTCTGCAGCTTGTCTGAGATCGCCTGCACCGAGCGCTGAACCGCATCGCCGTCGTACCAGTCCCCTTTGCCGATCACGAGCAGCGGCTCGAGCGACGCCCCGGATACCTTCGGCAAGTGCGAGACCACGGAAACCGAGCTCACGCGGTAACGGCTCCCCTCGCTCAGCACAAAGGTGAGGACGAAGGAGCGGTGATCCGGAGAGAGCTCGGCCTGGGCGTGCGTCACCTGGAAATCGACATAGCCGTTGCGCAGATAGAATCGGCGCAGGAGCTCTTCGTCATACTCGACCCGCTGCGGGTTGTAGCTGTCCGAGCTGCTGAAGAATCGCCACCAAGCCTCCTCGCGCGAGCTGATCACGGTCGAGAGCGTGTCAGCGCTGAAGGCATGATTGCCGACGAAGACGATGCGGCTGATGAAGGTCGCCGGCCCGTCATTGATCTCGAAGACGACGTTGACCCGATTCTCCGGCAGCTTGATGATCTTCGGCACGACGGTGGCCGCGTAATGACCCTTCTGGGCATAGAGCCCGAGGATCTTGTCGCGGTCCGTCTCCGCAGCCTCGGCGGTGAACACGGCACGCGCGCGGAGCGTGATCGCGCTGCTCAGCTGCGCGTCCGTAAGCTCGTGGTTGCCCTCGAAGGCGACCTCGTTCACGACCGGATTCTCGACCACCGTCACGACCAGCACGTCGCCCTGCCGCGCCAACTTTACGTCACTGAAGAGTCCGGTTGCGTAAAGTGTCTTGAGACTGCGATCCATCAGGCTCGGATCGAATGGATCGCCGGGCTGGAGCAGCATGTACGAGAGAATGGTGCTCGTCTCGATCCGCTGATTCCCCTCGACCTGGATCGCCGCGATCCTGCCCGGCGCGGCGGCGGCCGGCACGGGCGGCGCCTGCGCCTCGACGCGAGGCAGCGGCAGCATGAGGCAAAGCGCGACCGCAAGAAAGGCTGTGGCGATGCGACGCAACCGGCGAATTCTCCGAAGGCCTTAGGTCGGCCGGGGGCCGAAACACAGGCTGGCCGTGGCCAGAGGGAAGGAACAAGGAGCATAGGCGCGCGCCGGGCCGGGCGCCAACCCGCGGTTTCGGACGTGATGACGCATGCTCGTCACGTCCTCATCTTCGCATGCGTCCTTGCTTGCCGCTCCACTTCAGGGTTCCGGCGAATCGCCCTGCTGCACAGCCGAAACCCATGCTCATCCGCAGCACCGCCCCCGCTCACAGGCTCTTCACCCAGCGCACCATCCCGAGATGCGCAAGATCGTTCCAGGTGGCGAACACAAAGATGCAGACCAAGAGCGCCAGGCCCGCGCGCAGTCCGATCTCTTGCGCGCGGGCGGAGAGAGGCCGGCCATGCACCGCTTCGGCGAGGAAAAAAAGCAGATGGCCACCATCGAGTACCGGAATCGGCAGCAGATTGATCAACCCGAGATTGATCGAGAGCACCGCGATGAACGAGATGAAGCTCGCGATCCCGAGCGCCGCGACCTGTCCTGAAAGCTCGGCGATCCTGAGCGGGCCGCCGAGCTCGGCGGAGCCGTGCCGCGTGGTGATGATCTGCCACACGCCGACGAGGGTGGCATTGCCGACGTTCACGCTCTCGCGCACCGCTTCCGTGACTGCCGCAAACGGCGCAAGCCGCTCGAGCGTGGAGGTGTCACCGCTGATGCCGAGCACGCCGCGTTCCCCGCCGGCCACGCGTGTCTCGCCGGTGTGGACGGAGATGCTGATCGGCCGCCCGGCGCGTACCACCGAAAGCGTGAGATTCTGCTCGGGTCGCGTTTCGATCAGGCGCTGGATGTCGGCGAAGCTGCGGATGGGGGACGCGTCGATCGCGACGATGTGATCGCCAGGACGAAGCCCCGCGGCCGCAGCGGCGCTGCCGGGCATGACGGTGTTGACGACCGGCATCACCACCGGCCGCCCGGCGGTCGCGAAGAGCATGGCGAAGAGCAGGACCGCGAGCACGAAATTCGCGAGCGGTCCGGCGGCAACGACCACCGCCCGCGCACCGACGGGCTTCTCCTGAAACGCGCGGCCCGGAATCCAGCGCGCGCGCTCCTCCGGCGTCACCGTCTCGAGCGGCTCCTGGCCATGCAGCTTCACATAGCCACCGAGCGGCAGCACCGCCAACCGCCATGCCGTGCCCTGGCGGTCCCGCCAGGTCGCGAGCGCCTTGCCGAAGCCGATCGAGAACGCCTCGACATGCACGCCGCAAAGCCTTGCGGCGAGGTAGTGGCCGAACTCGTGCACCGAAACGAGCACGCCCAGGACGACGAGGAACGAGACGACGCTCCGGATCAGATCAATCATTCAGCACAACCCTGTCTCGCCGTGAATTTCCCCAGCCATCCCGCGGGACATCTCTCCGGAAACGCCGTTGAGCCCACTGCCGAAAAACGTGCGCGCGCCCATGGCGGCGAAGCGCTCGGCATGCCGCCGCGCCTCGGCATCGAGCGCCAGCACGCTCTCGATCGTCGGGGCGGCCGGCGCGCCCATGCTCTCCAGCACCTGCTCCGCCACGCGGACGATATCGAGGAACCCGATCCGACGCGCCAGGAAAGCGTCCACGGCCGTCTCATTGGCCGCGCTCAGGATCGCCGGCGCCGCCCCGCCCGCGCGAATGGCCGCCCGCGCAAGTCCGATCGCCGGAAAGCGCTGCTCATCCGGCTCCGCGAAATCGAGCCGCGCGAGCAGCGCAAGATCGAGCCGCGGCGCGGAGGTCGCAAGCCGGTCCGGCCAGGCCAGCGCATGGGCGATCGGGACGCGCATGTCGGGCGAAGCAAGCCCCGCCACCACGCTGCCGTCAGCGTAGAAGGCGAGCCCGTGGACGACCGCCTGCGGGTGCACGAGCACACCGATCGCCTGCTCGGACAGCGAGAACAGGAAGGCCGCCTCGATCAGCTCCAGCCCCTTGTTCATCAGCGTCGCCGAATCGATGCTGATCTTCGCCCCCATCGACCAGATCGGGTGCTTGAGCGCCGCCTCCGGCGTCACTTTTGCCATCTCGGCGAGGCTCGTGGTCCGGAACGGCCCTCCGGAGGCCGTGAGCACGATCTTCTCGAGCGCACCGCGATTGCCGTCGGCGAGCGCCTGGAAGACAGCGTTGTGCTCGGAATCGACCGGCAAAAGCCTCGCACCCGCCGCCGCGACCGCGCGCAGCATGATCTCGCCCGCGCATACCAGCGCCTCCTTGTTGGCAAGCGCGATCGTTCCGCCGCGGTTGATCGCCGCGAGCGTCGCCGGCAACCCGGCAGCCCCGCTGATCGCCGCCATCGTCCAATCGGCCGGAACCGCGGCCGCCGCCTCCACGGCCTCCGCCCCTGAGGCAATCCCTGTCCCGCTGCCTTCGAGCGCGGCGGCAAGGGCGTCGAGACCGGCCGGATCGCTGATCACGACCTGCTCGGCGCCGAGGAGCCTGGCCTGCTCGGCGAGCAGCGCCGCGTTCCTGCCGCCCACCAACACGCGGACGCGAAATCGCTCCGGATGAGCCGCAAGCAGCGAGACGGTCTGCCGACCGACGCTCCCGGTGCTGCCGAGGACGCTTACCGTTTTCACCGCCACAGCTCCACTCCGGGTCCGAGCACCAGCGCCAGGATCGCCGCTATCGGCGCAGCGGCCAGCACCCCGGCCAAACGATCGAGAACACCCCCATGACCCGGAATCAGGTTGCCTGAATCCTTGACGCCGAATCGACGCTTGAAGACGCTCCCCAGAAGATCCCCCGCCTGTGATGCCACACCGAGCAGGCCGGAAGCCAGCAGAACACCGAGGGAGGGGCCGGCGGCCAGGCACTCCGCGACCACGAGGCCGGCAACGACCGCGAAACCGAGCCCTCCGACCGCCCCGGACCATGTTTTCGCCGGAGAAATCCGCGGCGCCAGCTTCGCCCCCCCGACCACGCGGCCGACAAGATAGGCCCCTGAGTCGCTCGCCCAGACAATCAGCACCACGAACGTCATGTTGCCAAGGCCCGCCGGGCCGTCGAGCCGCAGCCAGACGGCGGCGAAGGTCGCGAGGCCCAGATAGCAAAGCCCCGCCGCCAGCCACCGCCGCGGCCCGGCCCCACCCCCGCGACCGGCTGCCAGAGCCACGCTCGCGGCCAGGAGAACCGCAAGCGCAGGAAGCGCCCAACGGCCCGCCGCCGCCAGGCCGGTCACGGCCACCAGCGCCGGCAGCAGCACCCCGGGCAGGCTGAAAGGAAAGAAGCGGCAGATCCGCACCCATTCGATGGCGGCACCGATCCCGGCGAGCGCGGCCAAGAGCGTCCACATGACGCCGCCGAGCCACAGGCAGATGAGCGCGATCGGCGCGAGCAGCAGCGCCGAGAGCACTCTCTGCGGGAGATCGCCGAACCGCGGTGGCACGAGCTCAGCCGGGCCTGGCGCCGAAGCGCCGCTCCCGGCGCCTGTATTCGGCAAGTGCGGCCGAGAAATCCGTCTCGGCGAAATCGGGCCACAGCACGTCGAGGAACACGAGCTCGGAATAGGCCGCCTGCCACAGCAGGAAGTTCGAGAGCCTCTGCTCGCCGCTGGTGCGCACGATCAGATCCGGATCCGGCATCGCGGCCGTGGCGAGGAAGCGGCCGAAGCGCTCCTCGTCCAGCTGCTGCGGATCGAGCCGGCCCGCCGCCGCCGCCGCCGCCGCCGCACGGGCCGCGGCCACGATCTCGGCCCGGGCACCGTAGGAGAGGGCGATGGTGAGATTGAGCCGCTCATTGCCGGCCGTCAGGCGCTCGGCCGCCGCGAGGTCGGCCTGGATGTCGGCAGCGAAGCGTCCGGGCTCGCCGATCACCGAAAGCCGCACGCCCTCCGCGGCAAGGGCGGCGATCTCGTTTTTGAGATAGTGCCGCAGGAGGCCGGTCAGATCCAGCACCTCGGCGGGCGAGCGCCGCCAGTTCTCGGCGCTGAAGGCGTAAAGCGTGAGCCAGCGAACGCCGTGGCTGATGGCGGCCCGGATGGTCCGGCGCACCGCCTCGGCCCCGGCCCGGTGGCCGGCCACGCGCGGCAAGCCGCGCGCCCGCGCCCAGCGCCCGTTCCCGTCCATGATGACCGCGACGTGCGCCGGCACGTGCTCTCTCTCCTCTTGCCGGGCGGAGAGCGACGGCTTCGTCTCATCCAGACCAGACCCCATCGTTCAGATCTGCCGGATCTCGCGCTCCTTGTCCGCCAAGGCATCGTCCACGCGCTTGACGTGCTGGTCGGTCAGCTTCTGCACCTCGTCCAACCACTGGGTCATCGCGTCCTGGCTGATGTCGCCCTTCTTCTCGAATTGCCGGATATGCTCCATCCCGTCGCGCCGCACGGCCCGGATCGCAACCCGCGCACCCTCGGCGTAGCGCCCCGCGGCCTTGGCAAGCTCCGCCCGACGCTCGGCGGTGAGGCTCGGAATCGGCACCCTCACCAGCTGCCCGTCCGCCATCGGATTGAGCCCGAGGCCCGCGTCCCGGATCGCCTTCTCCACGAGCCCCACGAGCGCACGGTCCCAGACCTGAACCGCGATCATGCGGGGCTCGGGCACGCTCACGGTGCCGACCTGCGAGAGCGGCATCTCGGTGCCGTAGGCTTCGACCTTCACCGGCTCGAGAAGCGCCGGATTGGCCCGGCCCGTGCGCAGGCCCGCGAACTCGCGCCGCAAGGTGTCGAGTGCGCCATCCATCCGCCGCTGCAGATCCTCCTTGAGGGCACCGAGATCCGCCGCCACTGCCCGCCTCCCTAAGCTTGCCTTCCGGAAATTCGCAGCACCCGCGCGGCCGTTTCCCCGCCCCTGGCTTTCCGGTTCATTGCGGCTCGACGATCCGGGTGAACCGCCCCTCCCCGCGCATCACCTGCGCAAAAGCGCCCGGCGCATGGATGTTGAAGACCAGGATCGGCAGACCGTTCTCACGCGCGAGGCTGATCGCCGCCGCATCCATCACGCTGAGGTCGCGCGCCAGCACGTCGAGATAGGAAAGCTCCTCAAAGCGCGACGCGCTCGGAACCTTGCGCGGGTCGGCCGAATAAACCCCGTCGACCTGGGTGCCCTTGAGCAGCGCGTCGCAACCCATCTCGGTCGCCCGCAACGCCGCGGCCGTGTCCGTCGTGAAGAACGGGTTGCCGGTGCCGGCAGCGAAGATCACCACCCGCCCCTTCTCCATGTGCCGCTGGGCGCGGCGGCGAATATAGGGCTCGCAGACGCTCGCCATCGGGATCGCGGACTGCACCCGGGTCGGCACGTCGCGGCTCTCGAGCGCGCTCTGCATGGCGAGCGCGTTCATCACCGTGGCGAGCATGCCGATATAGTCGGCCTGCGCCCGGTCCATGCCTTCCGCGGCGGCAGACACGCCGCGGAAGATGTTGCCCCCGCCGATCACGACGCAGACCTGCACCCCGAGCGCCACCACATCCTCGACATCGGCGGCGATCGCGTTGAGCGTGTCGGTGTCGAGCCCGAACTCGCGCCGCCCCATCAGGGCTTCGCCTGACAGCTTCAAGAGGACGCGCCTATAGGCCGGCTGGTGCAGCATCGAACGGGCTCTCTCTTGACGGCGGGCCGTCCCTCATAGGACGCCCCCCCTCCAGGAACAAGCCGGCCGCGTCAGGCGGCGGGAGCAGCCGCCTCAACCGCCGGCTTCACGGCCCCCTCGCCGAGCGCGAAGCGCGCGAAGCCGGACAGATGCACCCCGGCCTTCTTCAGGATCGCCGCAACCCGGCTCTCCCCGTCATGCACCCAGACCTGCTCGAGCAGCACGACCTCCTCGTAGTATTTGCGAATGCGTCCCTCGACCATCCGGGCGACGATCTCCTCGGGCTTGCCGGAGGTCCGGGCCTGCTCGGCAAGCACCGCCCGCTCCCGCTCGAGGGAGGCAGGATCGACGCCTGCGATGTCGACCGCCTCGGGACGGCTCGCCGCGATATGCATGCCCATCTGCCGGCCGAGCTCCAGGAGCGCGTCCTCCTCCCCGATCCCTTCGAGACCGACGATCACGCCGATCCGCCCGAGACCCGGGCGCAGGGCGGAGTGCATGTAGCTCGCCACCACGGGTGCGGCGAGCACCCGCGCCCGCCGCAGGGTGAGGTTCTCGCCGATGGTCGCGGCCAGCCGGGTGAGCTCTTCGCCCACGCTGCCCGCGCTGGCGGGCAAGGGCGCGGCGAGAATCGCCTCGACATCCTCCCCGACATCGAGCGCGACAGCGGCAACCGCGGCCACGAAATCCTGGAAGGTCTGGTTGCGGGCGACGAAATCCGTCTCGGCATTGACCTCGACCATGGCCGCCCGCATCGCCGCTCCCTCGGACCGCGACGCGATGGCGACCAGCCCCTCGCTCGCCGCCCGTCCCGCGCGCTTGGCCGCGGCGGCAAGGCCCTTCTTGCGCAGCCAGTCGGTTGCAGCCTCGAGATCGCCGCCGGTCTCGCTCAGCGCCCGTTTGCAGTCCATCATCCCCGCGCCGGTCTTCTCGCGCAGATCCTTGACCAACGAAGCCGTGATCTCAGCCATCTTCCGTCCCCCCGATCATCAGGCCGCCGGCTCGGGCTCCACCGCCGGCGCCGGCACCGGCCCGGGCCCCGGCATCGATTCCTGCGGCAGATCCTCGGCCACGCCCGGATCGCCCCCGGCGGCGGCCAGCTCGGCGCTGATCCCTTCAAGCACCGCACCCGCCACCAGCTCACAATAAAGGTTGATGGCGCGGATCGCATCGTCATTGCCCGGAATCGGATAGGTGACGCCGCGCGGGTCCGAGTTGCTGTCGAGCACCGCAACCACCGGGATGTGCAGCTTCTCGGCCTCCTCGATCGCGAGTTTTTCCTTGTTCGTGTCGATCACGAAGAGGATGTCGGGCAGCCCGCCCATCTCCTTGATGCCGCCGAGCGCCCGCTCGAGCTTGTCGCGGTCGCGGGTGATCTCCAGCACCTCTTTCTTGGTCAGGCCATGGGTGTCGCCGGCGAGCAGCTCCTCGATCTGACGCAGCCGCTTGATGCTGCCGGTGATCGTCTTCCAGTTGGTCAGCGTGCCGCCGAGCCAGCGATGATTGACGTAGTACTGGCCGCAACGCTTTGCCGCCTCCGCGACATACTCGGCGGCCGCGCGCTTGGTGCCGACGAAGAGCACCCGCCCGCCGGCCGCGGTCACGTCGCGGACCGCGGCAAGCGCGCGCGCGAGCAGCGGCATCGTCTGCTCGAGATCGATGATATGGACCTGATTGCGCACCCCGAAGAGATACGGGGCCATGCGCGGGTTCCATCGCCGCGTGTGATGGCCGAAATGAACGCCGGCCTCGAGCAGCTGGCGCAGGGTGAATTCAGGCATCGCCATCGGGCGTGTCCTTTCCTTCGTCCGGTTGAACCTCCGCAGGGCCTCGCTTGCGCACCGGACCCGGCCAAGGGGATCACGCCGATGGGATCAAGCATCAGCCCCAGGGGATCAACAATGACCGGGAAAGGCGCCCTGCGTGTGAATTACCGGCGCTTCACGCACGATCGAGGAAGAACCGGCGACGGCGATATGGCCCATGCGCGCATATCTTGCAACCCTGCTTGCTCCGGAGCGCGTCCAGCCAGGCTGAACACGCTCTCGCTCATTTCGCCGGGCCGATTCACGCGCGGCCACCTCCCCTTGGGGATCGCTTCACGCCGGGCCTTCGGCAAATGCCTCAGAAGCGGGCAGAACTTCGCCCTTCGCCCAAGGAAGAGGCGGTAATCCGTTCATCACCCCACGAACCGCGCATCGCCGGGCGGCATTGCCATTCTGGCACGCCGCGTGCAAGCCTCTGGGGCGGCCTTTGTCAAGCGCGTGACGGGTCGCGGCGGTTCGGACGCAGAAGGAGGGCGCTCCGGCCTGGCCGGACGCGGGCGTGCAATGAAAAAGATTGAGGCCGTGATCAAGCCGTTCAAGCTGGATGAGGTGAAGGAGGCGTTGCACGAAGTCGGATTGCAGGGAATAACGGTGGTCGAAGCGAAAGGGTTCGGCCGCCAGAAGGGCCACACCGAGCTCTATCGCGGCGCTGAGTACGTCGTGGATTTCCTGCCGAAAGCGAAACTTGAAGTCGTGTGCGACGACGCGATGGCCGAGCGAGCGATCGAGGCCATCATGACCGCCGCGCGCACCGGCCGTATCGGCGACGGCAAGATCTTCGTCAGCAACATAGAGGAGGTGATCCGCATCCGCACCGGTGAGCGGGGCGAAGACGCGATCTGAGATCCGAACGCCCCACGCCGATCGGGCGACCTGGGCCGACATAACCACGACCCGCAGGAACGATCGAAGACTTTCCCGAAGACTACCCCCCCAAGGACTACCCCCCAAGGACTATCCAAAGCAGAGATGGAGAGACGAATGGCGAAGCGGCCCAGCCCGCCCGGAGGCGGCGTGAGCAAGGTCCTGGAAATGATGAAGGAACACGCGGTCGAGTTCGTGGACCTTCGGTTCACCGATCCGCGCGGCAAATGGCAGCACACCGCTCAGGCCGCCGTGACCATCGACGAAGACGCCTTCAAGGACGGAATCATGTTCGACGGCTCTTCGATCGCCGGCTGGAAGGCGATCAACGAGAGCGACATGATCCTCATGCCGGATCCGGACACTGCCTGTCTCGACCCCTTCTCCGCGAAGCCATCGCTCATTCTTTTCTGCGACATCCTCGAGCCTTCCACCGGCCAGCCCTACGGCCGCGATCCGCGCTCGACGGCCAAGAAGGCCGAGGCCTATCTCAACTCCACCGGCCTCGGCGATACCGCCTTCTTCGGTCCGGAAGCGGAATTCTTCGTCTTCGACTCGGCGCGCTTCGGCACCGGCGGCAACTACGGCATGTTCCAGCTCGACAGCACCGAAGGCCCGCAAGCCTCGACCAAGGACTATCCCGAGGGCAACACCGGACATCGCCCGGCAGTCAAAGGCGGCTACTTCCCGGTCCCGCCCGTCGATTCGGAGAGCGATCTGCGCGCCGAAATGCTCTCGACCATGGGCGAGATGGGTGTCGCGATCGAGAAGCACCACCATGAGGTCGCGCAAAGCCAGCACGAGCTCGGCATCAAGTTCAATCCGCTCGTCAAGATGGCCGACGCGATGCAGATCTACAAATACTGCATCCACAATGTCGCCCACAGCTACGGCAAGACGGCGACCTTCATGCCGAAGCCGATCTATGGCGACAACGGCTCCGGGATGCATTGTCATCAGTCGATCTGGAAGGCGGGCAAGCCGCTTTTCGCCGGCAATGGCTATGCCGACCTCTCGGAGATGGCGCTCTACTATATCGGCGGCATCATCAAGCACGCGAAGGCGCTGAACGCTTTCACCAACCCGACCACCAACAGCTACAAACGGCTGATCCCGGGCTTCGAAGCGCCGGTGCTGCTCGCTTATTCGGCCCGCAACCGCTCGGCCTCCTGCCGCATTCCCTACGCCACCAGCCCGAAAGGCAAGCGCGTCGAGGTGCGGTTTCCGGATGCCGCGGCCAATCCCTATCTCGCGTTCTCCGCGATGCTGATGGCGGGGCTCGACGGCATCCGCAACAAGATCCATCCCGGCGATCCGATGGACAAGGATCTCTACGACCTGCCGCCCGAGGAACTGAAGGGCATCCCGACCGTCTGCGGCAGCTTGCGCGAGGCGATCGGCGCCCTCGAGGCCGACTACGACTTCCTCCTCGCCGGAGACGTCTTCAACGCCGATCAGGTCGAGAGCTACATCGCCCTCAAATGGACCGAGGTGTACCGCTTCGAGCACACGCCCCACCCGGTCGAGTTCGAAATGTACTACTCCGTCTGAAGAAAAACCCGGCGCTGGAGCGTGTTCAGCCGCGCTGAACACGCTCCAGACTTATTTTGCCGCGCCCGGATATTCCGGTGAGAGAACGAACGGAAACGGCCCCGGGTACGTCTCCACATAGGCGGTATGAGAGACGATCCCGCCCGCCCCGTTGACGTGATGGATCTGAAACGCCGGGGGCTCCATCACGAAAGCCGACGGCCCCGCAGGATCGAGATCGAGCACCACCTGATGCGCAACGGAAGGGGCGATGCTTGCGATCGCGTGCCCGAGCCCCGTCGTCACAGGCCGGTGCACATGACCGCAAAGGATACGCCGCACCTCCGGATGCCGGGCGATGACCGCCGCAAAGGCTTCCGCATCCTCGAGCCTGATCCGGTCCATATGGGCGATGCCGCAATCGAACGGCGGGTGGTGCATGACGATGATCGTCGGCTTCCGTCCCTCCGGGGTCGATAACGTCCGCTCGAGCCACGCGAGCCGTTCGGGGCAGAGCCGGCCGTAGCCACCGCCCGGAACCAGCGTATCGAGCATGACGAGACGAACGGGATGCGTCTCGATCGCGTATTGCACGAATTCCGGATCCGCCGTGACCCCCGGCAAATGCGCAAGCGCATGGCGGAAATTCTCCCGCCGGTCGTGATTGCCGGGCACGGCATAGACCGGGCAATCGAGGTACCGCCCGAGCAGCCCCGCCAGCACTTCGTATTCGGCGATAAGGCCATTCTCGGCGAGATCGCCGGACAAAACCACGGCATCGGGCGCCGGCCGCATGCGGCTGACCATCCGCAACGCACGCTCGACGAGCGTGTTGGTCTCGACCACACGATTGGCAGCCATCCCCACCGGGCAGACATGCAGATCGGTCAGTTGGACAAGCAGCACGCATCGCTCCTTTCGGCGGATCGCAAACGGGGGGGACCGACGCACGTTCCCTTCGGGCGCGGCAGCGCTGCTATCGCTCAGAGAGCAACGCCTCGCAACCAGGGGCCCTCCCCTGCCCCGGAAGCATTCGCCGCATGAAGTATTGAAAAAGAAGAGGAAAAAACTTCTTTTTCTGAAGAAAAAGAAGCAAAAAGACTTTTCCCCGTTTTCCGGACCCGACCTCACCTCGGGACTCCGAGGTGAGGCCGGGTCCGGAAAACGGAAAGAAGTTTTCTGGTTCTCTTTTTCAAAAGAGAACAATCTTGATGATTTATCACACTTCCTCACATGTGGGCCGGCCGATCCTGCTAGACGATGCCCATGCACGGTCCGCATGCGCGCGCCGCAATCGCGCTCGTTCTCCTGCTCGGCCTCTCCTTCGCCTTCCCGGCGCGGGCGCAGCCTTGCTGCGGGCCGATCACGCAGGACGGCCAGCACCTTGCCGCCCTGCTCGACCACTCGGGGGTCGAGATTCTCTGGTTGCCGCACCAGCATATCGACTGGCTGACGGGCGAGCCCGATCCGGCCCGGCCCGGCTGGTCGCCCAGGGCAACCCACTGCAGCGCCTATGCGGCCGCGATGGCCGCGCGCATGGACGTCTACCTGCTACGCCCGCCCGAGCACGGCCAGGATCTGCTCGCCAATGCGCAGCTCCATTGGCTCGAGGGGGCGGGCGCCGGCGCGGGCTGGAAGGAAGTCGATGCGAAGACGGCACAGACCCTTGCCAATCAGGGATTTCTCGCCGTCGCGGTCTTCGAAAATCCCGATCCGCACGATCCCGGCCACATCGCCGTCATCCGGCCCAGCGAAAAATCCCTCCCCGCTCTCGAAGCGGAGGGCCCGGAGGAAGCCCAGGCCGGCTCCCACAATGCCCTCAGCATCCCTGTCGCCCAAGGCTTCGCGGGCCATCACGGCGCATGGCAGCCGGACGGCACGGGCACGATCCGCTTCTTCGCTCACGCGGTCGACTGGGCCAATCTTTCCCAATAACGCCTCACTCTTTGCTTGCTGCGCCTGCACAATGATCGGCATGATGAAGCCGTGCCCGATGCAACCTTGGCACCGCCTCTCGAGGCTTCCGTTCCGCTCGCGGACGAGCTCCTTTCCCTCGCCGCGCGGCTCGGTGCGCGCCTCGAAGAAGATCCCTTCGGCAACCCGGTCCTTCTCGTAGCGCTCGCGATCACGCGGCGAATGGACGACGGCACGCTTTCCGAGGAAGCGATCGCCGGCCTGATCCGCCATCTGCGCGATGCCGCCTTCGCCGATCGCGCGCGCCGCCTCGGCCTTTATGTCGGCGGCACCGATCCCGCGGAGAACGACCGCGTGCTCGCCGATCTCGCCCAGCATCTTCTCCGCCCCGATCCCGAGGACAGCCCGGTGCGGCTCGCGGAATATCGCGCCCTGGTCGAGCGCACACGTTTCGCCGCCGTTTTCACCGCGCACCCGACCTTCGCGCTCCCGACCGAGGTCGCCCATGCGCTCGCCGAGAAGGCCTCGGCACGGGAGGGCGCCTCTTTCGCCTCCCATCGCCCGCCGCCGATCTCGCTCGCCCAGGAATTCACCGAAGCCGCGGCGGCGATTTCCAATGGCCGCGATGCGATCGACCGGTTCAACGCGGCCCTTCTCTCGGTCGCCCGCACCGCCTGGCCCGACCGCTGGACCAGCCTGATCCCGCGCCCGATCGTTCTCTCGAGCTGGGTCGGCTACGACACGGACGGAAGGACCGATATCGGCTGGTGGGAAACGATCCGCCTGCGGCTCGAGATGAAGCGCCTGCAGCTTCAGCGGCTGCTCGCCGAGCTCGCCGTCCTGCCGCCCGCCGCCCCGATCGCCGCGCGCGTCGAGACCGCGCTCGACGCCGTCGCCGCACAGCTCGCCACCTGCCCCGACGGGCCCGATCCCGTGCGCGTCGCGGCCTTCGCCCACGCGCTCGTCGAGCGCCGCGAGGCCGCCCTCACCTCGCCCGCGCCGCTCCTGCCGCTCTTCGAGGAAGCGCTCGCCGCGAGCGAGGACGACCATACCCGCCTCGCCCTCTGCGTCGCCCGCGCCGGCCTCGTCTCGCACGGCATGGCGCTCGCCCACACCCATGTGCGGCTCAACGCCGCCCAGCTCCACAATGTCGTCCGCCAGCGCCTCGGCATTGCCGACCCGCCCGAGGACCCCGCGCACCGCCGGGCTCTTTTCAGCGCGATCAACGCCGCTCTCGATGGCTTTGTCCGAGACGGGGCGACCCCCCAGCCGGTGAGCTTCGGCAGCCTGCTCGCCGAGCAGACCTCCGCCGCGCGCCTGATGATGACGATCGCCGAGATCGTGAAGCACATCGACGAGGCGATCCCGGTCCGCTTCCTCATCGCCGAGACCGAGACCGGCTACACGCTGCTCGCCGCCCTCTGGCTCGCGCGCCTCTTCGGCATCGACCGGCATATCGAGATCAGTCCGCTCTTCGAGACCGCCGAGGCGCTCGAGCGCGGCGCGCAGGTGCTGGACGAGGCGCTGCGCAGCCCGCATTACCGCGCCTATCTCCAGGCAACCGGCCGGCTCGCGCTCCAGTTCGGCTATTCCGATTCCGGGCGCTATATCGGCCAGCTCGCGGCCTCGTACCTCATCGAGCGGCTGCGCCTCAAGATCGGCGAGGTGCTCGCCCGCCATGGCGTCACCGGCGTCGAGGTCCTGCTCTTCGACACGCACGGGGAGAGCATCGGCCGCGGCGCCCATCCGGGCTCGCTCGCCGATAGGCTCAAATATCTCTCGCCCACCGCCTCGCGCCAGGCGCTGCGCCGTGCCGGGCTTGCGGTGCGCGAGGAGAGCGCCTTCCAGGGCGGCGACGGTTTTCTCCTCTTCGGCACGCCCGAGCTTGCCGCCGCCACCATCACGCGCATCGCCGCGCAGACCTTCCATCCCGCCGCCGGCCCGATCGAGGACCCGATCTACGCGGAGGCGGATTTCTCAGCCGATTTCTTCGCGACCGTCCGCGCGACGATGGAGGAGCTGCTCGCCGATCCGGGCTACGCGGCCCTGCTCGGCGCCTTCGGCCCCGCGCTGATCGACCGCACCGGCTCGCGTCCGGCGGCGCGCCAGGCGGACGGGATGCTGGGCAGCGCCCGCATCCGCCACCCCCGCGAGCTTCGGGCCATCCCCAACAACGCGATCCTCCAGCAGGTCGGCTGGTGCGCGAACACGCTGCATGGCCTCGGCGCCGCCGCCGCCCGTCACCCGGAAACCTTTGCCGATCTGCGCGAAAAAAGCCGCCGCTTCCACCGCGCGCTCGACCTCGCCGCCCACGCGCTCAAGCACTCCGACATCGAGGTGCTGCGCGCGGTCGTCGCCACGCTCGATCCCGGAACCTGGCTCGACCGCGCCCAGCACACCCACCGCCCCGGGCGCCGCGCCGCCCTCGCAGCCGTTGCCCGCGCGCTCGAGCGGCTCGGCGTCTCGGCCTCCGTCCACGCGATGTTCCGGCGCATCCATGCCGATCATCTGACGCTGCGCGCCGCCTGGCCCGAAGCGCCGTCCATGGCCACGCGCGAGATCCTGCTCCACGCGCTCCGCCTCGCGCTGATCCATCGCATCTGGCTGCTCGCGACCGAGATCCCCGATTTTTCTCCCCGTCACGGCGTGACGCGGGAGGGGCTCGAGGAGGCGCTGCTGCGGCTCGAAATCGCCCCATCGCTTGCCCTGCTCGCCGAGATCTTCCCCGCGGCACCCGACGCGGCGGCCGATCTCGATTATGCCGAGCCTTCAGCCCCCCACGGCAACGCGGATTATGCGGAAGTGCACCGCGATATCCTCGCCCCGATCGGGCGGCTCTTCGCCCTCGTGCGCGAGATCGGCACCGCCGTCACCCATGAAGTCGGGGCCTTTGGCTAGCTTGGGCGGCTAGCTTCCGAACCGCCGGCCGAGCTCGGCGAGCTCGTCTTCGTTCAGATGGCGCACGCGATGGCCCTGGAGCAGGAGATGGAGCTTCGCCGTCTCCTCGAGCTCCTCGATCGCCGCGGACGCCGCCGAGAGCGATGTGCCCGCGACGACCGGCCCGTGATTGGCGAGCAGCACCGCGTGATGCTTGCCGGCGAGCGGACGCACGGCCTCGGCAAGCGCGGTGTCGCCGGGCGGGAAATAGGGCACGAGCGGCAGCCTTCCCACGCGCATCACGTAGTAGGCCGTGATCGGCGGCAGCACATCCGCCGGGTCGATATCGGCGAGGCACGAGACCGCCACCGCATGCGTGGAATGAAGATGGACGACGGCGCGAGCCTCCCGCCGCTCCTCGTACATCACCCGATGAAGGAAGCTTTCCTTGGTCGGCGGCGCGCCCGCGGCGAGGCGGCCGGACCCGTCCAGACGGGAGAGATGCGCGGGGTCGAGATCGTCGAGGCTCACATTGGTCGGCGTCATCAGCCATCCATCCTCGAGACGGACGCTGATATTGCCGGAGCTCCCGAATGTGAGCCCGCGGCGGAAGAGGCTCTGGCCGAGCCGGCAGATCGCCTCGCGCGCCTCGGTTTCCTTGATCTCCGCCATGATGTTCCTCTCGCTTGCTCACAATCCGCCTTAACATGTCAGGCTAATGTTCTGTGGCCGATCCGGGCTCGGGCCCGTTCCCGACCTCACGAAAAATACCATTTTATTTCAATACATTAACTCCGAACGAAACACGCCTACGGGCCAGATGGTACAGATCTTCGGCCACAGCCCCCGCGCTGGCGCGGGTCCGGAAAACGGGGAAAAGTCTTTTTGCTTCTTTTTCTTCAGAAAAAGAAGATTTTACCTGTTCTTTTCTAGAGAAAACCGATCGAGAGCCACGGCACCAGCGCAACGATCGCGACCGCGATCGCCAGCACGCCGAGATAGGTCCAGACGCGCCGCATGGCCGCATCCGGCGCCACGCCGCCGATCGCGCAGGCAAAGTAGTAGCCGACGCCGAAGGGCGGGGCGAACAGGCCGAGCCCCATGGAGAGGATCGCCACCATCGCGTAGTGGACCTCGTTGATCCCCATGCTGCTCGCGATCGGGAACAGGAGCGGCCCGAACAGCACCACCGCCGGAATCCCCTCCAGCACGCTGCCGAGCACGGCGAAGGCGACCATCGAGACGGCGAGGAATCCGAGATGTCCGCCCGGGACCTCGGCCATCGTCGCGGCGAGGCTCTGGGAGAATCCGGATTGCGTGAGCGCCCAGGACATTGCCGTCGCGGCGCCGACGATGAAGAGGATCGCCCCGGAGAGTGCCGCCGTATCGACGAGCATCGGGTAGAGGCGCCGCCAGTCGAACTGGCGGTAGATCAGGAGTCCCGCAAGCGCGGCATAGACGATCCCGACCGTCGAGACTTCGGTCGCGGTGGCGATGCCGTCCACCACGGCGGTGCGGATG
>JASHRV010000176.1 GCA_030037175.1 Acetobacteraceae bacterium
AACCGCCCTCTGCCGCCGCCAAACGAGTGGGGTCCAGGGTCCCAGACCCTGGCAGGGGGTCCAGGGGGACGGCGTCCCCCTGGGTCTCAAACGCCATCGCCTCCGGTCAGGCTGTTTTGTGGCGTTCGCGGAGGAAGTGGAAGAACTCGACGCCTTCGCGCAGGCGGCGGACCATCATTTCGGGGCTGCGGACCATTTCGCCGACGATGGCTGCGATTTTCGGGGCGCGGAAGTAGAAGCGCTTGTAGAAGGTTTCGACGCTTTCGAAGATTTCCGTGTGCGAGAGGTGGTCGTAGGAGAGCGGTGCGATCTGGATGCCCTGCTCATCCACGAGCTCCGCGTGCGCGGCATCGAGCCAGCCATTCTCGAGCGCCTGGCGATGGAGGAAGGTGCCGGGATAGGGCGCGGCGAGCGAGACCTGCAGCGTGTGCGGATTGATTTCGGTTGCGAAACGGATCGTTTCCTCGATCGTTTCCTTGGTTTCCCCCGGCAGGCCGAGGATGAAGGTGCCGTGGATGCGGATGCCGAGATCGTGGCAGTCGCGGGTGAAGCGTTTCGCGACCTCGATCCGCATGCCTTTCTTGATGTTGTGCAGGATCTGCTGGTTGCCGCTCTCGTAGCCGACAAGAAGGAGGCGCAGCCCGTTATCCTTGAGGACTTTCAGCGTCTCGCGCGGGACGTTCGCCTTGGCGTTGCAGGACCAGGTGACGCCGAGGCGGCCCAGTTCGCGGGCGATGGCTTCGGCGCGCGGGAGGTTATCCGTGAAGGTGTCGTCGTCGAAGAAGAATTCGCGGACCTGAGGGAAGCAGCTCTTGGCGAGGCGGATCTCCTCCGCGACGTGCCCGGGGCTGCGGACCCGGTAGCGGTGCCCGCCCACCGTTTGCGGCCAGAGGCAGAAGGTGCAGCGTGATTTGCAGCCGCGCCCCGTATAAAGCGAGAGGTAGGGGTGCAGCAGGTAGCCGATGAAGTAGTTCTCGATCGTGAGGTCGCGCTTATAGACCTCCGTGACGAAGGGGAGCTGGTCCATGTCCTCCAGCACGGCGCGGTCGGGATTGTGGGCGATCCTGCCGTCCGCGCCGCGCCAGGAGAGGCCGTCGATTTCGGAGAAGGCGCGGCCTTCGGCAACTTCCTTGATGGTGAAGTCGAACTCGTTGCGGGCGACGAAGTCGATCGCCTCGCTGGCCTTGAGGCTCTCTTCCGGCTGCACCGCGACCTTGGCGCCGACGAAGCCGATGCGCAGGTCGGGCTTCACCGATTTGAGGGATTCGGCCACCTGCACGTCCGCGGCGAAGGAGGGCGTGGAGGTATGGATGACGCAGAGCTCGTAATTTTTCGCCGCGCGCAGCACTTCGGGCAGGCGCGTGCGCGAGGGGGGCGCGTCGATCAGGCGGCTTTCGGGCACCAGGGCGGCCGGCTGGGCGAGCCAGGTCGGGTACCAGAACGAGCGGATCTCGCGCCGCGCCTGGTAGCGCGAGCCGGCGCCGCCGTCGAAGCCGTCGAAGGAGGGCGGGTGGAGAAAGAGCGTCTTCATCATCGGCCGGGAATTCCCTTCTTGGGCGCGCGCGATGAGGTGCCGCTACCGGGACGGCCGGCGCGCAGCACCGCTCCCCGCCACTCTACCCGCTCGCCTGTATAGCTGACCAGAAGCACGGCCAGGGAAAAGATGTCGCGGAGCGGAATGAGCCAGGAGGGCAGGACGGGTGGGAGCCTGAGGGCGCGGTCGATCGCGCGGGCGGCGAAAGCGCGGACCGCCCAGGCGAGGAGGAAAAGAAAGAGGGACCAGGGCGCGGAGGCGGAGGCGGCGATAGCGAGGAGGGTCCAGGGAATCGGGTAGCGGAGCGCCGAGGCAGCGTAGCCGGAGGGGGCGAGCGAGCGGAAGGTGCGGGCCCAGCGGAGCTCGTGGCGGAAGAGCGCCCCGAGGCTCCGTTCGGGCACGGTGGTGGCGGGAATGGTGGGCGCGAGCCGGACGGCGAGGCCGAGGGCGGCGACGCGGCGGCCGAGCACGGCGTCGTCCGCGAGCTCGTCGAGGAGGGCTTCGAGGCCGCCGGCGCGGGCGAGCACGTCGCGGGGCAAGGCGAGGGTGGCGCCGAGGGCGTCCTGCCGGCCGAGCGCACGTCCGAGGAGGGCGGCGGGAAGGAAGCCGTGGGTGATGCCCGCCGCGCCGAATCGGGCCGGCCAGCCGGGCACACCGGGGCGGCCGGTATAGAGGGTGGTGGCGAGGCCGGTGCCGGGGCTTTCGAGGGCGGCGGCAATGGCGTCGAGGTAGCCGGGCGGGGCGTGCACATCGGCGTCCGAGATGACGAGGATGCCGTGGCGCGCCGCTGGCAGCATGGCGATGAGGTTGGCGACCTTGCGATTGGCGCCGGGAGGACCGGGGTCGGAAACGACGGTGATGTCGCGTTCGGGAAAGCGGGCGGCGAGGCGTCGCGCGACCGCGAGGCCGGGATCGGAGGGATCGGCGGCGCCGCAGACGAGCTGGAGGTCGGGATAGTCCTGGAGGCAGAGCGAGGCGAGCGCCTCCTCGAGCAAAGGTTCGTCGCCGGCGAGCGGCTTGAGGACGGAGATGGGCGGGCGGCGGCCGGGCGCCGGCGGGGCACGATGCACGAAGCGGTGGACGAGCCAAAGGCCGGCCAGGGTGTCGAGGAAACCGGCAACGGCGATCAGGCCGAGGATCGCGGCGAGAACGCCCATGGCAGGTTCGAGATCAGCTCATCGTATTGCCGGAGAGGCTCATGACCTTCTTCTTGAGGCCGGCGATCAGCGAGGGCGCGCCGCCGGAGGAAAGGAGCGAGCCGAAATCGGAGCGCTGCACGGCGACCTGGCTGATCGTGCCGTCGAGCAGCACGTCCACGATCTGCCAGCTCGCGCCGTTCTGCTGCAGCACGTAGTCGATCCGGTGCGGGGCGCCGCTGCGCGGCACGATCTGGGTCGATATCACCTGCTCGGCGCCGACCGCCCGGAGCCCCGGCAGGATGTGGAACTGCTGGCCGTCATAGCTGGTGAAGTTCGAGACGTAGCTCGCGACCGTATATTCGCGGAACACGGCGAGCAGGTCCTGGCGCTGGCTCGCGTTCAAGCTCGGCCAGTCGAAGCCCACCGCGAACTGAAGGATGTGCGGCAGGTTGAAGCTCTGGCTGATGACCGGCTCGAGCATGGCGTAGCGCCTGGGGAACGGGGTCGCGCTGCTGCCCGCCTTCATCACCGCGAGCAGCCCGGCATCGAGGGCGGCGACCGGCGCGGAAACCGCGGCGAAGCTCGCGTCCTGGGCGTGCGCGGTCCACGGCGCGAGCACGGCCCCGCCGAGGACGGCCGCGAAGAAGACGCGGCGGTCAGGCCGCATCGTTGGGCGAGAGGCGCAGCCTTCCGCGCCGGGCTTCGGGGGTGAGCGACTCGCTCCGGCCGAGCGCATCGACCGCGGCGGCGACGATGTCGCGCGCGGTAAGCCCGGCCTCGGCGAGCTGCGCCTTGGGCGAATCGTGGTCGATGAAGCGGTCGGGCAGCGTCATCGGCCGCACCTTGAGCCCGCGATCGAGCAGGCCGCGCCAGGCCAGATGGTGCAGAACCGCAGCGCCGAAGCCGCCGGCCGCCGCCTCCTCGATGGTGAGCAGCACCGGGTGCTCGCGGGCGAGGCGCTCGATCAGCGCGTGATCGAGCGGCTTGGCGAAGCGGGCATCCGCGACCGTGGCCGAAAGGCCGCGCGCGGCGAGCTCGTCGGCGGCCTTGAGCGCATCAGCGAGGCGGGCGCCGAAGGAAAGGATGGCGACCTTGGTCCCCTCCCGCAGGACCCGGCCGCGGCCGATCGGCAGCACCTCCCCGCGCTCCGGCAGGGCGACGCCGAGCCCCTCCCCGCGCGGATAGCGGATGGCGGAGGGTCCGTCATCGATCGCGGCCGCGGTTGCGACCATGTGCATGAGCTCCGCCTCGTCGGCAGGGGCCATCAGCGTGAAGCCGGGCAGGCAGCCGAGATAGCAGATATCGAAGCTGCCGGCGTGGGTTGCGCCGTCCGCGCCGACGAGGCCGGCACGATCGAGCGCGAAGCGGACCGGCAGGCCCTGGATCGCGACGTCGTGCACGACCTGGTCATAGGCGCGCTGGAGGAAGGTCGAGTAGATCGTGGCGAAGGGCTTCATTCCCTCCGCCGCCAGCCCGGCGCAGAAGGTGACGGCGTGCTGCTCGGCGATGCCGACATCGAAGCAGCGCTCCGGAAAGCGCTTGGCGAAGCGGTCGAGCCCGGTGCCGGAGGGCATCGCCGCCGTGACGGCCATGATCGCGGGATCGCGCTCCGCCTCGGCGATCAGCGCATCGGAAAAAACGCGCGTGTAGCTCGGCGGGCCGGGCGGGCCCTTGGTCTGCTCCCCGGTGATGACATTGAACTTGGAGACGCCGTGATACTTGTCGGCCGAGGCTTCCGCCGGCGGATAGCCTTTGCCCTTCTTCGTGACGACGTGGAGCAGGATGGGACCGCGCTCCTCGGCCTCGCGGACATTGCGCAGGATGGGCAGGAGGTGGCCGAGATCGTGCCCGTCGATCGGGCCGACATAATAGAAGCCGAGCTCCTCGAAGAGCGTGCCGCCGGTGAGGATGTTGCGGGCGAAGGTTTCCGCGCGCTTGGCGGTGCGCTCGATCTGGCGCGGGAAGGCGCGGGCCATGCGCGCGCCGAGCTCGCGCAAGCTGAGGAAGGGGCGCGAGGAGATCAGCCGCGAGAGATAGGCGCTCATCGCCCCCACGGGCGGGGCGATCGACATGTCGTTGTCGTTGAGGATGACGAGCAGGCGCGAGCGCATGCCCCCGGCATTGTTGAGCGCCTCATAGGCCATGCCCGCGCTCATCGCCCCGTCCCCGATGACGGCGACCACATGACGGTCGCGCTCGCCCTTGAGGTCGCGCGCCACCGCCATGCCGAGCCCGGCCGAGATGGAGGTGGAGGAATGGGCGGCGCCGAAGGGGTCGTACTCGCTCTCGGCGCGGCGGGTGAAGCCGGAGAGGCCGCCGCCCTGGCGGAGCGTGCGGATGCGCTCGCGCCGGCCGGTGAGGATCTTGTGGGGATAGGCCTGGTGGCCGACATCCCAGATCAGGCGGTCGTTGGGGGTGTCGAAGACCGCGTGCAGGGCCACGGTGAGCTCGACGACGCCGAGCGAGGCGCCGAGATGGCCGCCGGTGGTGGAGACGACGTCGATGGTCTCCGCGCGGAGCTCGTCGGCCAGGCGCCGGAGCTGCTCCGCGGAATAATTGCGGAGATCGGCCGGGAACCGAACCTGATCCAGAAGCGGCGTTTCGACCGCCATCCTGCCCTCATCATCGCTGTGGCCCGGCCGCCGGAGGGCATCCCCCGAATCCCCGCGACGGTCCTTGCGAAACCCTACTCCCGCCCCGCGATCCATGCCATAGCAGGGGCTTGGCGGACACTTGGCAGGCGAAGGGCTGGCGTTTCCGACCCCTGGCCTCAATATTGGAGCCTAGCTCAGGCCCGCCAGGCCGGGGATGGAGGATGTGGATGCTGCGCGTGATCCTGGCTCAGCCACGGGGCTTCTGCGCCGGCGTGGAGCGGGCGATCGAGATCGTCGAGCGGGCGCTCAGCAAGTTCGGCCCGCCGATCTATGTCCGCCACGAAATCGTTCACAACCGCTCGGTGGTCGAGGACCTGCGCCAGCGGGGCGCGATTTTCGTCGACGAGCTCTCGGAAGTTCCGCCCGGCGCCTGGACCATCTTCAGCGCCCACGGCGTCGCCCGGAAGGTTCAAGAGGAGGCGGCGGAGCGCGCGCTGCCGGTGATCGACGCGACCTGTCCGCTCGTCGCCAAGGTGCACAACCAGGGGCGGCGCTATGCCTCCCAGGGGCGCGAGGTGGTGCTGATCGGGCACGCCGGCCACGCCGAAGTAGAGGGCACGATCGGCCAGGTGCCGGGCAAGGTCCATCTCGTCCAGACCGTCGAGGACGTGGCGCGACTCGCGGTCGCCAACCCCGAGAAGCTCTCCTACGTCACCCAGACCACGCTTTCCGTGGATGACACGCGGGGGATCATCGCTGCGCTCGAAACACGGTTCCCTGGAATCGTCGGGCCGGATGTGCGGGATATCTGCTACGCGACCCAGAATCGCCAGCAGGCGGTGCGCGACCTCGCCCGCGAGGTCGATCTCATCCTCGTCGTCGGCTCGCGCAACAGCTCGAACTCGAACCGGCTCAGGGAGATAGGCGCCGAACTCGGCAAGCCGAGCTACCTGATCGACGATGCCGCCGACCTCGATCCGACCTGGTTCGCAGGGGTGGAGTCGGTCGGCGTCACGGCCGGCGCCTCGGCGCCCGAGATGCTCGTGCAAGGGGTGCTCGACGGCCTGCGCACGCTCGACGAGATCGAGGTGACGAC
>JASHRV010000177.1 GCA_030037175.1 Acetobacteraceae bacterium
ACACGCAGATCAACTTCTATATGGGCTTCCTGGTGGGCCTGCGCGCCTTCACCGCCGCCGTGCTTGGCGGCATCGGCAACATCCCCGGCGCGATGGCGGGGGGGCTGCTGATCGGGCTCCTCGAATCCTACGGTGCCGGCTACATTTCTTCACGCTGGACCGATGTTTTCGTCTTCCTCGTGCTGATCGGGGTGCTGGTCGTCAAGCCGACCGGCCTCTTCGGCGAGCGCGTCGTGGAGCGGATGTAGTGGCGGCGCCCGATCCGGCGGTGCGTGCCGCCAGCGCGAGAATGCTCATTGTCGCCGTCGCTGCCGGAGCGGTGGTCCTGCCGCTCGTCGCCAGCGACTATGTGATCGACGTTGCGATCAGCATCCTCACCTTCGACATCCTTGGCCTTGGGCTCAACATCGTCGTCGGCTACGCGGGGCTGCTCGATCTCGGCTATGCCGCGTTCTTCGCGATCGGCGCCTATTCCACCGCCCTCCTCGAAACGCTCCTCCATTTTTCCTTCTGGGAGACTTTGCCGCCGAGCCTCGCCTTTGCCGCGATCTCCGGCGTGGTCATCGGCTATCCGACGCTCCGCCTGCGCAGCGACTATCTCGCGATCGTCACGCTTGGCTTCGGCGAGATCGTCCGCATCATTGCCACCAATCTCGACATCACCGGCGGGCCCAACGGCATCTACGGCATCAATCCGCCGGCCCTGTTCGGCCTCGAGCTGAGTTCACCCAAGCAGATCTACGGCCTCGCCTGGGTCTTTCTTCTCTTCGTGCTGCTCTTCACGCGCCGCCTCTCTCTCTCCCGGCTTGGCCGCGCCTGGATCAGCATCCGCGAGGACGAGACGGCGGCCGAGGCGATCGGCGTGCCCACGCTCCGCGTGAAGCTGCTCGCCTATGTGATGGGCGCGCTCGTCGGCGGCTTCGGCGGCAGCCTCTTCGCCGCCCGCTTCGGCGCCATCGACCCCACGGGCTTCACCTACCTCCAATCCATCAACTTCCTCATCGTCGTCGTCCTCGGCGGCATGGGCAGCACGCCGGGCGTGCTGCTCGGCGCGGTGATCGTGGCCGGCCTGCCCGAGGCACTCCGCTTCCTCGCCCTCTGGCGCGAGTTCGGCTTCGCGATCGGGCTCATCATCCTCATGCTGGTCCGCCCGCAAGGCCTCTGGCCCGCACGCGTCACGCGGCGCGTCTCCCTGCCCGAGGACGCGACGGGCGATCCCGTCTTCGCCGGCGCCTCGGCTCCGCGCGGCGAGTCCCTGCTCGAGGTCACGGACCTCACCCGCGATTTCGGCGGCGTGCGCGCGGTGAGCCGGCTCAGCTTCACCCTCCATCGCGGCGAAATTCTCAGCATCATCGGCCCCAACGGCGCGGGCAAGACCACGGTCTTCAACTGCCTCACCGGCGTGACCCGCCCGAGCGGCGGGGAGATCCGCTTCCGCGGCATTCGCCTGCGTTCGCTCGCGCCGCATCGCATCGTCGCCCTCGGCCTTTCCCGCACCTTCCAGGGCATCCGGCTTTTTCCCCACATGACGGCCTACGAGAACGTGCTGGTGGGCATGGACCCGCACCACCGCGTTTCTCTGCTTGGCGAAATCTTCGGCCTGCCCTCGGCCCGCCGCGATACGGCCGAGCATCTTGCCACCTGCCGCCGTCTGCTTCTCTTCGTCGGCCTCGAAGCGGCGGCCGGCCAGCGCGCGGGCGATCTTGCCTATGGCGATCAGCGGCGGCTCGAGATCGCGCGCGCGCTCGGCGCCAAGCCGGAGGTCCTTCTGCTCGACGAGCCCGCGGCGGGCATGAACCCGACCGAGAAAGCCGAGCTCATGACCCTCATCCGCCGCATCCGCGATCTCGGCGTGACCGTCGTGCTGATCGAGCACGACATGATGCTGGTGATGGGCGTCTCCGACCGCGTGCTGGTGATGGATCACGGCACGCTCATCGCCTCCGGCGCGCCCGCCGAAATCCAGCGCGATCCGCATGTGATCGACGCCTATCTCGGCAATGACGAGGATATGGCCGAAGAGGCCCCGGAGGAGGCCGCTCTTTGGGACTCCTGACCATCGAGGATCTGCACGTCGCCTACGGCAAGGTGGAGGTTCTGCGCGGCGTCAGCCTCGAGGTCGCGGAAGGCGAGATCGTCGCCCTGCTCGGCGCCAACGGCGCGGGCAAGACGACCACCTTGCGCACCATCTCCGGCCTCGTCCGCGGGCGTCAGGGGCGCATCCTTCTTTCCGGCGCCGACATCACGCGCCTGCGCGCCCACCAGGTGGTCGCCAGGGGCCTCGGCCACGTCCCCGAAGGCCGCCGCATCTTCGGCCCGCTTTCGGTCGAGGAGAATCTCCGTCTCGGCGGCTATCTGCTCCGCCGCGACGCAGCCGAGGTCGAGCGGCGCATCGCCGCAAGCTATACGCTCTTTCCCCGCCTCGCCGAACGGCGCGGCCAGCTCGCCGGCACGCTGAGCGGCGGCGAGCAGCAGATGCTTGCCATCGCCCGCGCGCTGATGCTCGAGCCGCGCCTTCTCGTGCTGGACGAGCCCTCGATGGGCCTCGCCCCCAAGCTCGTGCGGGCGATCTTCGCCATCATCCAGCGCATCCGCACCCAGGGGACCTCGGTCCTGCTCGTCGAGCAGAATGCCCGCCAGGCGCTGCGCATCGCCGACCGCGCCTATGTGCTCGAAAGCGGACGCATCGCCCTCTCCGGCCCTGCGGCCGCGCTCGCCGCCGATCCCCGCGTCCGCGCGGCCTATCTCGGCGGCTGAAAAGGGCAGGGGGCAGAGCGCTTTCGCTTCCGCCTTTGCGGCGGATCAGGGCGCGGAATGGAACGCCATCTCCCCCGCGGATGCCGAAACCGTCGTGCCTGCCGCGCCCTCGATGATAGCGGCCAGGTCCTTGAGCGATCCGATGGCCGCGTTTCTGCCGGTCGCGCGCGCGAAGTTCGCGGCGGCCCGCACCTTCGGGCCCATGGACCCGGCGGGAAAGCTGTGCGCTTCGATCGCATCCGGCGTTGCCGAGCGGATCGCCCGCGCCGTCGGCTTGCCCCAGTCGAGGAACACCGCCGCCGCATCCGTTGCCATCACGAAAAGATCGGCCGCGAGCTCGCGCGCCAGCAGCTCGGAGCAGAAATCCTTGTCGATGACGGCCTCGACACCACGCAGCTTGCGTCCCGCCTCGTACACGGTGGGGATGCCGCCGCCCCCGGCGGCGATCACGATCGTTCCCTTCTCGAGCAGCCAGCGGATCGGCCGGATCTCGAAAATCCGTTTCGGCAGCGGCGAAGGAACCACGCGCCGCCATTGGTCCCCATCCGCCTTGAACACCCAGCCCTTCTCCGCCCGGATCCGTTCCGCCACCTCGCGCGCATAGACCGGGCCGATGAACTTGGTGGGGTTGCGGAACGCAGGATCGTCCGGATCGACCTCGACCATCGTGAGGATGGTCGCAAACGGCACCTCGAAGGGAACGAGATTGCCCATCTCCTGCTCGATCATGTAGCCGATCCCGCCCTCGGTCTCCGCACCCAGCACATCGAGCGGGGAGGCCTCCTCGGGATTGTATGCCTGCCCCTGCAGCGCCAGCAGGCCGACCTGCGGCCCGTTCCCGTGCGTCACCACGAGCTCGTTGCCGGGATAGATCGCGGCCAGCGCCTCGGCCGCGATCCTCACATTGGCGCGCTGCGCCTCGGCGGTCATCGGCTCGCCCCGGCGCAGCAGCGCATTGCCGCCGAGCGCCACCACGATCCGCATCTCACTGATCCCCGATGGTCGCCACCAGGATCGCCTTGATCGTGTGCATGCGGTTCTCGGCCTGCTCGAAGGCGATGTTCCGCTCGGATTCGAACACCTCCTCGGTCACCTCCATCCCCTCGAGGCCGAAATGCTCGTGTATTTCCTGACCCACCTTGGTCTCGAGATTGTGGAACGCGGGCAGGCAATGCATGAACTTCACGTGCGGGTTGCCGCTCGCCTCGATCAGCGCCGCATTCACCTGATAGGGCTTGAGCAGCCGGATCCTCTCCGCCCACGCTTCCTTCGGCTCGCCCATCGAAACCCACACGTCCGTATGGATGAAATCGACGCCCTTCACGGCCTCCTTCGGGTCGTCGGTGATCGTGAGCCTGGCTCCGTACTTCGCTTCGAGCGCGCGCGCGATCGTCTGGTACTCCTCGCTCGGCCAGAGCTCCCTGGGTCCGGCGATGCGGACATCCATGCCCATGAGACAGCCGACGATCATCAGCGAATGGCCCATGTTGGAGCGGGTATCGCCGACATAGGCGTATTTGATGTCGTGGACCGGCTTGTCCGAATGTTCCCGCATCGTCATCACGTCCGCGACCATCTGGGTCGGATGGTATTCGTCCGTGAGGCCGTTATAGACGGGCACGCCTGAATATTTCGCCAGATCCTCGACCGCCTCCTGGGAGAAGCCGCGGAACTCGATCGCATCGAACATCCGCCCCAGGACCCGCGCCGTATCCTTCACCGATTCCTTGTGTCCGATCTGGGATCCGGTGGGGTCGAGATAGGTCACATGCGCGCCCTGGTCGTGGCATGCGACCTCGAACGCGCAGCGCGTCCGCGTCGAGGTTTTCTCGAAGATCAGAACGATCTCCTTGCCCTTCAGACGCTCTTCCTCCGTGCCGGCATATCTCGCCCGCTTGAGGTCGCGCGCCAGGTCGAGAAGATATTGGAACTCCCGCTGCGTGTAGTCCTGCACGGTCAGCAGCGAGCGGTTGCGAAGGTTGAAGGCCATGGCGTGTCTCTCATGCCCGCATCGTTGTTCCGGCCACCTTCCGGCCGGCGGTTTCGTCTTCAGAGCGTGCCAGCGATATTTACGGCATGGAGATCCGGCATTGACCCATATCAATCTGATCAGGAAACGAATCCGGGGTCCGGCGCACCGCTGCGCGCGTTCGCTTCAGGCGAGCGGCCGGGCCACGTCCGTGCGATAGGGCGCGCGCTCGAGAAGCCGGTCGTACCAGGCGCGGAGATGGGGCAGGGCAGGGCGCTCGAACTCCATCGTGAACCAGCGATGCACATGCACGCCGAGCGGAATGTCCGCCAGCGTGAAGCCGGCGCCGCCGACATAGGGGTGGCGGGCGAGCTCGGCATCCAGAATGCCCCAGACGCGCGCGCAGTCCTTGATCGCCGCCTCGATCGCCGCCCGGTCGCGCTTCTCCGGCGGCGTGCGCACCAGGCCCCAGAAGATGATCGAGATCGGCCGGTTGAGCGTTGTCTGCTGCCAGTCCATCCAGTGATCGACGATGCCCCGCATGCGCGGCTCCGTGGGCCAGAGCGGCGATCCGGGTGCGTGCGCCGCGCAGAGATAGCGGCAGATCGCGTTGCTCTCCCAGAGGACGTATCCATCCTCCTCGAGCGTCGGCACGAGCCCGTTCGGGTTCATCGCCCGGTATTCGGGCGTGTCCGTCCTGCCGAAGCTGCCGCCGACATCGATCCGCTCATAAGGCAGGCCGAGCTCGCCCAGCGCCCACAGCACCTTCATCACGTTGCTCGAAGTCGCCCGGCCCCAGACCCGTCGCATCCGCCCCTCCCTTGCTCGCTGCGCGGCGCGAACCTAAGGCGCGCGGAAAAACCCGGCAATCCGCCCCGCCTTGCCGCATCCGCCGGATACGCTCATATGCCCCGCCATGCAGCGCATCGACCACCGCATGGCCGGCCTTGCCGCGGCGCTTGCAGCCGTGCTGGCGCTCATCGTCGCCGAGGGCTCGCAGAGCTGGCTCGGTCTCGTTCCCTGCGCCCTTTGCCTGCTCGAGCGCTGGCCCTGGCGCGTTGCCGTCATCCTCGGCCTTCTCGCGGCCTTCGTCCGTCCGCGCCAGGCGGGCAGGGGCCTGCTTGCGCTGCTGGCGCTCACGCTCCTCGTCAGCGCCGGGCTCGCCTTCGTCCATGTCGGCGTCGAGCAAGGGCTCTGGCCGAGCCCGCTGCCCGAATGCGCCGCCCCCGAGCTTCATGGCGGCAGCATCGCCCAGCTCCTCGCCTCGATGCCGGCGCGGCCCAGCAAGCCGTGCGACGCGCCGAGCTTCCTCATCCCCGGCCTGCCGCTTTCGATGGCGGCGATGAACCTCCTTTACGCGCTCGTCGTTCTCGGCCTGCTCGTCGCCTACCTTGTCCGCAGCCGGCAGAACGGACGATGAGCGAGCAGGTCGCGCGGATGATCCGTGTCGACCACGCCGGCGAATACGGCGCGGTGCGCATCTATGCCGGCCAGCGCGCGGTGCTCGGGCGCGGGCCCAAGGCGGCACTCCTTCAGCACATGCAGGAGCAGGAAGAGCAGCATCTCGCCGCCTTCTCCGACGTGATGGTCGAGCGCCGCGTGCGCCCGACCGCGCTCCTCCCGCTCTGGCATCTCGCGGGCTTCGCGCTCGGGGCGGCAACGGCCGCGCTCGGCGAGCGCGCCGCCATGGCCTGCACGGTCGCGGTCGAGGAAGCGATCGACGCCCACTATGCCGGCCAGGAGGCGGAGCTGGCCTCCGCAGGGGACGACGAAGAGGCGCTTTCGGCGCTGATCGCCAAGGCGCGCGCGGAGGAGCTCGAGCATCGGGATATCGGGCTCGCCAATGAGGCCGAGCGGGCGCCCGCGTACCGCCTGCTTTCGGCGCTGATCAAGGGCGGCTGCCGGGTCGCGATCGCGCTCAGCGAGCGGATCTAGAGCTCGTTCTCCAATTTGTTCTCTTTTGAAAAAGAGAACCAGAAAACTTTTTTCCATTTTCCGGACCACCGCTCCACCTCGGGCCTTCGACCGTGGTTCAGAGTCCCAGGCTGGCGCCGGGTCCGGAAAACGGGAAAAAGTCTTTTTGCTTCTTTTTCTTCAGAAAAAGAAGCTTCTTCCTTTCCGCCATGGCCGGCGGCGGCTTCCCGCGCAGGGCTGCCCCGTCTCTCGCACAGGCAAATCACATAACAGGCATCCCATCTCGCGCTTGACGGTCGATGCCGGCTGCAACAGCATCTGACATGTCAGAACGATGCCCGCGTCGTCGATGCCGGCCCGGGAGGAAACGAAGGAGAAAATACTTGGACACCGCGCGGGAAATTCGGGATCTCGGTGCAACGCATATCGCACCCCGCGCAACGCCGCGCGTGCGTCGGATGCAGGTCATCGCGCTGACGCTGCTGGTGCTGAGCGGCGTCGTCAACTATATCGACCGCGCCACGCTCGCGATCGGCAATCCGCTCATCCGCCGCGATCTTCATCTCTCCATCGCCCAGATGGGGCTGCTTCTGTCGGCCTTCCTCTGGGCTTATGCTTTCGCCCAGCTTCCCGCGGGCGGCCTCATCGACCGTTTCGGCCCACGCCGGCTTCTCGCCGCGGGCGTCTTCATCTGGTCGGCGGCCCAGGCGCTCGCCGGCCTCACCACCGCGTTCGGCCAGTTCGTCTTCGCCCGCGTCATCCTCGGCTTCGGCGAGGCCCCCCAGTTCCCGACCGGTGCCCGCGTCGTGCGGGACTGGTTCAATGTCCGCGCCCGCGGCACCGCCACCGGCGTCTTCAACTGTTCCTCGACGCTCGGCAGCGCCATCGCGGCACCCCTCCTCACGGTCCTGATGCTGGCGCTCGGCTGGCGCTGGATGTTCGGCCTGATGGGCATTGCCGGCATCATCATCGCCGCCGTCTGGTTCGCGCTCTATCGCGAGCCCGAAGGAATGCGCCTCACCCGGGCGGAGGAGGAGTATCGCCGCGAAGGCGACGAAACCGGCGAGGCGGCGCGGGTCACGCTCGGCGAATGGCGGCGCCTTCTTGGCCACGCCACCACCTGGGGCATGATCATCGGCTTCTTCGGCGTCGTCTATCTCACCTGGGTCTATACCGCCTGGCTTCCCGGCTATCTCGAGATCCAGCGGCACATGAGCATCAGGAGCGCCGGCTTCGCCACCGCGATCCCGTTCGTCGCCGGCGTCATCGGCGCGCTCCTCGGCGGCTGGCTGACGGACTGGCTCGTGCGCCGCGGCCTCTCGCCGATCGACAGCCGCCGCTACCCGCTCACCCTCTCGCTTCTCGGCATGGCCGCCTGCACCGTCGCGGCAGCCCTCGTGCCGAGCAATGCGCTGGCGCTCGCCTTCATCTCGCTGGCGATGTTCCTCGGCTACATCGCGAGTTCCTCGGCCTGGGCGATGGCCTCGGTCGCGGCGCCGGCCAACACCACCGCCTCGCTCGGCGCGATGCAGAATTTTGGCGGCTATGTCGGCGGCGCGCTCGCGCCGATGGTCACCGGCTTCATCGTGCAGGCCAGCGGCTCCTTCGTGCCGGCGCTGATGACGGCGGCGGGAATCGGCGTCGTCTGCGCGATCGCCTATGTTATCATCGTGCGCCGTCCCGTCACCGCGGCCGACCTGATGGCGGGCGGCTGACGGTCTTTCAGCCTCTCAGGCCACCTCGGAATCGATATCGGCCGTTTCTCCCGCCGCCTGGAGATTGCCGCGGATCGCGAGCAGCATGTCGAGAATCTGCTCGCGCTCGGCGTCCGAGAATCCGGCGAGCGCCTCGGCACGCACGATGTCGGTGATCGCCCGCACCTTGGCGGCCGCTTCCTCGCCCGCCGGGGTCAGCCACAATGTGCGCACGCGCCGGTCCGTCGCGAGCAGCCGCCGTTCGATCAGCCCGGCCTCCTCCAGGCTGTCCACCAGCCGCACGACGGAGATCGTTTCCATGTCGAGCATGGTGGCGACACCCACCTGCTTGATCCCCGGCTCGTAATAGACCTGGAGTAGCAGGCTCGCCTCGGAGCGGTTGAGGCCGAGCCCGGTGCGTTTCGCATGGTGAACGAAGCGCCGGCGGAGCAGGCGGGAGCTTTCCCGCAGCAGAAAGCCGAGCGTCCGCCGCCCTTTCGGGGGGTTCTTCATGGCGTGTCGCGCGCTACGCGCGCGCGGCGAAATCGCTGCGCTACGCGCGCGCGGCGAAATCGTTGCGCCCCGCGCACGCTTTGCGGCCGGAGCGGCACGTGCCGTGCATCCGGCCTCGTATCGTGTCTCGGACAGATCATTGGACATTCCTCGGCTTGTCGCTCGTCTCTTTTAATCGTCTCCCTGTCCGCCGGCCTCTGTCATGATCGCGGCCAGCGTCGGCATGCCCATTGCGGGGTGGCCCAGAAGCCAGCGCTGGAAACGATCCAGGTAGAGATAGACCACCGGAGTCGTGTAGAGCGTGAGCACCTGGCTCAGGGCCAAGCCGCCGACCATGGCAAAGCCGAGCGGCTTGCGCAATTCCGATCCGGCCCCGTTCTCGAGCATCAGGGGCAGGCCGCTGAACAAGGCGGCCATCGTCGTCATCAGGATCGGGCGGAAGCGCAAGAGGCACGCCCGGCGGATCGCGGCATCCGGCGCGAGCCCCTCGCGCCGCTCGGCGTTGATCGCGAAGTCCACCATCATGATCCCGTTCTTCTTGACGATGCCGATCAGAAGAATGATTCCGATCAGCGCGATCACCGTGAGCTGGTAGCCGAACGCGAGCAGGATCAGAAGCGCGCCGACGCCGGCGGAGGGCAGGGTGGAAAGAATCGTCAGCGGCAGAATGTAGCTTTCGTAGAGCATGCCGAGGATGATGTAGACGGTGATGATCGCCGCCGCGACGAGATAGGGCTCGCTCGAGAGCGAGGACTGGAAGGCCTGCGCGGTGCCCTGGAACGAGCCCTGCACCGTCACCGGCACGCCCATCTCCGCCTCGAGCTTCTCGATCGCGGTCACCGCATCGCCGAGCGAGGCATTGCCCTTCAGGTTGAACGAGATCGTGACCGAGGGCATCTGGTTGACATGGTTCACCGCCAGCGGCTGCACCGGAACCGTCGTCTCGTGAACCAGCGTCGAAAGCGGCACCGCCTTTCCGCTCGATGAGGTGACATAGAGCTTCTGCAGGGTGGAAAGCTTGCCCTCCTCGTCGGGCAGCACCTCGAGGATCACGTAATAGGCCTTGTCGCCGGTGAAATACTGCGCGACCTCGCGCTGGCCGAACGCGTCGTAAAGAATGTTGTCGATCGCCGCCGGCTGCACGCCGAACCGCGCCGCCTGGTCGCGGTTGTAGGTCAGCGTCTCCGTCGTCCCCGCGATCTGCTGATCGGAGGTCACGTCCACGAGCTGCGGCAGGGTGCGGATCCGGTTCAGGATCCGCGGCGCCCACTCGTTCAGCTCGGCCGGGTTCGCGTCCTGAAGCGTGTATTGATATTCGGTGCGGCTGAGCAGCCCACCCACGCGCACGTCCTGAATCACCTGCAGGAAGAGCCGGATCCCCTTCACTCCCGCCATCCTGCGGTCGATCCCGGCGATCACTTGCGTCGCATTTTCCGACCGCTCGTTCCACGGCTTGAGCGTGATGTACATCCGCCCGTTGTTCGCCGTCTGCCCGCCCGCCCCGGCGCCGACGGCGGAGACCACGTTCTCGACCGCCGGATCGGAGCGGACGACATTGTTCACCTCCCGCTGCAGCGTGGACATGGCATCGAAGGAGATGTCCTGCGCCGCGACCGTGACGCCGATCAGGATTCCCGTGTCCTGCTCGGGAAAGAATCCCTTCGGGATGATGACGTAGAGATAGACCGTGAGCGCCATGGTGGCGAGGAAGACCATCGCGGTCGCGAAGCGGAATTTCAGCGCGATATCGAGCGTGCGCTCGTAGAAGCGCAGCATCCCCGTGAAGATGCCCTCGACGAAATTGTAGAACCTTCCGTGGCTGTGCGCCTCGGCGGTCAGGAACCGCGAGGCCATCATCGGCGTCAGCGTGAGCGAGACCATCGCCGAGATGATGATGGTCATGGAGACGCAGACGGCGAATTCCCAGAAGAGGCGGCCGACGATCCCGCCCATCAGCAGGAGCGGGATGAACACGGCGATCAGGGAGAAGCTGATCGAGACGATGGTGAATCCGATCTCGCCCGCGCCCTTGATCGCGGCGTCGATCGGCTTCATCCCCGCCTCGATGTGGCGGAATATGTTCTCCAGCATCACGATCGCATCGTCGACGACGAATCCGACCGCGATCGTGAGCCCCATCAGCGAAAGATTGTCGAGGCTGAACCCGCACAGATACATCGCCCCGAGCGTGCCGACCAAAGCCACCGGAATCGTGATGCTCGGGATCACGGTCGCCCAGAGATTGCGCAGGAAGAGGAAGATCACCGTCACCACGAGGGCGATCGCGAGCATCAGCGTGAACTCGACATCATCGACCGAGGCGCGGATGGTGAGCGTCCGGTCGGACACCACCTGGACCTGGATGTCGCGGGGAATGTTCGCTTCCAGCGCGGCGAGCCGCGCCTTCACCCCGTCGGCCGTGGTGATGACGTTGGCGTCCGGCTGCTTGAAGATCAGCAGGATCACGGAGGGCTTGTTGTTGGTCCAGGCGGCGAGCTCGCGGTTCTGCGGCCCGCTCACCGCGCGCCCGACATCGCCCACGCGCACCGGCGCGCCGTCGCGATAGCCGATGATGACGTTGTTGTAGGCATCGGCGGCCGTGAGCTGGTCGTTGGCATAGATCGTGTAGGATTGCTGCGGCCCGTCGATGCTGCCCTTGGGGTTGTCGACCGTGATGTTGGAAAGAACGCCGCGCACGTCCTCGAGCGTCATCCCCATCGCCGCGAGCCGCGCCGGATCGACCTGAACGCGGATCGCGGGCGTCTGCTGCCCGGCCACCAGCACCTGCCCCACGCCGGGCAGCTGGGAGATCTGCTGCTCGAGAAGATTCTCCGCGTATTCATCCACTTCCGTGATCGGCGCCTGGTCGGAATGCATCGCGAGAATGAGGATCGGCGCGTCGGAAGGGTTCACCTCGCGGAAGGTGGGCGGGCTCGGCATCGCCTTGGGCAGCGAGCCGTCGGCGGCGTTGATCGCCTCCAGCACCAGCGTCGCCGCATTGTTGATGTTGGTGTTGAGCCCGAACTGCAGCGTGATCTGCGTCGTCCCGGTGACGCTCACGGACGTCATCTGCGAGAGCCCCGGCAGCATCTGGCCGAACTCGGTCTCGAGCGGGGTGGCCACGGTGGAGGCCATGGTCTCCGGGCTCGCGCCGGGATATTGGGCCGTCACGTCGAGCGTCGGGAACTCGACATTCGGCAGCGGCGCCACCGGCAGCATCGGAAAAGCGGCGAGCCCGGCAAGGAAAATCCCCGTCATCAGCAGGGAGGTCGCGACGGGGCGGCGGATGAACGGCGTCGAGATGCTCATCGCGGCGGATCGCCCCTAATCGCGCTTGGTCGTGCTGCCCGCGCCCGCAGCCGCGGCGGCGCCCGCTTGGGCCCGCGCGGCCAGCGTTCCCCCGCCCGGGAAGCTCGCCGCCACCCGCACGCCCGGAGCGAGCCGCGACTGCCCGGCAACGACGACGCTCTCCCCGGCTTGCAGGCCGCTCGTCACCACCGTGTCGCTCCCGTCCGGCACGCTCACCGCGACATCGCGCGTCTCCACGGTGTGATCGGGCTTGATCGTGTAGACGAAAAGCCCGCTCGGCCCGTGCTGGATCGCCGCCTCCGGCACCGTCACCGCGTCATGCAGCGTGCCGATCAGCAACCGCGCATTGACGAACTCGCCGGGCCAGAGCGCGTCCTTCCTGTTCTCGAAGGTGGCCTTGAGCCGGATCGTGCCCGTCGCGGTGTCGATCGCATTGTCGGGCGTGAGCAGCATCCCTTCCGCGAGCTTCGTCGTCTCGTCGGCGCTGTAGGCGAGCACCGGAAGCGCGCCCTTCGTCATCGCCTGCTGCACGCGCGGCAGATCGGCCTCGGGCAGCGTGAACACGACCGAGATCGGCTTGTCCTCGGTGATCGAGAGAATCCGCGTCTGCGCGGAGGCCTCGATCAGGTTGCCGACATCGGTCTCGTAGAACCCGACCCGCCCGGTGATCGGCGCGCGGATCGTGCAGAATCCAAGATTGATGGAAGCCGCCTCGATCGCCGCGTCATCGGCGTCGATCGCCGCGCGCAGCTTGTTGACCGTCGCCTGCTGGTCGTCCACCTGCTGCACGGAGGCGAAGCTTCGTTTCTCCAGGCTCTGAAACCGCGCCAGATCGAGCTCCGCGCTCTGCAGCTGCGCCGCGTCCTCGGCGCGCTGCGCCATCGCCTGGTCGTAGATCGCCTTGTAGGGCCGCGGATCGATCTCGGCGACGATATCGCCCTTCTGCACCTCCTGCCCCTGCGCCACCGGAATCGCGATCAGCGTGCCGTTCACCTGCGCCCTGATCTCGACGATGTTGAACGCCTGCACCGTGCCGAGCCCGGTGAGATAGACCGGAACATCCGCGAGCTTCGCCGCGGCCGCCGTCACCGGCACGGCGGGCGGGGCGGAATCGGCCGTCACCGCGGCATGAACCGCATCGTGCCGTCTCAGCAGCCAGAAGCCGCCCCCGGCCGCAAGCACGGCCACGGCGAACAAGGACAGGCGAAATCGTCTCTTGGCCACGAAGCCCGGTCTCCCGTCGCGAAAGGGCGTTGATCCGCGCGGAAGACCTGCTCAGGCACCGCCTCCGCTCCCGGCAGAATATAAGTACTTCATGTAACCGGGAGTCTATGTCAGGTAACATTATGCAACGCGCCGGCGGCTCCGCCCCCGGCTTTTCGACACCCTGTCAGCCAAGCCGCCGGGCAAAGGTGAAGCTCCCCGGATCGATCGCGTAGGGCGCCGGCCCATCCAGCCAGGCAACGCTCGCCGCCGCCCCGGCCACGAAGCCGCGCCAGAAGGGCAGGGTCAGCGCCTGCACATCGGCAAGCGAGCGCGCCGCGACCGCATCCAGCATCCCCTCGCCCTGGGGCGCGATGCCGGCCAGCGTCATGTGCGTGCTGTCCTGCTCGATGCCGAGATATTTTCCCCCGGGCGGGGAAAGCTCGTAAGCCGCAAGCCGGTCCCGGTAGCTCACCCCGCCCGCGCCGTCCTTGGTCCCGTCGATCAGCAGCAGCGGCCGCGTCAGCGCGCCGAAGGAGCTTCGCGCCAGCCCCTGGAACGGATGAAGCGCATCGGCCCCCGGCGGCACCGCCGGCGCCGCCAGCAAAAAGAACGCGGCCGGCCGCGGGTCGGAAAAGCTCTTCTCGCCCCCGCCCGGCATGAACACCACCGCGCCCGCGATCACCGCCGCCGTCCAGGCGCCGAAGGAATGTCCCCCGAGCCCGGTCTTCGCCCCCGCCACGCTCGTCCCGGCCTCCTCCGCAAGCCCGGGCAGCGCGTCCAGCACCGCGCCGATATCCGCGATCCGGAGCAGCGCATAATGCTCAAGCTCGGCAAAGCTCGGCGTCTGCGGCGCCCCGCGCGCGTAAGCATCGAGATGCTCGGGCATCACCAGCAGGAACCCGGCCTCCACCCAGGGTGCGACCAGCCGGACGAACCCGCCCGGCCGTCCCCCATAGCCGTGCGAGAAAATAATCGTCGGGTGCGGCCCGGATTGCGTCCCCGGTTGCCTCCCTGGGCCGTTCCCGGGCGGCAGCAGCAGCACCGGCAGCCCGCCCCCGGGCCGGCCCGGCACATGGCTCCAAATGCTGCGCGGCCCGGAAAGGGCAGGGCGGGCCGCCCCGGCAGGGCGCGCCGCCCCGGCCGCGGCAAGGCTCGCCGCGGCGCCCAGCAAGATGCGTCGGTTCACGTGGTCGGCTCCGGTCAGGTCTTGCGGTTCAAGTCTCTGGCCCCCGTCCGATACCCCGCCCGCATCGCCGGCGCGAGCCTCGCCGCCCCCCGCGCGAGCTTGAATTTCCTTCATCCCCCGCCCAACACTTCGCCCATGCCGGAGCCCAAGCCCCTCCTGCCGCCCTTCGCCGCGCTGCGCGCCTTCCACGCCGCCGCCATCCACGAGCGCTTCCGCGACGCCGCCGCGAGCCTCGGCCTCACCGAATCCGCCGTCAGCCACCAGGTCCGCCGCCTCGAGGATTTCCTCCGCACCTCCCTCTTCGACCGCTCCGGCGCCGGCGCGCGCCTCACCGAAGCCGGCCGCCGCTATCTCGACCAGATCGACCCCGCCATCCGCCAGCTCCAGGCGGCCACCGAGGCCATGATCCGCCCCACCGGCCGCAGCCTCGTCCGCCTCACCGTCCCGCCCTCGCTCGCCGCCACCTGGCTCATCCCCCATCTTGGCGCCTTCGAGGCCGAATGCCCCGCGATCGAGCTCGCCCTCGTCCCCACCACCCGCGTGCTCGATCTCCGCCGCGACCAGGTCGATCTCGCCATCCGCCACGGCAAGGGCGCCTGGCCCGGCATCGAGGCCGCCTTCCTCCTCGGCGAAACCGCGCTGCCCGTCGCCGCCCCCGGCTACCTCACCCTCGCCCCGAACGAGCCCCCGCTTGCCGCGCTCGCCCGCGTCCGCCTCATCGTCAATGCCCGCTTCCCCAACGAGTGGGAGGAATGGGCCCGCGCCCGCGGCCTCGACCCGCCGCCGCTCGCCGGCGCCATCGCCCTCGACGGCCTCGAGCAGACCCTGCAGGTCGCCGAAAGCGGCCACGGCATCGCCATCGGCCGCCGTCCCCTGGTCGATGACCGCCTCGCCCGCGGCTCGGTCGTCGCCCCCTTCGGCGCCGGCGATCCCACCGGCGCGGCCTATTATCTCTGCCGCGCGGCCGGCCTCCCGCCCACCGCCGCCGCCCGCCGCGTCGCGGAGTGGCTTCACACCCGCGCCGCCGCCACCTGAGCCCCCTTCAACCCGCAGCACCTCGGATCAGCGCGCGGAACCGCGCCAGCACCGGCGAGGCGTCCGCCCGCCTCACCGCGAGATGGATCGGCGCGCAAAGCCCCGCGCCCGCCTCGATCTCGCGATACGCAATCCCCGCCCCGCCCAGAAACCGCATCGAGGCCGGCACCACCGAGATCCCGAACCCGGCCGCGACCAGGCTCAGCGTCGCCGTCAGCCGCGGTGCCTCCTGCGCCACCGCCGGGCTGAACCCCGCCCCGCGGCAGGCGGCCAGGATCGCGTCATAAAGCCCCGGCCCCGCCGGCCGGCGGTAAAGCACGAACGCCTCCCCGGCCAGGGCGGAGAGCCGCAACGCCTCACCCCCGCCCTCCGCAAGCCCGTGCCCCGCCGGCAGCGCCGCCAGCATCGGCTCGTCCAGCAGATGCTCCACCGCGAGCCCCGCCACCCCGCCCACCGCCGAACGCACGAACGCCGCATCCAGCCGCTCGCCGAGCAGCCCCTCCACGAGCTCGCCCGTCCCGGCCTCCTCCATCACCATCGCTACCCCCGGAAAGGCCTCGCGAAACCGCCGCAAGCCGGACGAAACGAACGGATGCAGCGCCGCCGAGCTGGTGAACCCCACCGCAAGCCGCCCCTGCTCGCCGCGCGCCGCCCGCCGCACCGCCTCCGCCACACCCCCGGCCCGCGCCAGCACCGCCCGCGCCTCATCGCAGAGCGCCGCCCCGGCCGCGGTCGGCCGCACCCCGCGCTTCCCCCTCTCCATCAGCCGCACGCCGAGCTCGGCCTCCAGCCCCTGGAGCAGCCGCGTCAGCGGCGGCTGCTGCATCCCGAGCCGCTCGGCCGCGCGCGTGATGTGCCCTTCCTCGGCAATGGCGACGAACGCCGCGAGGCGCCGCAACGCGATCATACTCTCAAAGTATCATGCTTTCATCGGCAATGCATTGGACGTCATGGCGCAATCCCCTTACCCTCCGCCCACCCCCGCCGGAGCGCGCGCCATGACCTGGTCCCCCGACCTCTACACACGCTTCGAGGACGAGCGGACCCGCCCCGTCCACGATCTCCTCGCCACGCTCTCCGGCCGCGCCGTCCGCCGCGCCGCCGATCTCGGCTGCGGCCCCGGCAACTCCACCGAGGCGCTCGCCGCCGCCTTCCCCGCCGCGGAAATCCTCGGCATCGACAGCTCCCCCGAGATGATCGCTGCCGCCCGCCGCCGCCTCCCCGCGCTCACCTTCGCCCTCGCCGCGATCGAGAGCTGGGACGATCCGGAAGACCATCCGGGGCCCTGGGACCTCATCCTCGCCAACGCGGTCCTGCAATGGGTCCCCGACCACGAGCGCCTCTTGCCGGCGCTCCTCTCCCGCCTCGCCGAAGGCGGGGTGCTCGCCGTGCAGATGCCGGACAATCTGAACGAGCCCAGCCACCGTCTCATGCGCGCGCTCGCCGCCGAGCCGCCCTTTGCCGAAACCCTTGCCGCCGCCGCGGCCGCGCGCACCTCGCTCTCCGGCGCCGACTGGTATTACCGGCTCCTTCTTCCCTCCTGCCGCCGGGTCGATGTCTGGCGCACCACCTATTTCCATCCGCTCGCCGGCGGCGCGGACGGCGTGGTCGAATGGCTCAAGGCGACCGGTCTCCGGCCCTTCCTCGACCCGCTCGCCGAGCCCGGCCGCGCCCTCTTCCTCCGCCGCTACCGCGACCTCGTGGCGGAGGCCTACCCGCCGCTCCCCAACGGAGCGGTGCTGCTCCCGTTCCCCCGCCTCTTCATCGTCGCGACACGCTAGAGCGGGACGCGTCCGCTTCCGCTCACTTATCCCGCTCTCGCTCTTTGCCTTCCCGCGCGATTCACGCTTTCGGCGATTCCGCCTCCAGCGATCGCGCTCTAGAGCGGGACGCGTTCGCTCGCCCTACTGCGCGGCCACCCGTTTGTCCTCGGTGCTGGTCTCGAAATCGCTCGCGTCGTGCCGCTCGCGCAGCTGGCTCGCCGGCTCCCCGTTGACCCGGTTGACCATCCGCCCGCGCCGCACCGCCGGCCGCTCGCCGATCGCATCGGCCCAGCGCTGCACATTCCTGTAGTCCTGGACCGAAAGAAACTCGGCCGCCCCATAGAGCCAGCCCTTCGCCAGCCCGCCATACCAGGGCCACACGGCCATATCCGCGATCGTGTATTCGCTTCCCGCGAGATACGCCGTCTCCGCGAGCCGCTTGTCGAGCACGTCGAGCTGACGCTTCGCCTCCATCGCGAAACGATCGATCGCATATTCGATCTTCATCGGCGCATAGGCGAAGAAATGGCCGAAACCCCCGCCGAGATATGGCGCACTTCCCACCTGCCAGAACAGCCAGGAAAGACACTCCGCGCGCGCCGCGGTCTCCGCGGGCAGGAAGGCGCCGAATTTTTCCGCGAGATAAACCAGGATCGCGCCGGACTCGAAAATCCGGATCGGCTTCGCCCCGCTGCGATCCACCATCGCCGGAATCTTCGAGTTGGGGTTCACCGCAACGAACCCGCTGCCGAACTGCTCGCCCTCGCCGATCCGAATCAGCCAGGCATCGTATTCCGCCCCGCGATGGCCGAGTGCGAGCAGCTCCTCGAGCATCACCGTCACCTTCACCCCGTTCGGCGTCCCGAGCGAGTAAAGCTGCAGCGGATGCCGCCCGACCGGCAGATCCTTCTCGTGCGTGGGGCCCGAAACCGGGCGGTTGATGTTCGCGAAATGCCCGCCGCTCGGCTTGTTCCAGACCCAGACTTTCGGCGGCACATACTCGGACTGATCGCTCATTTCCGGCACTCCGAACGTTGCGGACAGACTCTCCACAACAATCTGGACTCGCCCGGGCCCTCGTGAACCCGCCCTGGCCAGGAAGGCCGCCCCGCCGCACTATCCGAGATTCCCTTCCACCAGGGCCCAACGCTCCGCGTTCAGGCGCCGTCACTCGCCCCGGCCGCCCGCAGCATCACGACATCGCGGTGCACGCTGTAAATGATCAGGGCAACCCAGAGCACGACGAGCGCAAACGTCCACCACTGGAGATACCGCCCCCAGCCCCAGATCACCGTCCCGAGCGCGGAGAGCACAAACCCCGCCTTCGCCGCGATGATGTCGAACCTGAGGTCGGCGAGGCCGGCCTCGCTCTTCTGCACGCCGTCCACCGCCGTCAGCTCGAAAACGCCGAGCCGGATGTATCGCCGCGCGGCGAGAATGAGGCCCACGGTGGTCGTGATCGAGCCCGACCGCTCGAAAAGCCCCCAGCCTCCGGTCCTGCTCGCGATCACGGCGAAGAGCAAAGGCGGAAGAACCGCGCACGCCACCTCGGCGATGAGCCAGGCCCGCTGCCGCCGGCGAAGATACACATCCGTCAGCCAGATATCGGTGACGCGAATAGGTTTCGGCTTTGCCTCCATCGTCCTCTCCCGGCCGCGGTCGCGCGGCCGCCCCCCGCCCCAAGCCCCCACATTGTGAAGCCTGTACGCGGCATGTTAAGGCCGCGCTTACTGCGCCGGGGGAGAAGCCATGAGCCTCACGATCTATTCGCTTGCGATGGAAAGCTTCGTGCCGATGCTGCGCACGCTCTCCGATCTGCTCGACAAGGGCGCGGCACACGCGGCTTCGAAAGGCTTCAAGCCCGAGGTGTTGGTGAACGCACGGCTCGCGCCGGACATGCTCCCGCTCTCCGCGCAGGTGCAGATCGCCTCCGACCAGGCGGCGCGCGGCGCCTCGCGCCTGACCGGCCGCCAGCCGCCCTCATTTCCCGACACGGAGCAGACGATCGATGCGCTGAAAGCCCGCATCGCGCGCGCGATCGAGTATCTGCAGAGCCTGCCCGAATCCGAGTTCTCGCAAGCCGCGGAACGCCGCATCGTGCTGCCGCTGCGCGATGGCCTCGTGCTCGATATGGACGGCGAACGTTTCCTCCGCGACTGGACCCTTCCGCAGTTCTATTTCCACGTCA
>JASHRV010000178.1 GCA_030037175.1 Acetobacteraceae bacterium
TGGGGGCCTGGGGCCTCAAGGCCCCAGCGGTCGGGTTCCCATCGCGCCTGCGCGATGGGGCCCGGTCCAGGGGCAGAGCCCCTGGCCTAAGTCCCCTGGCCTTGGCAGAGCCCCTGGCCTGGACATACCCCTTCGCCCGTTCCCGGACCCCTGCTAGAACGCCGCCGATTCCCCTCTTGTTCCGGAGGCACTGCGACCGCGATGGCGGGCCATTCGCAATTCAAGAACATCATGCACCGCAAGGGTGCGCAGGATGCGCGCCGTGCCCGTCAGTTCGGGCGGCTGATCCGCGAGATCACGGTGGCGGCCCGTCAGGGCTTGCCCGAGGTGGGCTCGAATCCGCGCCTGCGCGCGGCGGTCGCCGCCGCCCGCGAGGCCAACATGCCCAAGGACACGGTCGAGCGCGCCATCCGCAAGGCGGCCGGCGCCGGCGCGGGCGATGATTTCGCCGAGGTCCGGTACGAAGGCTACGGCCCGGCCGGGGTCGCGGTCATTGTCGAGGCGCTGACCGACAACCGCAACCGCACCGCCTCGGACGTGCGGGCGGCCTTCGCGCGCCAGGGCGGGGCGCTCGGCGAGACCAATTCGGTCGCCTTCCTTTTTCAGCGCCAGGGCGTCGTGCGTTATCCGTCCGGGGTGGCGGATGCCGATACCATGCTCGAAGCCGCCGTCGAGGCCGGCGCCGAGAATGTCGAGAGCGCCGACTCGGGCCATGAGGTTACGACGGCGGTGGAGGATTTCTTTGCCGTGCGCGATGCTCTCGAGGCGCGATTCGGGCCGCCCGAGCGGGCGGAGCTGGAGTGGCGGCCGAGCACCACTGTGGTGCTGGATGCCGAGCAGGCCGTTTCCGTCCTCAAGCTGCTCGACGCGCTCGAGGAGATCGACGAGGTGCAGAATGTCAGCGCCAATTTCGACATCCCCGAGTCGGTGATGCAGCGCATCGAGGCCTGAGTGCTGCATCTTCTCGGCCTCGATCCCGGCCTCGGCGTCACCGGCTGGGGGGTGATCGGCGTCGCCGGCAACCGGCTCTCGCCGATCGGCTGCGGCGTCATCGCGACCGACCCCGCCGCCGATGTGCCGAGCCGGCTGCGCGCGCTGCACGAGGCGCTCGCCTCGCTCATCGCCGCCCACGCCCCGGCCGAGGCCGCGATCGAGGAAACCTTCGTCAACCGCAACGGCGCCAGCACGCTCAAGCTCGGCTATGCTCGCGGCGTCGCCCTGCTCGCCCCCGCGCTCGCCGGCATTCCGGTCGCGGAATATGCGGCCCGCACCGTCAAGCAGGCCGTGGTCGGCACGGGCGCCGCCACCAAGCCGCAGGTCGCGATGATGGTCCGCCGCCTGCTCCCCGGCGCCGTTTTCGACCGCGCGGATGCCGCCGACGCCCTCGCGGTCGCCATCTGCCACGCCCATCACCGCGCCAGCCGCGCCGCCTGGGCGCGCGCCCAAGGGGCGGGCATCCGGCAGGCGAGCGCATGATCGCGAGCCTCACCGGCGCGGTGGCGGCGCTGGAGGAGCGGAGCTGCGTCATCGACGTCCACGGCGTCGGCTATCTCGTCCACGCCTCCACCCGCACCCTCGCCGCCCTGCCCACGCCCCCCGCGGCGGCCCATCTCCTCATCGAGACGCAGCTCCGCGAGGACGCGATCCTGCTCTACGGCTTTTCCGACGCCGCCGAGCGCGCCTGGTTCCGCCTCCTCACCTCCGTCCAGGGCGTGGGCGCGAAGGTGGCGCTCGGCATCCTCTCCGCGCTCTCCCCCGCCGACCTCGCCGCCGCCATCGCCTCCGGCGACCGCACCCATCTCACCCGCGCCCCCGGCGTCGGCCCCAAGCTCGCCCAGCGGCTTCTCGGCGAGCTTCGCGAGCCGGCTTCCCAGCTCCCCGCTCAGCTCCCCGGCGGCCCCGCCGCCGCGCCTCCACCGCCAGCCTGCGCCGCCTCCGACGCCCTCTCCGCCCTCCTCAATCTCGGCTACCGCCGCGCGGAGGCCGAATCGGCGCTCGGCCGCGCCGCCGCCCGCCTGCCCGCGGACGCGGCCCTCGAATCCCTGCTCCGTGAGGGGCTCAAGGAGCTGGCCCGATGAGCGGCGCCCTCTCCGAATCCCGTACCGTCAGCGCCCGTGCGTCCGGGGAAGACGCAACGGAGGGAAACCTCCGCCCGCAGACGCTCGCCGAGTTCATCGGCCAGCGCGCTCTCCGGGAGAATCTCGGCATCTTCATCGCCGCCGCCCGCACCCGCACCGAGCCGCTCGACCATGTCCTGCTCCACGGCCCGCCCGGCCTCGGCAAGACCACGCTCGGCCAGATCGTCGCCCGCGAGCTCGGCGTCGGCTTCCGCGCCACCTCCGGCCCGGTCCTGCAGCGCGCCGGCGACCTCGCCGCCGTGCTCACCAACCTCCAGCCGCGCGACGTCCTCTTCATCGACGAGATCCACCGCCTCGCCCCGGCGATCGAGGAGATCCTCTATCCCGCGATGGAGGATTTCCAGCTCGACCTCATCATCGGCGAGGGCCCGGCCGCGCGCAGCGTCCGCATCGACCTCGCCCCCTTCACCCTCGTCGGCGCCACCACCCGCGCCGGCCTCCTCACCACCCCCTTGCGCGAGCGCTTCGGCATCCCGCTCCGCCTCTCCTTCTACACCCCTGCCGAATTGGAGCGGATCGTGACGCGCGGCGCCCAAAAGCTCGGCTTCGCCCTCGCCCCGGACGGCGCGGCCGAGATCGCCGCCCGCTCCCGCGGGACCCCGCGCATTGCCGGCCGCCTGCTCCGCCGCGTGCGCGACTTCGCCGCCGTCGGCAACCATGCAACCGTCGACCGCGCGCTCGCCGATGCCGCCCTCACCCGCCTCGAGGTCGACCGCCTCGGCCTCGATGCCATGGACCGCCGCTATCTCGCGCGAATCGCCGAGCACCATGGCGGCGGCCCGGTCGGCGTCGAGACCCTCGCCGCGGCGCTGGCCGAGGCGCGCGACACGCTCGAAGATGTGATCGAGCCGTTCCTCATCCAGGAAGGCCTCGTTCTGCGCACCCGCAGCGGCCGCGTCCTCGGCGAGCCGGGCTGGCGCCATCTCGGCCTCGCCCCCCCGCGCTCCTCCGCCCAGCTCGACCTGCTGGACGAATCCGAGTGAGCGCCCATCGCTTCGCCTGCCGCGTCTATTTCGAGGACACGGATGCCGCCGGCATCGTCTATCATGCCAACTATCTTCGTTTCGCCGAACGCGCCCGCACGGAGGCGCTGCGCGATCTCGGCGTTCCCCACGCCGCGCTGATCGCGGAGCACGGCCTCATCCTCGTGGTGCGACGCATCAAAATGGACTATCTGCGTGTCGCCCGGCTTGACGATTCGCTGGAAGTTGCCACCACCGTTCTCGCCGCCGGCGCGGCGAGCATCGACCTCTCGCAGGTCATCCGCCGGGCGGACGAGACGATCGCGGAGGCGGAAGTGGGGCTCGCCTGCGTGCGGCGCAACGATGGCAAGCCGGCCAGGATTCCGCCGCGCTGGCATCATGCCCTGGCGGTGCTCGCCGGGGCGAAGGATTAGCTGCAAGCGCCGTCCGGCCAGTCCGGGGCGCAGAGGAGTTGTTCGCGTGGACCAGGCGGTGAATGCCGTGAATCTCGGCTCGGTGGGGGTCAATCTCTCCCTCTGGGGCCTCTTCCTTCAGGCCGACATCATCGTGAAATTCGTGATTCTCGGCCTCCTCGCCGCCAGCATCTGGGTCTGGGCGATCATCTTCGAGAAATGGAGCGCGCTCCGCCGCGTCAACAAGGCGGCGGACACGTTCGAGAGCCGCTTCTGGTCGGGCGGCAGCCTCGACAGCCTCTATGACGAGGAGGGCCAGTCCCCCTCCAGCCCGATGGCGGCCGTCTTCGGCGCCGCGCTGGGCGAATGGCGCCGCACCGCGCGCGTCGTCGGCGCGGACATCAGCCATTCCGGCGTCAAGGAGCGCGTCGACCGCGCCATGGCGGTCGTCACCCAGCGCGAGATGGACCGTCTCGAGCGCTGGATGACCTTCCTCGCCTCGGTCGGCGCCACCGCCCCCTTCGTCGGCCTCTTCGGCACCGTCTGGGGCATCATGCACAGCTTCTCGGCCATCGCCGCGATGCACAACACCAACCTCGCCGTGGTGGCACCCGGCATCGCCCAGGCCCTCTTCGCCACCGCCATCGGCCTCTTCGCCGCGATCCCGGCGGTCCTCGCCTACAACTCCCTCAGCACCGACCTCGCCCGCTTCGCCGGCCGCCTCGAGGCCTTCGCGACCGAGTTCGGTGCCATCCTCTCCCGCCAGACCGAGGAGCGCGCCTGACATGGCCGCCTTCCTCACCCCCCGCCGCAACGGCAACGGCCGCCACGCCCGCTACCGCCCGCTCGCCGAGATCAACGTCACCCCGCTCGTGGACGTGATGCTCGTGCTGCTCATCATCTTCATGGTCACCGCGCCGCTGATGACCTCCGGCGTCAATGTCGACCTGCCCAAGGCGGACGCGGCCCCGCTCAACCAGGACTCGACGCCCATCACCCTCTCGATCGACGCCGCCGGCCAGATCTACCTTCAGGACACGCAGATCCCGCTCGAGACCCTGGTCGCCAAGCTCAAGGCGATCGCCCAGAACAACCCCGACCGGCGCATCTTCGTCCGCGGCGACCGCCGCCTGCCCTATGGCCGGATCATGGAGGTGATGGCGACCATCACCCAGGGCGGCTTCACCAAGGTGGCGCTGCTGGCCGAGGAAACCTCGCCCACGCCGTCGGCCCCCGGAGCCCCCGCAACGCCGCCGTCGGCGCCCGCAGCCCCGGCGCACCCGGGAGCCAACGGAACCAAGGGCTGAAATCCCCACCTGAAGATCGCCGCCCATGGACCCCGAGCTGCGCCGCGGCGTCGGCTTCTCCGCCATCCTCCATATCCTGGTGGCGATCCTGCTCATCGTCACGGTCGGGCCCTCGCTTCCGCCCGAGGCGCCGCAGGGCACGGCGATCAGCATGGAATTCGCCGGCCCCACGGCCAAGGGGCCCACGCCCACACCCACCCCCGCGCCCACCCGGGCGCCCACGGTGACGAAGAAGCCACCGACCAAAGAGCCGCCCAAGCCGCAGCCGCCCCAGCCTCCGCCACCGCCGCCCCCACCGCCACCGCCGCCCACCCCGGCCGAGACGGCGCCAACGCCCAAGCCCGCCCCGCCCGTGCCCAAGGTGCAGGCGCCGACACCCATCCCCACCCCCACTCCGCCGCCGACGCCCCACCCGCCGACGCCGCAGCCGCCCAAGCCCACGCCGACCCCCCAGAAGCCGCTGCCGCTGCCCCCGCCGCCCGCGCCCGTCCCGCCGGCCCCGCCGAGCCCGACGCACCAGCCGAACCCGACCACCAACCCGGCCGCCTCCAGCCAGACACTCGAAAACACGCTCGAGAAGCTCCGCTCGCTCGAGCAGCAGACCGCCCCGCCCCGCGCGCTCCCCAACCCCACGCCCGGCGGCGCGCCCAATCCCGGCGGCAACCCGCAAAGCAACGACACCGCCTCGCTCTCGGCCTCCGAGCGCGGCGCGATCGGCGCCTATGTCCGCCGCTGCTGGACCTATGACCCCGGCGCCGAGGGCGTGAACCAGTTCCAGGTGCTGCTCGACGTCATCACCGACGCCGCCGGCACCGTCCGCGTCGCCACCGTCGCGCCCTCCGACCAGGCACGCATCGACTCGAACCCCGAGCTCCGCGCCTTCGCGGAACGCGCGGTCAACGCCGTCCTCGACCCGCGCTGCTCGGACCTCCCTCTTCCACCCTCCATGCTCGGCGAGGTCCGCCACCTCGAGTTCCGCTTCAGCCCCTGAACGCAGGGGCTCCGCCCCTGCACCCCGCCAGGGCCAGCGGCCCTGGACCGCCCAACTCTTCGCAGTCGGCCGCACGGCAGTGCCGGCTCCCAAGCTGGCGGTGAGGGTGGCCATGTTCGGCGCGGAACGGGGCCTTGGCCGCCCTGATCTCTGCCGCTTCGGCGGCAGAGATCAGAATGGCCAAGGCCCCGTTCCGCGCCGATAACTGCGCCCAAGGCAAAACGCCGGGCGGCATCCAAGCCGCGCAGCGCTTCCGGGGGCCTGGGGCCTCAAGGCCCCAGCGGGGTCCAGGGGCAGAGCCCCTGGCCTAATCCCCCTGGCCTAAGTCCCCTGGCCTATGCCCCCTGGACCGCATCCGCCCGGCGCGGCACACTCCACCACGGAGGAAATGCAGAGACCCCGCACCCCCCAGCGCCGGGCCTCATGGCTCGCCGCTTCCCTCCTCGCGGCCGTCTGCCTCGCCGCCGCGCCTCTTCGTGCGCAGCCGGCCGGGCCCCTCTACTACCCGACGCCGCCCTCCATCGAGTACGGCCCGCTCTATGCCGCGGTCGAGCTCGGCGCCGTCTTCCCGGACAGCAAGACCTTCCCGGACATGATCCCGGACGACTCGCCCTCCGCCATCCTCAAGGCCTACGCCGCCGCGCAGTCCGCCCCGAGCTTCAGCCTTCCCGCCTTCGTCCGCCGCCACTTCACCGGCCCGACGCCGCCCGGCCCCACCATCGCGCCGGCCGCGCCCGGCCAGCATTTGCTCGCCTATGTCGCTGGCCTCTGGCCGAAGCTCGTGCAGGACGAACCCGCCGTCCCCGCCTTCTCGACGCTGCAGCCGCTGCCCTACCCCTACGTCGTGCCCGGCGGCCGCTTCCGCGAGATGTATTATTGGGACTCCTATTTCACGATGCTCGGCCTTCTGAACGACGGCCAGCAGGAGCTCGCGCTCGACATGCTGAAGGACTTCGCCTTCGAGATCGACCGCTACGGCATGATCCCGAACGGCAACCGCAGCTACTATCTCAGCCGCTCGCAGCCGCCCTTCTTCTCGCTGATGGTGAGCCTGATGGCGAGCGTCGGCGGCAGCCACATCCTCACCGTCTACCTCCCGGAAATGCGCAAGGAATGGGATTTCTGGATGGAGGGCGCGAACAGCCTCGCCCCCGGCCACGCCGCGCGCAACCTCGTCCGCCTCGCCGACGGCACGCTCCTCAACCGCTACTGGGACGCGCGAGACGCCCCGCGCGACGAATCCTACTTGGAGGACGTGCGCACCGCCGCCGCCTCCGGCCGCCCGCCCGAGATCATCTGCCGCGAGCTCCGCGCGACCGCCGAATCCGGCTGGGACTTCAGCTCGCGCTGGCTCGCGGACGGCAAGACGTTTTCCACCGTCCGCACGCTTCAGATCCTGCCCGTCGATCTCAACGCCCTGCTCGTCCATCTCGAGCAGACCCTCGCCGAAGCCTACCGCCTCGAGGACAACCCCGCCGAGGCAAACGCCTTCCAGCATCGCGCCGAAGCCCGCGCCGCCGCCATCCGCCGCCTGATGTGGGACCCCCAGGAAGGCGTCTTCACCGACTATCTCTGGCCAAGCGGCACCCAGACCGGCGACATCACCGCCGCGACCCTCTATCCGCTCTTCCTCCACGTCGCGACCCCGGACGAAGCCCGCGCCGTCGCCGCCACCGTGCGACAAAAGCTCCTCGATGTCGGCGGGCTGGCCACCAGCCTCGTCACCTCCGGCCAGCAATGGGACGCGCCGAACGGCTGGGCGCCGCTGCAATGGATCGCCGTCGAGGGCTTGCGCCTTTACGGCTTCGACCCGCTCGCCGCCGAGATCGCCTCACGCTGGGTCCGGAAGAACATCGCGGGCTACGAGCAATCCGCCAAGCTGGTCGAGAAATACAACGTCACCACCACCGGCGGGGACGAAGGCGGCGGCGGCGAATACGCAACCCAGATCGGCTTCGGCTGGACCAACGGCGTCCTCGTCGCGCTCACCTCGCTCTACCCCAACCTGAAAACGGAAGCCGAGGCAGCGGTTCCAAATTCCGCCCTCACCCACGCCCCCTAGGCGCCCGCAGCCGCCGCGCTCCCGGCCGATGCCCGCTCAATTCCGCCCCGGCATTCGGCTTCATCCCCACCGAAAGAAGCGGCGCCAGCATCGCCACCGTGCTCACGACCAGAAAGGCGAAGGTGAAATCGCCGAGCTTCAGCACCGCGTGCCCGCGCACCGCCGAGGAAAACGCGAGCGAGGCCGCCGAGACCGCGATCCCAAGGCTCAGCGCGAGCTGCTGGAAGGTGGTGTAGAAGCTGGTCGCCGCACTCATCTGCCCGCGCGGCACGTCGGCATAGGCGATCGTGTTGTACGCCATGAACTGCAGCGACTGGAAAAATCCGCCCACCAGCAGCACGCCGTAGATCAGCACGATCGGCCAGTCCGGCCGGAAGAAGGCGATCACGCCGGCGCACAGCGTCCCCGCCAGCCCCACCCAGATCATCGTGTTGCGGAATCCGATCCGCCGCAGCACGCGCGGCGCCGCCGCCTTCATCGCCAACGAGCCGGCGGCGCTCGTGAAGGTGACGAGCCCGCTCTGCGCCGCCGAATAACCGAAGCCCAGCTGCAGCATCATCGGCAGCAGGAACGGCGTCGCGCCGACCACGATGCGCGAGCAGGTCCCGGCCAGCACGGAGATGCGAAAGGTCGGGATCCGCATCAGGCGGAAATTCAGCACCGGCTGCGGATGATGCCGCGCATGCCGCCGATAGAGCACCGCCGCCCCCGCGCCCACGGCCACGAGCGTGAGCGCCGCCGCGTGCGAGCCGAAGCCCCGGCTCGCCATCTCGATCCCCCACATCAGGCAGGCCAGCCCCACGCCCGAAAGCGCCATCCCGGCGAGATCGAACCGCACCCGGCCCGCCTCGCGCACATCCTCGATGTAAAGCGAGACCAGCACGATCCCGAGAATGCCCACCGGCACGTTGATGTAGAAAATCCAGCGCCAGTCGAAATAAGTGACGATGAAGCCGCCGATCGGCGGACCCAGGATCGGCCCGATCGTGGAAGGGATCTGCAGCCACGCCATCGCCGAGACCAGCTCCGCCTTCGAGCTCGACCGCAGCAGCACGAGCCGCCCCACCGGCACCATCATCGCCCCGCCGATGCCCTGCAAAATGCGCGCCCCGACCAGGAAGGGCAGGCTCGGCGCCTGCGCGCACAGCACGGAGCCGAGCGTGAAGAGCCCGATCGCGGCCCGGAACACGCCGCGCGCGCCGAGCCGGTCCGCGACCTTGCCGCTCGCGGGGATGAAAACCGCAAGGCTCAACAGATACGAGGTCAGCGCCACATTCATCCGCAGCGGATCGGTGTGCAGCGCGCGCGCCATGGTCGGCAGCGCGGTCGCGAGCACCGTGCCGTCCATCTGCTCCATGAACATCGCGCTCGCGACGATCAGCGCCACCGTCCGCACGCTCGCCGCCCGCTGCGGCGGCGGCTCGGAACGAGCTTCGGGCACGGTCATTGCGGCAAGGGAACGGGACATCGGACTCAAATTCCTTTGGCCCAAAATCCCTTGCCATCCATGACCGCGAGAAGCACCGGCTCCGCATGGCCGCCTTCCGCGCCAAGCAGGACATTCACCCCCATCGGCGCCCCATCGGCGCCCCGCCGGGGTGCAACATCCCCTCCCGCGGCGCACAATGCCCCCATGGCACCGAGCGAAGACCCGGCTCCCGCGCCCGCGGCGGACTCCCCCTACCTCGCGCTCCGCAGCCCCAGGCTGCGGCTCCTCATCCCGCTCACCGTCGCCTTCGCCTTCCTGATGGAGCAGCTCGACTCCACCATCGTCACCACCGCGATCCCGGCCATGGCGAAAAGCCTCCGCGTCGCGCCGCTCCAGCTCAGCGCCGCGGTCACCTCCTACATCCTGAGCCTCGCCGTCTTCATCCCGATGAGCAGCTGGGTCGCGGACCGCTTCGGCACCCGCCGCGTCTTCGCCTTCGCCCTCTTCGTCTTCACCGCCGCCTCCGCGCTCTGCGGCCTGGCGCAGAACCTCCCCACCCTCGTCGTGATGCGCATCCTCCAGGGTTTTGGCGGCGCGATGAGCACGCCCGTCGGCCGGCTCATCCTGCTCCGCGCCTTCCCGCGCAGCCAGCTCGTCCGCGCCATGACCTACATGTCGATCCCCGCCATCATCGGCCCCACCATCGGCCCGATCCTCGGCGGCGTGCTCACCACCTACGTCGACTGGCGCTGGGTCTTCTACGTCAACGTCCCGATCGGCATCGTCGGCATCCTCTTCGCGCTCCACTATGTCGAGGACCTCGAAACCGAAAAGCCCGGCCGCTTCGACATCGCGGGCTTCGCGCTCTGCGGCATCGGGCTCGGCCTCGTGCAGTTCGGCATCGAGAACCTCCGCGACCCCGTCGCCCCGCGCGACATCGTCATCGCCCTCTCCGCCGCCGGCATCGCCCTCCTCGTCTCCTACGTCCCCTACGCAAAGGGCCGGATGAACGCCGCCCTCGACCTCAGCCTCTTCGCCATCCGCACCTTCCGCATCAGCACCCTCTCCGGCGGCCTGAGCCGCATCGGCATCAACGCCGTGCCCTTCATGCTGCCGCTCCTCTTCCAGATCGGCTTCGGCCTCAGCGCCGTGCAGTCGGGCCTGCTCACCTTCATCTCCAGCACGAGCGCGCTCGCCGTCCGCCCCGTCGCCTCGACGCTCGTCCGCTTCTTCGGCTTCCGCCGCCTGCTCGCCGGCAACGCCGTCGTCTCGGCCTGCGTCATCGCCAGCTTCGCCCTCATGCAGGCCGGCACGCCGCACTGGGTCGACTTCCTGATGGTGCTCGTCTTCGGCCTCGTCCGCTCCGTGCAGTTCATGATGACGAACACGCTCACCTACGCCGACACTCCCGCCGCGAAGCTCAGCAGCTCCACCGCACTCGGCGGCGTCATCCAGCAGCTCACGGTCTCGTTCGGCGTCTCGGTCGCGGCCGTCGTGCTCGGCCTCATCGCCGGCCCCCACCCGCCGGAGGTCGCCGACTTCCACCTCGCCTTTCTCCTGGTCGCCCTGCTCACGCTGCTCTCCGCGCCCGGCTTCCTCGGCCTGCACGAAGACGACGCCGCCCATGTGAGCGGCCACCTCAAGAAGACGGACGCGGATTCAAAAACAAAATCGAAATCGCCCGCCTGAGCTCAGAGCCTCCGCCGCCGCCGGCTCCCCCGGACCGCCCAGCACGCCGCGCGCCCCCCGCCCCGCGCCGCGGCTTCTACCAGGTCCCGGAGGCCGCCAGCGCCTTGCCGTCGGGCAGAATGCCCTTGCCGTCCGGCGAGAGCACGTACCAGGACCCGCCGAAATGCGTGATCCCTTCGCCGGCGGTGGAGCCCGCGGACTTGTCGCGGATGAAATAGTAGAGCGGCCTGCCGTCGTACGTGACCTGCTGCGCGCCGCCGTTCGTGATGGTGCCGAGCGCGCTCGCCTGCACGCCGTTCCCCGCCGTCGGCGCGCCCGTGGTCAGAACCGCCGGCCACGGCTTGGTGCAGGAACCGCTGCACATGCTCATGCCCTTCATGTCGGCGGTGAACATATACAGGGTGCGGCCGGCGGAGTCGGTAAGGTAGGTGCCGAGCGGCGCCTTGCTCGCCGTCGTGATCTGGATCGGCGCGGACCACGCAGCCGCGCTCAGCGCAAGCA
>JASHRV010000179.1 GCA_030037175.1 Acetobacteraceae bacterium
TGGGGCACGGCCTCCGCGATTCCCGCGGCGGAGGATGCGGCGGAGGCGATGCTGAAGGCGCTGGCCGAGCTCTCCCCGAGCAACGCAAGCCGCACGGTGGTCGAGATTCTGAAGGAGGCGGGCCGGCCCTCGCTCGAGGTGGAGGTGCAGCGCAAGGCGCCGGGGCAGCCCGACGCGATCTTCGGGCGGCTCAGGGCCGGGCTGCCCGCGGTCGGCGGCCCGGCCTACAGCAGCCCGGCCTATGGGGGATATGTCACCTTCAGCTACGTTGCCCACTTCGTGGAGGTGCGGATCGAGGCGGGCACGCGGCGCATCCGCGTGCCGCGCGTCGTCAGCGTTGCGGATTGCGGACGGGTGATGAGCCCGCGCACGGCGGCGAGCCAACTCCGCGGCGGCGTCGTGTGGGGGATCGGGGCGGCGCTGCGCGAGGCGAGCGAGGTCGATCCGCGCTATGGCGGATTCCTCAACGCCGATCTCGCCGAATATGTGCTGCCGGTGAACGCCGATATCGGCGCGATCGAGGTGGCGTTCATCGACAAGCCCGACACGATTTTCAACGGCGCCGGCGCGAAAGGGCTGGGCGAGGTTGCGATGACCGGGGTCGCGCCGGCGATCGCCAATGCCGTCTTCCACGCGACCGGCCGGCGGCTGCGGGAGCTGCCGATCCGGATCGAGCATCTGCTGTAGCGCGGGCGTGTTTGGGAGGCGGCGGTTTTGCGGGCGTTTTGAGCGAGCGTTTTGAGTGAGGAATGTTCTCTTTTGAAAAAGAGAACCAGAAAACTTTTTTCCGTTTTCCGGACCAGGCGCCGGCGAGGGATTCCGACCGTCCGTTCGGAGGCCCGAGGTGGCGCCGGGTCCGGAGAACGGAAAAAAGTCTTTTTGCTTCTTTTTCTTCAGAAAAAGAAGGTTTTTCCTTTGTTTTTCTATGCTTCATCGGAATGAGAGCGGACGGAAACCGCTCGGGGCCCGACATATGATCGGGCTCCGCCGTCGCGCGGCCTGCGGCGAACCCGCCTTCCATCCGAAGCGGGATTGATCCAGTTTTCGCGTGCGCGGCCCCTGCCCGGCCGTGAAGGAATGTCAGGAAGCTTTCGATGCCCATCACCTCGATCGAGCCCGGCCTCTATCGCATCGAGCTTCCGGTTCCGCTCTCGGATTCCACGCACGGCACGATGACGCATTTCGAGCTGGTGACCGTGCGGCTCCGCGACAGCGATGGCACCGAGGGGGTCGGGTACACCTACACGACCGGTGCCGGCGGGGCCGCGGTGCATGCGTTGATCGCGCAGGGGCTGGGCCCGGTGCTGCAAGGCGCGGATGCCGGGGAGATCGAGGCCCTGTGGCAGAAGATGTGGTGGCGGCTGCATTACGGCGGACGCGGCGGGAGCGTCAGCCTCGCGGTTTCCGCCTGCGACATCGCGTTGTGGGATCTCAAGGCGCGTCGGCACGGGACGCCTCTCTGGCGCCTGCTCGGCGGGTTCGATCCTGCCGTGCCGTGCTATGCCGGCGGCATCGACCTGGAGTTCACGCTGGATGCGCTGCTGCGGCAGACGGACGACAATCTCGCGAAAGGCTTCCGCGCGATCAAGATGAAGGTCGGGCGCGCCCGCCTCTCGGAGGATGCGGAGCGGGTGCGGGCGATGCGCCGGCATCTCGGCGCGGACTTTCCGCTGATGGCGGATGCCAATATGCGCTGGACCGCGGACGAGGCGATCCGTGCGGCGCGCACGCTGCGGGACGAGAACCTGACCTGGCTCGAGGAGCCGACCATTCCCGACGATGTCGCGGGCCATGCGCGGATCGTCCGCGACGGCGGCGTGCCCGTCGCCACCGGCGAGAACCTGCACACGCTGCACGAGTTCGCCCAGATGATCGCCGCCGGCGGCGTCACCTTTCCGGAACCGGACGTGACCAATTGCGGCGGGGTGACGGTGTTCATGAAGGTGGCGCACCTGGCGGAGGCCCATAACCTGCCGCTGACCTCGCACGGCGCGCACGACCTGACGGTGCACCTGCTCGCCGCGGCGCCGAACCGGTCATATCTCGAGGTGCACGGGTTCGGGCTCGACCGTTACATTGCCGCGCCGATCGCCATTCGCGACGGCAGGGCGGTGGCGCCGGAGACGCCCGGGCATGGCGTTGTCTTTGACTGGGCGGCGCTGGAGAAGCTCAGAGCGTGACGCGCGAGCGCGTTTCGCTCTGGAGCGTGATCGCCGGAGGTGGAGAGACCGGAGGCGTTTGATCACGCGACCAGACAAAGAGCGAGAGCGGGATAAGTGAGCGGTAGCGAGCGCGTCCCGCTCTAGCGCCAGGCGACGGGGGTGACGCGAACCAGGGCGACGCCCGACTGGATCAGGCCGAGCTCGCGCGCTGCTTCTTCGGTCAGGTCTATGATCCGATGCCCCCGCGGCATGCAGTCGTTCACCCGGACGATCACCGAGCGGTCGTCGTAGAGAAGCGTCACGCGCACCTCGGTGCCCATGGGGACGACCGACGATGCCGCGAAGAGCCGATCATCCGAGAGCGGCTCGCCCGTGCAGGTTCGTTGCAGGCTGGGGCCGCGCCGGTACCATGAGGCAAGGCCGACGAGCGAGGGGCCGACCGCGACGGCCGTCGAGGCCTCCGAGGATAGGAGCAGCCCGTCGGGGGGCAGCGCCAGCGGCGTGCGGCGGGCAGCGGAGTCGAGCGAGACGGCGCTCTGGCTGCATGCCGCCAGGGCGGCGGCAGTCCCGATCAGCGCCAGGGCCGGAAGAAGCCGGGCCCGGGTTGTTGGGGGATAAGGTCGGTTGTCCTGCATGAGCCGGGCATCCAGGCCAGAAACGATGGGAATCGTTACGACGGTATTTCTCCCTTACCGTCATTGATGGCCGAAATGTGGCGGCGCGGAGCGCGGCTGAACTGGTTGGCGTCAACCGCCGCGCTGCCATACTTTATTACCGCAAGCTGCGAGAAGTGATCACCGCGCGGCTGGCCCTCGAGGCGCCGGATTTGTCAGGAGAGG
>JASHRV010000180.1 GCA_030037175.1 Acetobacteraceae bacterium
CCATCACGGCTTCGCGCACCTGGTCGGGAAGTTCCTGCGCGCTCGGGCAACCCGGAGCGGTCAGTGTCATCTCCACCTTCACCCGGCCGTCATCTTCGATGTCGATCGCATAGATAAGGCCGAGCTCGTAGATATTCACGGGAATCTCCGGGTCGTACACACCAGAGATCGCATCGATCACCGCAAGCTCGGAGACACGCGGCGCCGTCTCGCCCTCCGGCGTCCAGGCGCTGTGCGTCGCCTCGGCTCCGTGCGCAACCTCGCCTTCACTCACTGCTCGCCTCCTTGCCGCCGGCCAGGGCAGCGATGAGAGCGTGCCACGCCAGCGTCGCGCACTTCACCCGCGATGGATAGGCGTGCACGCCGGCCAGGGGCTGCAATGTCTCGAGCGCCGCTTCCACCGCATCCTCGGCCTCCGGGAGCGCTCCGGTCCGAGCGAGCTCGCGGAATTTTTCCGCTATCTGCCGCGCTTCCTCGTCGGTCCGCCCGCGCAGGACCTCTGCCATCATATCGGCAGAGGCGACGCTGATCGCGCAGCCGCGTGCCTCGAATCCAGCTTCTTCGATCGTTCCGTCCGGCCCATGCCGCACGAAAAGCTGGACCCGGTCGCCGCACATCGGGTTGTCCCCGCGCGCGGTCGCATCGAAGCATTCGAGCTTCCGCCCGTGCCGCGGCCGCTGGCTGTGCTCAAGAATCACTTCCTGATAGAGATCGGCAAGATCATCGAACATCAGCGGAAAAACTCCCGCACTTTCGCCAGCGCTTCGGCAAGCGCGTCGATCTCGTCCATCGTCGTATAGAGTGCGAAGCTCGCCCGCGCCGTGCTGTCCACGCCGAAGCGGCGCATCAGCGGCTCAGCGCAATGGTGCCCGGCCCGAACCGCAATCCCGGACCGATCGAGCAAGGTGGCCACGTCGTGGGCGTGCGCGCGATCGAGCGTGAAGGAGACCACTCCCCCCCGATCCTGCGCCTGCCCGATGACCCGCACCCCCTCCACCGCGGCAAGCCGCGCCAGCGCATGCTCGGTGAGAGCCGCTTCATGCGCCGTGATGGCCGGATAGCCGATCTCTTCCACATAGCGGATCGCTGCGCCGAGGCCGATCGCCTCGATGATCGCCGGCGTCCCCGCCTCGAACTTGTGCGGCACGGCAGCCCAGGTCGAGCGCTCGAACGTCACCTCCGAGATCATCTCGCCGCCGCCCAGGAATGGAGGCATCCTTTCCAGAAGCTCGCGCCGCGCCCAGAGCACCCCGATCCCCGTCGGCCCATAGAGCTTGTGCCCCGTGAACGCGTAGAAATCGGCGTCCAGCGCCTGCACATCCACCGGCCGGTGCACGATCGCCTGCGAACCATCGAAGAGCACCTTGGCCCCCGCCGCGTGCGCCATGCGCACGATCCGCTCCGCGGGCGTCACCGTTCCGAGCACGTTGGACATGTGGGTGATCGCAACCAGCGCCACCTTGCCGTCCTCGAGCAGTCGCGCGAGCGCCAACATGTCGAGCTCGCCCGCATCCGTCACCGGCGCCACGCGGAGCTCGACGCCATGCGCATCGCGCAGAAGCTGCCAGGGCACGATGTTGGAGTGGTGCTCCATCTCCGAGATCAGCACCGCCTGTCCCGGCCGCAACACGCCACGGCCGTAGGAATGCGCCACCAGATTGATCGCCTCGGTGCTGTTTCGCACAAAAACGATCTCTTCGCTCTCCCGCGCGTTGATCAGCCGTGCCGCCGCCCTCCGCGCTTCCTCGTACGCCTCGGTCGTGCGTTCGCTCATCCAGTGCAGGCCGCGATGGACATTGGCATATTGCCTCTCCATCGTTTCGACCATTGCCGTGATCACCGCGCGCGGCTTCTGCGCCGAGGCGGCGCTGTCGAGGTAGATCAGCGTCCGGCCGTGCACCTTCTCCGAGAGAATGGGGAAATCCGCCCGGCGCTCGGCGAGGCTTTTCCCGGCCGGCTCCTTGGCAAGGCTCAATACGTTCATAGCGGCCGGTCCCTCCACCACGCGTCCACTGCGTTTTCCAGGACCGCGCGGCCCCATTCATGCGGCACGCCGTCGAGCATCTCGGCCAGGAACGCGCGCACGAGCATCGCCCGCGCCTCCCGCTCCGGCACGCCACGACTGCGGAGATAAAAGAGCTGCTCCGGATCGAGCGCACCCACCGTGGCACCGTGGCTGCACTTCACATCGTCGGCGAAGATCTCGAGCTCCGGCTTGCTGTTGACCTGCGCTTCGTCCGACAGCAGCAGCGCCTGGTTCATCTGGTAGCCGTCAGTCTTCTGCGCTGCGCGCGCGACCGCGATCTTCCCCTGGAACACGCCCTGGGCGTGGCCGGTGATGACGTTCTTCACCGCCTGCCGCGAGGAGCAGCCCGGGGCCATATGGCGCACGACGGCCGTGATATCGGCGTGCCGCTCGCCATCGAGGAGTTGCGCCACATTCACGGCAAGCCTCGCGCCCTCGCCGGCGATATCCGCATGGATCTCGCTCCGCGCGAGCCGCGCGCCGCAGACGAGCGAATACCCATCGTACAGCGCACGCTCGGCAAGGGTCACGTGCAAGCGCGCGAGATGGAAGGCGCGCGCCGATTCATTCTGCAGCCTGAGATGCGAGAGACTCGCCCCGGCACCGAGTCCTATCTCCATCACCGGATTGTGCAGATAGACGCCCTCGCCAAGCGCGATTTCGACGAGCGCCAGCCGTGCCCCGGCACCCAGCTCGAGCCGATGCCGCGGATGGAAGTCCGCCGCGCGTCCGGCTTCGCCCGCACCGAGCGAGAGAAGCACGAGCGTGCCGCCGTCGACGCCCTCAGGCACGGAGATCACTGCCCCATCCTCGGCGAGCATGGTGTTGAGCGCCACCAGAGGTTCGTCCTCGGCTATTTCCTCGCCGCCGAACACCGGTTCGGCCGAGAAGGACGCCACGCGAAACGTTTCGGGCAGACGCGACCAATCGGCCTGGAGGCGTCCGTTGGCAAAGACCAGGCGTGGCCCCTCCGTCGCCGGCGCGCGCGCCAGCAGCGCGCGCATCACTTCGTCCGTGACAGCCGGCCCGTCCGCGAGCGCCGGTCCGGCGAAGGTTACCCCCGCGAGCGGGCGAAGGCTCGTGAAACGGAACGCCTCGTCATGGGTATCAGGCAGTCCCCGCGCGCGGAAAATCGCCGCGGCACGGCGCCGGGCCCCTGCCGGCCCGGGCAGGCGCGGCGCCAACCGTTGATAGCGCGCGGCGAAACCCTCCGCCGCCTCTTGCAGCGCGGTGCTCATGGCAACGCTCATGCGGCCTCCGCCGCAAGCCCGGCATAGCCGCTCGCCTCGAGCGCCTTGGCAAGTTCCGGCCCACCCGAACGCACGATCCGTCCTTCAGACAGCACATGCACCTTGTCGGGCACGATATGGTCGAGCAACCGCTGATAGTGGGTGATGACGAGCGCTGAGAAATCCGGCCCCCGGAGCGCATTCACCCCTTCCGCCACGATCTTCAGCGCATCGATATCGAGCCCGCTGTCGGTTTCGTCGAGGATAGCGAGACGCGGCTCCAGAAGCGCCATCTGGAACACTTCGTTCCGCTTCTTTTCGCCGCCCGAGAAGCCGACATTCACATTCCGCTTCAGCATCTCGTCCGCCATCGAGAGCCGCCGCAGCGCTGCCCGCGCCTCTTTCAAAAAGTTGACGGCGTCGATCTCTTTCTCGCCCCGCGCCCGGCGCACGGCATTGAGCGCGGTGCGGAGGAAATTCGCGTTGCCCACGCCGGGCAGTTCCACGGGGTACTGGAAGGCGAGAAAAACGCCCGCGGCTGCGCGCGCTTCGGGTTCCATCGCGAGCAGGTCCTCGCCCGCGAGCCGCGCCGAGCCGCCGGTGACGGTGTAGCCTTCGCGGCCGGCGAGAACATAGGCAAGCGTCGATTTGCCCGAACCGTTCGGGCCCATGATCGCGTGCACTTCACCCATGGGAAGCCGCAGATCGATTCCGCGCAGAATCTCCTTGCCCTCCACTTCGGCACGCAGTCCCTCGATCTCGAGCAGCACCATGGCTTCGTTCCTCATCGCCTCAGCCGACCGAGCCTTCAAGGCTCACGGCCAGGAGCTTCTGCGCCTCGACGGCGAACTCCATCGGCAGCTCCTTGAAAACCTCACGGCAGAATCCGTTGACGATCAGATTGACCGAATCCTCTTCCGAAAGCCCCCGGCTGCGGCAATAGAAGAGCTGGTCATCGGCGATCTTCGATGTTGTCGCCTCGTGCTCCACCCGTGCCGTCGGATTGCGGCTCTCGATATAGGGCACCGTGTGCGCCCCGCACTTGTCGCCGATCAGCAGGCTGTCGCACTGGGTGAAGTTCCGCGCGTTCGCCGCCTTCGGCATGATCCGCACGAGCCCCCGATAGGTGTTGTTCGAGCGCCCCGCGCTGATTCCCTTCGAGACGATCGTGCTCGAGGTGTTGGCCCCGATATGGATCATCTTCGTCCCGGTATCGGCCTGCTGGTGATTGTTGGTCACCGCCACCGAATAGAAGGCGCCATGGCTTCCTTCACCCTGCAGGATGCAGGAGGGGTATTTCCAGGTGATCGCGGAGCCGGTCTCCACCTGGGTCCAGGAGATCTTGCTCCTCCGCCCGCGGCAGGCGCCGCGCTTGGTGACGAAGTTGTAGATCCCGCCACGGCCTTCCGCATCGCCCGGATACCAGTTCTGCACCGTGCTGTATTTGATCTCGGCCTCGTCCAGCGCCACCAGCTCCACCACCGCCGCATGAAGCTGGTTCTCGTCGCGCATCGGTGCCGTGCAGCCCTCGAGATAGGAGACGTAGGCGCCATCCTCGGCGATGATCAGCGTCCGCTCGAACTGCCCGGTCGAGCGCGCATTGATGCGGAAATAGGTCGAAAGCTCCATCGGGCAGCGAACGCCTTTGGGGATGAAGACGAAGCTGCCGTCGGTGAACACCGCGGAATTGAGGGCGGCGAAGAAATTGTCGCCGGCCGGCACCACGCTGCCGAGATAGCGCCGCACCAGCTCGGGATGCTCGCGCACCGCTTCGCTGATCGGGCAGAAGATCACACCCGCCTTGGCAAGGGTTTCGCGGAACGTCGTCGCGACCGAAACGCTGTCGAACACGGCGTCCACCGCGACCTGCCCGCCTTCGACACCGGCGAGCGCCGCGCGCTCCGACAGCGGAATGCCGAGCTTCTCATAAGTGCGGAGCAGCTCGGGATCGACCTCCGCGAGGCTCTTCGGCGCCTTCTTCTTCGGCGCCGCGTAATAGTGGATGTCCTGATAGTCGATCGGCGGATGATGGACCCGCGCCCAATGCGGCTCGGTCATGTTTTGCCAGGCGGCAAAAGCCTTGAGCCGCCAGGCGAGCAACCACTCGGGCTCCTCCTTGTGCGCGGAGATCAGCCGGATCGTCTCGTCCGAAAGCCCCTTCGGCGCGAGCTCGGTCTCGATGTCCGTCTCAAAGCCCCACTTGTAACCGCCTTCGGTAACGGCGCTGACGGTCTCGATGGTTTCTGCAACGGCTGGCATGGCATCCTATTCGGCAAGGGGAACAGAAGAGACGTCCACCGGCGCGGCGGGCGCTTGCTCGGGCAGCGGAACGCGGAACGCGCGCGGGATCGCGGCTTCCTGCATGTCGGCGAGCGTGATCGCCGTCAGGGCCTCGCGGATGGCCGTATTCACCGGGTCCCAGCGGCCGCGTACCGGGCAAAGCCCAAGCACCTCGCAGCTCGTGGGCGAGCCATCCACGCACGCGGTCAGCGCAATCGGGCCATCGATCGCCGCGATCACCTCGGCGATCGGAATCGTGGCCAGCGGCCTGCTCAGCCTGTATCCGCCATGGGCGCCGCGCTGCGACGTCACCAGCCCGCCGGCGGCCAGCGCCTTCAGCACCTTGGCAACCGTCGGCTCGGGAATGCCGGTCGCCCCCGCAATGCCGGGCGAGGTCTGCACCGCCGCCCCGCCCGAAAGGCGCACCAGCACCACCACGGCGTAGTCGGTGAGCTTGGAAAGGCGAAGCATTTTCTCCTCCAGGCAGGCCTGTCGTCCGCCTGTGAACCCTATTCGGACCCACTCGGTCCTGTTTCCGCCACATGGCGCAGCAGGCCGCTTCCGTCAAGGCCCCGAGAGGCTGCGTCGCGCCGGCCTCAGCGGCTTTTTTCCGGGGGTTGTCCCATCTTCTTCCGGGGGGGTTGTTCCATCTTCTTGCGGATGTAGCCTCCGCCCCTGCCAGAGGGATCCGCTCATGCCCACGATCACCACCGAAGACGGACAAAAGCTCGCCTATACCGAGTCCGGCAGCGGCTTCCCGATGATCTTCGTGCACGAGTTCGCGGGCGATATGCGGAGCTGGGAGCCGCAGCTTCGCTTCTTCGCCCGCCGTTATCGCTGCATCGCCTTCAATGCCCGCGGCTATCCGCCTTCCGACGTGCCGCAGGATCCGGCCGCCTATTCCCAGGACCATGCCACCGACGACATCGCTGCCCTTCTTCGCAGCCTTGCCATCGGGCAGGCCCATATCGTCGGCCTTTCCATGGGCGCCTTCGCCACGCTGCATTTCGGCCTGCGCTATGCGCCGATGGCCGCAAGCCTCGTCGCCGCCGGTGTCGGCTACGGCGCCGGCCGGGGCGGAGAGCGGGCGAAATTCCGTGCCGAGGTCGAGGCCATCGCCGCCGGCATCCGCGCCGAAGGCATGGCCAAACGGGCGCTCACCTACAGCCGCGGCCCGACCCGCCTGCAATTCCTCGCCAAGGATCCGCGCGGCTATGCCGAGTTCCAGGCCCAGCTCGCGGAGCATTCCACGGTGGGGTCTTCCCTCACCATGCTCGGCGTGCAGCGTGAGCGCCCCAACCTCTTCGATCTCGCGGAAGAATTCCGCCGGATGCGCGTGCCGACGCTGATCATCGCCGGCGATGAGGACGAGCCTTCGCTCGACCCCTCGCTCTTTCTCAAGCGCACGATCCCGACCGCCGCCCTCGCGGTCTTCCCGCGCACCGGCCATGCGATGAACCTCGAGGAGCCGGACGGCTTCAACCGCGCCGTGCTCGACTTCGTGACCCTCGTCGAGGCCGGGCGCTGGACGGAGCGCGACCCGGCCACGATGACGGGCGCGATCATGGCGGCACCATTGCCGGCCGGCGCGTGAGCGCGAACGGGCAGGGGAGGGCACGAATGGCCGACACGATCCCAGAGCTTCTCGCCCGGCGCGACCCGGCGGCCCGCGCCATCGGTGCCCCCGGCCGCGCGTGGCTTGAGTCCGCAAGCCTCCTCGGCCTCGTCAGGGAGACATGCCGCTCTCTCAACTCGGTCGGCATCGGGCGCGGCGACCGCGTCGCGATCGTGCTGCCCAACGGGCCCGAGATGGCCGCCGTCTTCATCGCCATCGCCGCCGCCTGCTCGGCAGCGCCCCTCAACCCGGCCTACAAGGACGAGGAATTTTCCTTCTATCTCACGGATTTGAAGCCCAAGGCGCTGCTCATCCTCAAGGACTGGGACTCTCCCGCCCGCGCCGTCGCCGCCCGCCTCTCGATCCCTCTGATCGCGCTCTCCACCGACACCTCCATGCCGGCCGGCCAATTCCGCCTCGATGCCGGCGCGCTGCCGCAAGCCGAGGCCGCCCACCCCGGCCCCGCGACATCGGAGGACGAGGCCCTCGTCCTGCATACCTCGGGCACCACGGCGCGGCCGAAGATCGTGCCGCTCACCGGCGCCAATCTCGCGGCTTCGGCCCGGCATATCGGCGCCACGCTCCGGCTCGCGCCGGGCGATGTCTGCTTCAACATCATGCCGCTCTTTCACATCCACGGCCTCATCGCCGCGACCCTCTCCTCCCTCGCCGCCGGCGCCGCGGTCGCCTGTTCGGGCGGCTTCAGCGCCATCCATTTCCTGAGCCAGGCCGAGCAGGCGGGAGCCACCTGGTACACGGCCGTTCCCACGATGCACCAGGCGATCCTCGGCCGTGTTGAGCGCGAGCGGGATCGCGCGCGGGCGCTCAGGCTCCGCTTCATCCGCTCCTCGTCCTCCTCGCTGCCGCCGCAAGTGATGATCGCGCTCGAGGACGTCTTCGGAGCGCCGGTGATCGAATCCTACGGCATGACCGAGGCCACGCATCAGATGACCTCGAACCCGCTGCCGCCGGGGGTCCGCAAGCCGGGCTGCGTCGGCCCGGCAGCCGGGCCCGAGGTCGCGATCATGGACGAGGCGGGCAACCTGCTGCCCCGCGGCGCGGAGGGCGAGGTGGTGATCCGCGGCCCCAATGTCACCGAAGGCTACGCGGACAATCCCGAGGCCAACGCGAAATCCTTCACGAACGGCTGGTTCCGCACCGGCGATCAGGGAAGGCTCGACGAGGACGGCTATCTCTGGCTCACCGGCCGGCTCAAGGAGATCATCAATCGCGGCGGCGAGAAGATCAGCCCGATCGAGGTCGATACGGTGCTGATGGACCATCCGGCCATCGCGCAGGTCGTCACCTTCGCGATGCCGAACCCGCTCCTCGGCGAGGAGGTGGCGGCCGCCGTGGTGACGCGGGACGGCGCCTCCGTGACCGAGACCGAGATCCGGGAGTTCTGCGCGATCCATCTCGCGCACTTCAAGGTTCCCCGGAAAGTTCTGTTCATGAAAGAGATTCCGAAAGGGGCGACCGGCAAGCTCCAGCGCATCGGCCTGGCCCAGAAGCTCGGCCTCACAGGCTAAAAAACCCCGTGCCGAGCATTGCGATCTTCGGCGCCGGCGCCATTGGCGGCCTGCTCGCCGCCCGCCTCGAAGCGGCCGGCACCAAGGTTGCCGTGGTCGCCCGCGGTCCCCATCTCGCCGCCATGCGCGCCCACGGTCTCACGCTCGTGAGCGGCGAGGAGCGCGTCACCGTCCACCCCGGGCTTGCCGAAGATCCGGGCGCCCTCGGTCCTCAGGATTACCTCGTCATCACCCTGAAGGCGCACTCGCTCGCGCCCGCCCTTCCGCAGCTTCGCCCGCTGATCGGGCCGAGGACGAGCATCGTCGCCGCGGTCAACGGCATCCCCTGGTGGTACTGCTACGGGCTTCCCGCCCCTTTTGCAGACCGCCGCGTCACCGCCGTCGACCCGGACGGCGCGCTCTGGGAGGCGCTGCCCCCGTCGCAGACGATCGGCTGCATCATCTATCCCGCTGCCGAGGTTTCGGAGCCCGGCGTCATCGTCCACACCTACGGCGACCGCTTCAGCCTCGGTGAGCCGAACGGCGCGCGCACTCCGCGAATCCAGCACCTCTCCGAGATCCTCATTGCCGCCGGCTTCAAGGCCCCGGTGCGGCCGCGCCTGCGCGATGAGATCTGGGTCAAGCTCTGGGGCAACATGGCCTTCAACCCCATCAGCACGCTCACCACCGCGACGCTCGATCTCATCACCACCGACCCGGACACGCGCGAGACCGTGCGGGCGATGATGCGCGAAGGCCAGGCGGTCGCGGAGAAGCTCGGCGTGCGCTTCGCGATCGATGTGGACAAGCGCATCGCCGGCGCAGCCGAGGTCGGTCGTCATAAGACCTCGATGCTGCAAGACCTCGAGCGTGGCCGCCCGCTCGAGATCGAGGCGCTGCTCGGCGCGGTGGTCGAGCTGGGCTCCTGGGTCGAGGAAGCGATGCCTCTCTCCCGCGCAATCCTCGGTCTCGTGCGCCAGCGCGCCCGCATGCGCTGATCCAGGGGACGCTGTCCCCTGGACGGGTCCCCATCGCGCAAGCGCGATGGGAGCCCCACCTGCCAGGGTCTGGGACCCTGGACCCCATCCGTTTGGCGGCGGCAGAGAGCGGTTTGGACACTGAACAAGCGTTCAGCGTCCAAACCGCTCTCTGCCGCCGCCAATGAAAGGGTTCCAAGGGCTCAGCCCTTGGCCTTCGGACGCCCCGCCTCCCGGAGCAGGATGCATTCGCCTCCGCTCACGTATCCCGCTCTAGCTTTTGTTTCCTCGCGTGATCGAACGCCTCCGGCTCTCCCACCTCCGGCGATCACGTTCTAACGTCCTCGCATCGCAAGAGCGGGAGGAACGCATGGCGGATCGGCCGATGCTGGAAGGCAAGGTTGCGCTGGTGACCGGCGCGGGCGGTGGCATCGGCCGGGCGATCGCGGTGGCGATGGCCGCCGCCGGTGCTGCGGTTCTGATCAACGATGTTGGTGCCTCGCTCTCCGGCGAAGGCAATTCCGCGAGCCCCGCCGAGCAGACCAAGGCGATCATCGAGCAGGCCGGCGGCAAGGTCGCCATCAGCACCGATTCGGTCGCGGAGTGGGCATCGGCCGGAAAGATCGTGCAGTCGGCTCTCGACGCCTTCGGCCGCATCGACATCGTCGTCAACAACGCCGGCATCCTGCGCGACGTGATCTTCCACCGCATGGCGCCCGAGGATTGGCTCGCCGTGATCAACGTCCATCTCAACGGCAGCTTCTTCGTCAGCCGCGCCGTCGCCGAGCATTTCCGCAAGCAGGAGAGCGGCGCTTATGTGCACATGACGAGCACTTCGGGCCTGATCGGCAATTTCGGTCAGGCCAATTATTCCGCCGCCAAGCTCGGCATCGCCGCGCTCTCGAAGTCGATCGCGCTCGACATGGAACGCTTCCATGTCCGCTCCAACTGCATTTCACCCTTCGCCTGGAGCCGCATGACGAGCTCCATTCCCGCTGAGACGCCCGAGCAGCAGGCTCGCGTCGCGCGCATCCAGCAGATGACGCCGGACAAGAATGCGCCGATGGCGGTTTTTCTCGCCTCCGAAGCGGCGGCGGGCATCACCGGCCAGATCTTCGCCACGCGCCATAACGAAATTTTTCTGATGAGCCAGAGCCGGCCGCTCCGCTCGATCCATCGCGCGGAGGGCTGGACACCGGAGCTGATCGCCGAATACGCCCTGCCGGCGCTGAAACCCACCTTCCTCCCGCTCGATCGCAGCGGCGACGTGTTCTGCTGGGATCCGGTTTGAGACGAAGCCGTGGATTTCTCTCTGACCGAGACCGAGCGCGCCTTCCGCGAAAGCGTGCGTGCCTTCGCCGGGCGGGCTCTCGCCAAAGGTGCGCGCGAGCGGGCGCATGATCCGCGCTTTCCGTGGGACGTGGCGCGGATGATGGCCGAAGCCGGGCTCTTCGGCGTCATGCTGCCCGAAGAGGATGGCGGGCAGGGTGGCACTCTCCTCGACGCCGTGATCGCGATGCAGGAGATCGCGCTCGTCTGTCCGCGCAGCGCCGATGTCTTCCAGGCCGGCAATTTCGGCGCCTTCCGCACGCTCGCCGAATACGCGGGCCCGGCCCAGAAAGAACGTTTCTTCACTCCCTTGCTCAGGGGCGAAAAGATCGCCGCCGTCGCGATGACCGAGCCCGAAGCCGGATCGGCCGTGACCGACCTCAAGAGCAGCTGCACGCCGGACGGCGATCTCTATCGGCTGAACGGGGGAAAAGTCTTCACCACCAACACCGAGGATGCCTCGGTCTTCCTCGTCTATTGCCGCTTCGGGCCCGGGCTCGACGGGATCGGCAGCGTGCTTGTCGAGCGCGGCATGGAAGGCTTTCGCCTCGGCGAGCCCATGCAATACATGAACGGCGAGAGCTGGTGCGCGCTCTATTTCGACAATGTTCCCATCCCGGCGGATAGGATTCTGCTGAAGGAAGGCGGCTTTCGCAAGCAGATCGCCGGCTTCAACGTGGAGCGCGTGGGCAATGCGGCCCGCGCGCTTTCGCTCGGCGAATATTGCTTCCGCGAAGCCAAGACCCATGCCGAGACGCGGCGCCAGTTCGGCCGCCTTCTCGCGGAGTTCCAGGGGCTGCAATGGAAGTTCGCCGAGATGCGCGTCGCGCTCGACTCCGCCGGGCTCCTGCTCCATCGCGCCGCTGCCCGCGCCGGCCATGGCCTGCCCGATGCCACAGATGTCGCGATGGCAAAATATGCCTGCAACCAGGCAGGCTTTTTCGCCGCCAATGAATCGCTCCAGGTGATGGGCGGCACCGGCTATTCGCAGGAGCTCCTGGTGGAATATTGCCTGCGCAAGACGCGCGGCTGGATGATCGCCGGCGGCTCGCTCGAGATGATGAAGAACCGCATCGCTGAGGGCATCTTCGGCCGTTCCTTTTCCCAGCGCCCGAAATGAGCCTCGCCCGATCGCTTTTCGCGCCGCGGCGCATCGCGCTGATCGGCGCCTCATCCGATGTCCGGCGGCTGACCGCGCGCGCCCAGATCTATCTTCGCCGCCACGGATTTCAGGGCGCGCTCTATCCCGTCAATCCGCAGCGCCCGGAGGTGCTGGGCGAGCCCGCTTTTCCCTCGCTCGCGGCCATCCCGGAACCCGTCGATTTCGCATACATCCTGCTCGGCGCTGCGCTCGTTCCCGAAGCGGTCGCCGCGTGCGCCGCCGCGCGGGTGCCCGTTGCCTGCATCCTGGCCGACGGCTTCGCCGATGCCGGCACCGAGGGTGCCGCGGTCGAACGCGCCCTGGTCGGCGCCGCACGCGCCGGCGGCACGCGCTTGATCGGCCCCAACAGCATGGGTGTCATCAACGTGCCCGCTGGCATTGCCTGCTCGGTCAATGCCGCGCTCGAAGCGGAAACGCTGCTTGCGGGCCGGCTTTCCCTCGTCTCGCACTCGGGCAGCCTGATGGGAACGCTCCTCTCGCGCGCCGCCGCGCGCGGCATCGGCTTCGCCAAGCTGATCGGCACGGGCAACGAGGCCGATCTCACCGCCGGCGAGATCGCCGAGCTCCTGGTGGACGATCCCGAAACCGACGCGATTCTCCTCTTTCTCGAAACGATCCGCGATCCCGAACGCATCGCGGCCGCCGCGCGCCGCGCTCACGCGGCAGCCAAGCCGATCATCGCCTACAAGCTCGGCCGCTCGGAGGAAGGCGCCGCGCTTGCCACCACCCACACCGGCGCCATCGCCGGCTCGGACGCCGCTGCCGACGCCTTCTTCCGCGCTCACGGAATCCTCCGTGTCGATCAGCTCGAAACGCTCTTCGAGATCCCCCCGCTTGCCGCCGCGGGCCCGCCCGGAGCGCCGCGGCGCGCGGTGCGCGTCGTCACCACGACGGGCGGGGGTGGGGCGATGGTTGTCGACCGGCTCGGCCTTTTCGGTATCGCAACCACACGCATGCACGATACCACTCTTGCGGGCGCGGCCAAGGGCTCCGTTGCCAAGGCGATTGCCGATGCCCGCAACGCGCCGGAGGTCGATCTCGCGATCGCGGTGATCGGGAGCTCGGCGCAGTTCCGCCCGCACGAAGCCGTCGCCGGCGTCATCGCGGCAGCGGGAGAAAAACCCCTCATCGCCTTCCTCACGCCGGAGGCGCCTGCTTCGCTCCGCCTGCTTGCCGAGGCCAGGATCGCCTCCTTCCGCACGCCCGAGTCCTGTGCCGATGCCGTGCGCGCCTGGCTCGCCTGGCGCGCGCCTCGCACCCCGCCCGCCGCCGCGGACGTTGCATATGTGAAATCACTTCTTCCCGATGCGACAGACGAGCCCGGCGCCCGCGCCGTTTTCTCCGCGCTTGGCCTGCCGGACCGCGCCACGCGCATCGATCCCGATGCGCCGCCGCCGCTCGCCTATCCCGTCGCGCTGAAGGCCATCTGCCCCGGCCTCGCGCACAAGACCGAGGCGGGCGCCGTTGCGCTCGACATCGCGGATCCCGCCGCGCTCCGCACCGCTGCCGCCGCCATGCGCGCCCGCCTCGGCCCACGCGTCACGGGCTTCCTCGCCCAACCCATGGTCCGCGGACTCGCTGAGGCAATCCTCGGCTTCCGCCGCGACCCCATCGTCGGGCCCGTCGTCGCGCTCGGCACAGGCGGTGTGCTCGCGGAGATTTTTCGCGATGTCGTGCTCCGCGCAGCACCGGTGAGCGAAGCCGAAGCCGCGGAGATGATCAAGGAGGTGAGGGGGCTCGCCCCCGCGCGCGGCTATCGCGGCCTGCCTCGCGCCGACCTCGCCGCGCTCGCGCGCGCGATCGCCCGCTTCTCCGCGCTCGCCGCTCTTCCGGAGGTCGCCGAGGCCGAGATCAATCCGCTGATCCTCATGCCTGAGAACGAAGGCGTCGTGGTCGCCGATGCTCTTGTGGTTTCGCTCTCCGCTCGCGCGCCGCGCGCCTGACAGCTGTGCATCGTCATACGCAGGGGGCGTTGTTGGAAGGCCAGTTCCGTAACCTTGAAGGAGAGCTGAGGCGATCTCAGCCATAAGACAACAACCGCACTGCACGCTCTATGCACTCTCATTTGTTGCATTGCTCTACTATATTAAATGATAACGATCGAAAAGATTTCGAGCATCCCGATACCGCAAGCTCGTTTCCTCATAGAGCAAGTTGCGCGCTGGCGAGATTTCGCTTGAACCAAATATGGCTATCTCGTAATATTTCATTAACGAACCGAGTGGCTGTACCGGTATCTACATTGCTGGTGCGGAATGGTTTGGTGTGGGAGGTATCCGTTGGCGTCGATGCCGTCCCAAAGGTTGGAAGGGCTGTCCCGCCAGCCAATATCGCAGCCGAATCAAATGCGTCCTCTGTCGCGGCGGGTGGTGATGTGCGGTTCCTTGCTCGCGGCGTCCGCCGAGGCGAAGCTCGCACGCGCGGGATCTGAATCCTCTGCCGCGAGAAGCATGCCCCCGCGGCCGGGCGACCTCCTGGTTCTGGCCGACAGTGACACCGGGACCGCTCCGCTCAAGCCGGCAGACCTGAAGCTGGGCGCGGATCCTTATTTGGGATGGGCCCTCGATCCGAACGACAAGGTTCCGCGCGACGGCACCCGCCTCAACCAGATCCTGCTGATGCGTTTCGATCCCTCGTCGCTCACCGATCGGGAGAAGGCGTGGGCCGTCGATGGCGTGGTCGCCTTCTCCGCGATCTGCACTCACCAGGGGTGCACCGTCACTTACTGGCTGACGGCTCCGCAGGTTCTGGAGTGCCCCTGCCACCAGTCGCAGTACAACCCGAGAGACGCCGCGAAAGTCGTGGGCGGCCCGGCGCCGAGACCGCTTCCGGCGCTCCCGCTCAAGATGGCCGGCGGCCTTCTGGTCGTCGCCGCACCGTTCACTGACCGCGTAGGAGGTGAGCAACAGACATACTGATCATCGCGCGAGCGCCGGAAGCGTGCCGCAGAAGAGTGCAAGGAACCCAGTGGAGGAAACAGATGAACGGAACGACCGTCCGGATAGGACTGGCAGCGGCTTTGTTGTGCAGCGTGTTCGGCACTGCCGCTTTCGCCGGAGAAATCGACAGCTATTCCGTGGTCACCCAGCAGCGTCTGCAGAACCCTGAGGCCGGGAACTGGCTGCTCTATCGGCGAACCTATGATGGGCACGGATTCAGTCCTCTCTCGCAGATCAACACCGGCAATGTCGCCGCGCTGACGCCGATCTGGACCTTCTCCACGGGCGTGATCGAAGGGCATGAGGCCCCGCCGATGGTGAACAACGGCGTCATGTTCGTCACCACGCCGCAAGACCAGGTGCTTGCGCTCGATGCGACGACCGGCGACCTGATCTGGCGCTACGCGCCCAAGCTGCCCGAAGACCTGTTCCAGCTGCACCCGACCAATCGCGGCGTGGCGCTTTGGGGCGACAAGCTCTATCTCGCGACCGTCGATTCACGCCTGATCGCGCTCGACGCCAAGACCGGAAAGGTCGTCTGGGAGAGCAAGATCGGCGACTATCATCGCGGCGAATATTCGACCCTCGAGCCATTGGTCGTGAATGGCAAGGTGATGGTCGGCACATCGGGCGGCGAGTTCGGGGTGCGCGGCTTCATCGCCGCTTACGATGCCGACACCGGCAATCAGCTCTGGAAGACCTACACGGTGCCGAGCCCCAACGAACCGGGCGGAAACACCTGGGACAGCGACGCGTGGAAAACCGGCGGCGGGTCCGTGTGGATCACCGGAAACTACGATCCCAAGCGCAATCTTGCCTATTGGGGTGTCGGGAACGCGGCCCCGTGGCCGGGTGATCTTCATCCCGGCGACAATCTCTATACCAGCTCGACCGTCGCGCTCGATCCGAACACCGGCCAGATCAAATATTACCACCAGTACCACTGGAACGATTCGTGGGACTGGGACGAGGTCCGCCCGCCGCTGCTGATCAACATGGAATACAATGGGCAGATGATCGACGCCCTGGTCCATCCGGCGCGCGATGCCTATTTCTGGGAACTCCAGCAGACCGATGACGGAATCAAATTCCTCTCCGCCTGGCCGTTTTCGTACCAGAATGCCTTCACGAGCATCGATCCGCAGACCGGCCGGCCAAGCTATGACCTCGCGCACAAGCCGACGGTCGGAAAACTGGTCACCTTCTGCCCATCGCTCTGGGGCGGCGAAGACTGGGTGTCGGAATCGTACAGCGACCAGACTCATCTGGTCTATGTTCCCGCCAACAACGGGATGTGCGGCGAATATAACGGTGTCGACAAGAAGCTGATCGCGGGGCAGCTCTGGTTGGGAGCGGATCCGAACACGCTCAATCTCCTGCCGCGCGGCGATCACCTCGGCGAGCTTCAGGCCTGGGACCCCGTGACCCACAAGCAGGTCTGGATGTACCCGTTCCCGAACCAGCTTTTCGCCTCGGTCCTGACGACCGCGGGTGATCTCGTGTTCGTCGGCGGAACCAACGACCGCATGTTCCGCGCCTTCGATGCCCGGACCGGCGAGCTGCTTTGGCAGCAGCGAACCAACTCCGGCATCATCGCTCCGCCGGTCGCCTATCAGGTCGGGGATACGGAATATATCGCCGTGCAGTCCGGCTGGGGTGTGGATGCCCAACGCATTCAGCAATCCCTGTCGACCACGCCGCTGAAGGTCGATCCCGATGCGGTTCCGCAGGGCGGCGTCATCTGGGTGTTCGCGCTCCGCCGCCACTGACGTCCGAAGCGTCCCGCGGAGCGACCTCCCGAGAGGGCGGTCGCTCCGCTCTTTTGTGTCGGGAGGCACATATGATCACCCTTCGCGTAAATGGACAGCAATACACCTACGACGGCGACCCGGCGGTGCCGCTGCTCTGGGTGCTGCGCGACGAGCTCAGCCTTACGGGAACGAAGTTCGGCTGCGGCATCGGGCTGTGCGGCGCCTGCACGGTCCATCTCGACGGCGCCGCGATCCGGTCCTGCCTGCTCACGGTCGGCCAGGTCGGCGACAAGGAAGTCGTGACGATCGAGGGGCTCGACCCCAACGGCAACCATCCGGTGCAGATCGCCTGGCGAGAGACGAGCGCGCCGCAATGCGGCTACTGCCATGCCGGGCAGATCATGCAGGCGTCCGCCTTGCTTGCGACCACGCCGAAACCCACCGACGAAGAGATCAAGACAGCCATGGACGGAAATATCTGCCGCTGTGGCTGCTACCAGCGCATTGCGGAGGCGATCCGCCTCGCCTCGGCTGGAGTATGAGCCATGACACATATCTTTGAACCTGAAGCCATCCGGCCCGGTTCGGTCGTGAACATGAGCCGGCGTTTCGTTCTGAAAGGCGTGGTTGCGGCCGGCACGCTGGTCGTGGGCGCGAGCCTGCTGCCGGCGGCTGCGCGCGCCGACTGGCTCACCGGTGCGGGCGCCATGCCCGGCGGCACCGTGAACGATCCCCACGTCTACATCGCGATCGCGCCGTCGGGCCTCGTCACGATCATCACCAACCGTTCCGAGATGGGCACCGGCGTGCGCACGAGCCTGCCCATGGTGGTCGCCGACGAAATGGAGGCGGACTGGTCGCAGGTCGTGGTGCAGCAGGCTCCGGGCGACGAGAAG
>JASHRV010000023.1 GCA_030037175.1 Acetobacteraceae bacterium
TCTCCCATTCGGCGAGACGGCGTGCAATCTCGCGCTCGAAGCCGCGGCTGCTCGGCTGATAGAAGCTCTGCCGCTTCATCCCGTCTGGGAAATAATTCTGGCCGGAGAACGCCTCCTCGGCCTCATGGTCATATTTGTAGCCGGCGCCGTAGCCGAGATCGCGCATCAGCTTCGTCGGCGCGTTCAGGATGTGGGCAGGGGGCATCAGGCTGCCGGTGGCTTTCGCCGCCGCCATGGCCTGGCCGAGGCCGATATAGAGCGCATTCGATTTCGGCGCGGTTCCGAGATAGATGACGGCCTGGGCAAGCGCGAGCTCGCCCTCCGGCGTGCCGAGCCGCTCATAGGTCTCCCATGCCGAGAGCGCCTGGACGAGCGCCAACGGGTCGGCCATACCGACGTCCTCGGCAGCGAAACGCAGCAGGCGGCGCGCGATATAGCGCGGATCTTCCCCACCTGCGAGCATCCGCGCAAGCCAGTAGAGGGCGGCGTCGGGGTCCGAGCCGCGCAGCGACTTATGCAGGGCCGAGATCAGGTTGTAGTGCTCTTCCCTGTCCTTGTCGTAGAGCGCGGCGCGGCGGGCGAGCAGGGCGGCGAGCGCGGCGGCGTCGAGCGGTTCTGTATCCGCCGGCAACGCCAGGAGTTGCTCGACCATGTTGAAGAGATAGCGCCCGTCTCCGTCCGCCATGGCGCGCAGCGCCGCCCGTCCTTCCACCGTGAGCGGCACCGCGCGCAACGCCGATTCCGCGCGGGACAGCAACAATTCCAGAGCCGCGTCGTCCAGCCGGCGCAGCACCAGCACCTGGCAGCGCGAAAGCAGCGCCCCGTTCAGGGCGAAGGAAGGGTTCTCGGTGGTTGCGCCGACGAGCACGACGGTGCCGTCCTCGACCACGGGAAGGAAGGCATCCTGCTGCGCGCGGTTGAAGCGGTGGATCTCGTCCACGAAGAGCAACGTACCCTGGCCCAGCTTGCGCCGACGCGCGGCCTCCTCAAAGCTGCGCTTGAGATCGGCGACGCCGGAGAACACGGCGGAAAGTTGGACGAAAGAGAGACCGGCCTCGGCGGCGAGCAGGCGGGCGATGGTGGTCTTGCCCGAGCCGGGCGGGCCCCACAGGATGAGGCTGGCAAGCGAGCCCTGCGCCAGCATGCGCGTGAGCGCACCGTTCGGACCGAGCAGATGATCCTGTCCCACCACCTCGCCCAGGGATTTCGGGCGCAGCCGTTCGGCGAGAGGGCGCGGCGCGCCCGAAGGCGCTGGCGTCTCTCGGGCAGTCGGCGATTCACCGAAGAGGTCGGCGGTGGGATGTTGTGATGACGACATGGTGCAACGATAGCGCAATGGACGGCGCGATGACGGCGAGAGGAAAGGAAGGCGGATGCGTCTCTTCGATCTGAGCGGCAAGGTGGCGATTGTCACCGGGGGCAATGGCGGCATCGGCCTCGGCATGGCCAAGGGGCTGGCGGAGGCGGGCGCTGCGGTCGCGATCGCGGCGCGTGACGAGGCCAAGGCGGCTTCGGCCGTGGCTGAGATCAAGGCGCTGGGCGCCCACGCCGCCTTCGTTCGCTTCCATGCGGGCAAGCCCGAGTCCTGCCGCGCAATGGTCGAGACGGTTGAGCGGGAGTTCGGCCGGCTCGACATCCTGGTGAACAATGCCGGGATCTCGATCCGCAAGCTGCCGCAGGAATACACGGCGGAGGAGTGGCAGTCGGTCCTCGACGTCAACCTCAACAGCGCGTTCTGGTGCGCGCAGGCAGCCTATGGCGGCATGCACGCGCGGGGTGGCGGCAAGATCATCAATATCGGCTCGATGATGTCTCTCTTCGCCGCGCCCTATTCCGCGCCCTACGCGGCGAGCAAAGGCGGGATTTTGCAGACGACGCGGGCGCTCGCCGTCGCCTGGGCCAAGGACAACATTCAGGTGAACGCGATCCTGCCCGGATGGATCGACACCGAGCTCACACGCAACGCACGCGACCAAGTGCCGGGTCTGCATGACCGGGTGCTCGGGCGGACACCGGCGGGCCGTTGGGGCGCGCCGGAAGATTTCGCCGGCATCGCCGTGTTCCTGGCCGCGCCGGCATCCGATTTCGTGACGGGGGCGGGCATCGTCGTGGATGGCGGGTACTCGAGCCTGGCTTGACCGGGGGCTTTGCCCTCCGGGGCAGAGCCCGCGGAATTACGCCTCTGATTCTTCTTCCTTGGCCTCGGGCGCCGGGCCACTGTCTTGACCCTTGGCCGAGGGGTCGCGGTCGACCAGCTCGATCACCGCCATCGGTGCTGCGTCACCGTAGCGGATGCCGGCCTTGAGCACCCGCGTGTAGCCGCCGGCGCGGGTGCGATAGCGTTCCGCGATCGTGTTGAAAAGCTTGGCCACCGTCTTCTCGTCGCGGAGCGCGGCGTAGGCCTGGCGGTGTGCGGCGAGCCCGCCGCGCTTGCCGAGCGTGATCAGCCGCTCTGCCGCGGGCCTGAGTTCCTTCGCTTTGGGCAGAGTGGTGGTGATCTGCTCGTGCTTGAAGAGAGCCACCGTCAGGTTGCGCAGCATCGCCTGCCGGTGGCTCGAGGTCACGCCGAGCTTACGGCCGGCCAGACCATGACGCATGGTTTGATCTCTCCTTTGCGGCGGAGGTTAAAACGGCTCTTCGAGCCGTTTCGCCAGCTCCTCGATATTCTCCGGCGGCCAGCCCGGCACGGTCATGCCCAAGGAGAGCCCCATCGCCGCCAGGACCTCCTTGATCTCGTTGAGCGACTTACGCCCGAAGTTCGGCGTGCGCAGCATTTCCTGCTCGGTCTTCTGCACGAGATCGCCGATATAGACGATGTTGTCATTCTTCAGGCAGTTGGCGCTGCGCACCGAGAGCTCGAGGTCGTCCACCTTGCGCAGGAGGTTGCGGTTGAACGGCAGATCCTCCGTCGGCTCCTCGTGGCGAAGCTCACGTGGCTCTTCGAAATTGATGAAGAGCTGGAGCTGATCCTGCAGAATCCGCGCCGCCAGCGCCACGGCGTCCTCCGGACCCACCGTGCCGTTCGTCTCCACGGTGAGAAGGAGCTTGTCGTAGTCCGTCACCTGCGCGACGCGGGTTGGCTCGACGCGGTAGGAGACGCGGCGGACCGGCGAATAGATGGAATCGACCGGAATGAGGCCGATCGGAGCATCCTCGGCGCGGTTCGCGGTGGCCGGCACATAGCCCTTGCCGCTGTTGACCGTGAACTCCATGCCGAACTTGACCCCGTCGTCCAAGGTGCAGACCACGAGATCGGGGTTGAGGATTTCGATATCGTGGCCGGTCTGAATCTGGGCGGCTTTCACTTCGCCCGGGCCGGTCGCGGTCAGCATCATCCGCTTCGGACCTTCGCCGTGCATGCGCAGCGCGAGCTGCTTCACGTTCAGCACGATATCGGTAACGTCCTCGCGCACGCCGGGGATCGAGCTGAATTCGTGCAGCACCCCGTCGATTTGCACCGCGGTCACCGCCGCACCCTGAAGCGAGGAAAGGAGGATCCGACGGATCGCATTGCCGAGCGTCATCCCGAAGCCGCGCTCCAGCGGCTCAGCGATGATGGTTGCGGTGCGCGCCGGGTCGTTGCCGGGCTCGACCCCGAGCTTCTCCGGCTTGATCAAGGACTGCCAATTCTTCTGGATGATCACGCTTGCCTCATTACCCTGGTCACGGTGCGGCTCTACTCAATCGGCTCCGCCTACCGTTCGAATTTCGGTTTCGCTTCCTCTCTAGACGCGGCGCCGCTTGCACGGACGGCAGCCATTGTGGGGGATCGGCGTCGTGTCGCGTATGGCGGTGATCGAGAACCCGACCGCCTGGAGGGCACGGAGCGCGCTCTCGCGCCCAGAGCCGGGGCCGCTCACCTCGATCTCGAGCGTCTCCATGCCGTGCTCGCGCGCCTTGCGGCCGGCATCCTCGGCCGCCACCTGGGCCGCATAGGGGGTGGATTTCCGGCTGCCCTTGAAACCCTGGCTTCCGGACGAGGACCAGGCGATCGTGTTGCCCTGCGCGTCGGTGATGGTGACGACGGTGTTGTTGAAGGTGGCGGCGACGTGCGCCACGCCGGCGGTGATGTTCTTCCGCTCCTTCTTGCGCGTGCGAGCAGCGGTGGCCGGCTTTGCCATGATCTTCGGTTCCTTTGGTCCTTTGCGGCCGTCCCATGCGCGGAGGGCCTCAGTCTCATCTCGTGAATGGTAGCCTGCGGCTACTTCGTAACCTTCTTCTTGCCGGCGATGGGCACCGCCTTGCCCTTGCGCGTGCGGGCGTTGGTATGGGTGCGCTGGCCGCGGACGGGCAGGCCGCGGCGATGGCGCAGGCCCCGGTAGCAACCGAGATCCATGAGCCGCTTGATGTTCATCGCCACTTCGCGGCGCAGATCGCCCTCGACCCTGTATTCGCGGTCAATCAGCTCGCGAATCCGCAGCACCTCCTCGTCGGAGAGCTGATTGACGCGCCGCTCATCAGGGATGGCGAGCTTGCGGCAGATCTCCTCCGCTTTCGCCGGGCCGATCCCATAGATGTAGCGGAGCCCGATCGTGACCCGCTTGTTGGTCGGGATATTCACACCGGCGATACGTGCCACGCTCTTTTCACTCCTGCCGGGGCCTGGAGGTCTGCCCCGCCGGTCCCGACCCGCAAAATGATGACCAAATTATCCCACAACGACATCCACCCCGCGCCCTAGGGCCGCAGGGATCGGATATGGAGGTATCTATAGGCCCGCCTCGGGATGAGTCAATCTGGCCCGATCACATTTGGGTGAGCCTGCCGCAGACTCAAGCCCTTCGATCACCCGGTCGATCGCCGCCGCGACAGCATCGATGTCAGCCATCCCATCCACCGGATAGAGCTTTCCCTGCCGGCGGTAATAGGGCAGCAGAGGGGCGGTCTGCCGATGATAGGCGGCGAGCCGGGCGGTCACAGTCTGGGCGGTATCGTCCGCGCGGCGAATGAACTCGGTGCCCCCGCAGCGGTCGCAGACTCCGGGAATCCGGGTCGGCCGGAAACGCTCGTGATAGCCGGCCCCACAGGTGGCGCAGGTGAAGCGGCCAACGATCCGCTCGGTCAGCTTTGCGTCGTCGACCTCGATCACGATCACGCCCGCGAGGCGAAGGCCGCGGGCCGAGAGCATGCCGTCAAGCGCTTCGGCCTGCGGGACTGTGCGCGGAAATCCGTCCAGGATCACGTTGTGACCGGATTCGGCCGCGATCCTGTCGCCGAGAAGGCGGACGATCATGGCGTCCGGAACGAGTTCGCCTCGGTCCATGATCGCCTTGGCCTCGCGCCCGATCGGGGTTCCTCGCGCCACTTCCGCGCGCAGCATGTCACCGGTGGAAATCTGCCTGAACCCTGAGCGCGCCACGAGGCGTTCGGCCTGCGTGCCTTTCCCGGCGCCCGGCGGTCCGAGCAGGATCAGGATCATCGGCCACGACCCTTGATCCGCGCCTTGCGGATCAGCCCTTCATATTGGTGCGCGAGCAGGTGCGACTGGATCTGCGTCACCGTATCCATAGTGACGGAAACAATGATGATCAGGCTGGTGCCACCGAAATAGAACGGCATCGCGTAGTAGCTGATGAGGATCTCCGGCAGCAGGCACACCACCACGAGGTAGAGAGCGCCCACGACGGTGATGCGAGTCAGCACGTAGTCGAAATACTGGGCGGTGGCGCTACCCGGGCGGATTCCGGGGATGAAGCCCCCGTATTTCTTCAGATTGTCCGCTGTCTCCTCCGGGTTGAACACCACCGCGGTGTAGAAGAACGTGAAGAAGACGATCATCGCCGCGTAGATCACCATATAGAGCGGCTGGCCGTGCCCCAGCATGGCGGCGATCCGCGCCAGCCATGAGCTGCCGCCCTGTGAGAAGCCGGTGATGGTGGCCGGGATCAGCAGGATGGAGCTGGCGAAGATCGGCGGGATCACGCCCGAGGTGTTCACTTTGAGCGGCATATGGGTGGAATCGCCGCCGAACATGCGGTTTCCCACTTGGCGTTTCGGATAGCGCACCACCACCCGCCGCTGCGCCCGTTCCATGAACACGATGAAGGCGATCACGCCAACGGCGAGGACGAGGAAGAAGATGATGAAGACGGTGGAAAGCGCGCCGGTGCGGCCGAGCTCCAAGAGCGAGATCAGCGCCTGGGGCATGTTGGCGATGATGCCCGACATGATGATGAGGCTCGAGCCATTGCCGATGCCGCGGTCGGTGATCTGCTCGCCGAGCCAGGTCAGGAACATCGTGCCGCCGACCAGCATGATCGTGGTCGAAAGGCGGAAGAACCAGCCGGGATTGCTGACCGCAGCACCCATCGTGCCGTGCACGCCCTCCAGCCCGACGGAGATGCCGTAGGACTGGAAGAGCGCAATCACCACGGTGAGGTAGCGCGTGTACTGGTTAAGTGTCTTGCGACCGCTCTCACCCTCCTTGCGCAACGCCTCGAGCGAAGGAATGGCCGCCGCCATCATCTGCACGATGATGCTGGCGGTGATGTAAGGCATGATGTTGAGCGCGAAGAGCGTCATCCGGCCGAGCGCGCCGCCGGAAAACATGTTGAACATGCCGAGGATGCCGCCGCCCGAGCGCTGCAGGAGCTCGGCCATGACGGCGGGATTGACCCCGGGGAGGGGGATATAGGTGCCGATCCGGTAGACGATCAGCGCACCGAGCGTGAACCAGATGCGCTTCTTGAGGTCGGTCGCCTTCGCGAACGCGCCGATATCGAAGTTCGCGGCAAGCTGTTCGGCCACCGAGGCCATGCGTCATCCCCACTCAGCCAATCGTGTCCTGCCGCCGGCACACCCACTCACTCTGGCGCCCCTGCGCCGGGCACGCAAGGCCACCCGCCCGGCGCCTTCCGGTCGCGGCGGAGAGGTGCGCTCCGACCTTTCGTCAGCCGGCGGCTTCGCCCACGGCCTCGCCAACGGGCAGCGCGGCGGGCCGCGTCAGAGTGACGCTGCCGCCGGCTGCCTGAACGGCCGCAATGGCCGCCGCCGAGGCGCCCGCAACGGTGATCGTCACCGCGAGGCCGATCTCACCCTTGGCGAGCAGCCGGACGCCGGCGGTTTTCGCGTCGATGCGGACGAGGCCTGCCGCAGCGAGGCTCTCCTCGTTGATCGGGGCCGCGGGGTCGAGCTTGCCGGCGGCGATTGCCGCCGCGAGCCGGCCGAGATTGACGGGGGCGAAGGCCTGCCGGAAGGGGTTCTTGAAGCCGCGCTTGGGCATCCGCCGATAGATCGGCAGCTGGCCGCCTTCGAACCCGTTCAGGGCGACGCCGGTGCGCGCCTTCTGGCCCTTGACCCCGCGCCCGCTGGTCTTGCCCTTGCCGGAGCCGATGCCGCGACCGAGCCGCTTCGAGCGGTGGCGGGCGCCCTGGTTGTCGGAAAGCGCGTTGAGCTTCATCACTGGATCCCTTCGCTCACGCGAGTTCTTCCACCTTGAGCAGGTGCGCCACCTTGCGGACCATGCCGCGCACGGATGGCGTTGCCTGGACGATGCGGGTGCGGCCGATCTTGTCGAGCCCGAGCCCGATCAATGTCTCACGCTGGCCGGGCTTCCGCCCGGCCGCCGAGGCAATCTGTGTCAGCTTGAGGTTGGTCGTCTCAGGCATCGGCCGTCTCCGCCGGCGCGGCACCCGCGGCTGCGCTCTGCGTTGTGTTCTCGCGCCGGCCGAGCAGGTCCGAGACCTTGCGGCCACGCCGTTGCGCGACCGCGCGGGGTGCGGCGCAGAGATGCAGCGCGGCGAAGGTCGCCTTGACCATGTTGTGGGGATTGCGGCTGCCGAGACACTTGGCAACCACGTCGCCGATGCCGAGCGATTCGAAGACCGCGCGCATGGCGCCGCCGGCGATGATGCCCGTTCCGGCGGGAGCCGCGCGCAGCACGACCCGGCCGGCGCCGAATCTGCCTTCAACATCGTGATGCAGCGTGCGTCCCTCGCGCATCGGCACGCGGATCATGCCGCGCTTGGCCCGGTCGGTCGCCTTGCGGATCGCCTCGGGCACCTCGCGCGCCTTGCCCGCGCCATAACCGACGCGGCCCTTCTGATCACCGACCACAACCAAGGCGGCAAAAGCGAAGCGCCGGCCACCCTTCACCACCTTCGCCACGCGATTGATGCTGACCAGCTTGTCGATCAGCTCGTCGCCGGCCTCGCGGTCGCGGCCCCGTCCTTCCCTCGCTTCTCGTGCCATCCGTTCTTTCCTCAGAACGCAAGCCCGCCTTCGCGGGCAGCATCGGCGAGGGCCTGCACCCTGCCGTGGTAAAGATAACCCCCGCGGTCGAACACCACTTCCTTCACCCCGGCGGCAAGCGCCCGCTCGGCGATCAGCTTGCCGACCGCGGCAGCCGCCTGCTTGTCGGCGCCGGTCGCGAGCGTGCCCCGCAGATCCCGCTCCAGGCTGGAGGCCGCAGCCACCGTGCGGCCGGCGGCGTCGTCGATCACCTGGGCATAGATATGCCGCCCAGAGCGGAAAACCGAGAGCCGCGGCCGACCATGGGCCTTGAGCCGCAACTGGTGCCGGAGTCGCGCCTGACGGCGCACGCGCATGTCTTGCTTAGCGCTCATGTTATTTCTTCTTGCCTTCCTTGCGCCGGATCTGCTCGGCCTCGTACTTCACGCCCTTGCCTTTGTAGGGCTCGGGCGGACGGAAGGCGCGAATCTCCGCAGCCACCTGGCCGACGAGACGCTTGTCCACCCCCTCGACGCGAACCGAGGTCGGTTTCTCGCAGGTGATGCGAATCCCCTCCGGCACCGGATAGACGACGTCGTGCGAATAGCCGAGGTTGAGCACAAGATTTTTGCCTTGCACCTGCGCGCGGTAGCCGGTGCCGTTGATCTCCATCGTTTTGGCGTAACCCGCGGACACGCCGCGCACCATGTTCGCGATCAGCGCCCGCGTGGTGCCCCACATCATCCGTGCCGGACGCTCTGTCCCATTGGGCGCCACGACGACGCGCCGCCCCTCGAGCGAAGTTGTCACATTCTCCGAGAGCTCGAGCGAGAGCGACCCGAACTTGCCCTTGGCCGTGAGCGTCCGCCCGGCGAGCGCCACCTCGACGCCGGAAGGGATCTCCACAGGATATTTGCCGACCCGTGACATTGTCCGCTCCTTCAGAATACCCGGCAGAGAACTTCGCCACCGACATTGGCGGCCCGGGCTTCCGCATCGCTCATCACACCGCGCGGAGTGGAAAGAATCGAAACGCCGAGCCCGGCATAGACGCGCGGCAGCTCGCTGATCTTCGAATAGACGCGCCGGCCGGGCTTCGAGACCCGCGTGATCTCCTTAATCACCGGCTCGCCCTCATTGTACTTGAGCTCGATGCGGAGCTGGGAGATTCCGGGCCTGAGTTCCTCCGCCGAGAAGCCGCGGATGAAGCCCTCGCGCTTCAGCACGTCAAGCACGTTGGCGCGAAGCTTGGAAGCGGGCGCGACGCAAACGGTCTGACCCGCCCGCTGGGCATTGCGGATGCGGCTCAGCATGTCGCCGAGGGGATCGGAAACAGCCATCTGAGCTCTCCGTTACCAGCTCGCCTTGACGAGCCCGGGGATCTGTCCGGCCCCGGCGAGCTCGCGAAGCATCACGCGGCAAAGCTTGAACTTCCGGTAATTGCCGCGCGAGCGCCCCGTGAGCGCGCAGCGCAGCCGGATGCGCACCTTCGCGGCGTTGCGCGGAAGCTGGGCAAGCTTGACCGACGCCTCGAACCGGCTCTCCACCGGAGCCGTCCGGTCCATCACCCTCGCCTTCAGCGCCGCCCGCTTGGCAGCGTCCCGCGCCGCCATCCGCTCTCGCTTGAGATTCCGATTGACTGCCGAGGTCTTGGCCATGCCTCTCTTACCCTCCGGAACCTGCCGGGCATTCCCAGCGGTTTTCCAAATTGTTCATCTCAGCTCGCGAACGGAAGGTCGAAGCCGCGCAAGAGCGCCTTCGCCTCCGCATCCGTCCGTGCCGATGTCACGAAGACAATGTCCATGCCGCGGATCGCATCGACCTTGTCATAGTTGATCTCGGGAAACACGATCTGCTCCTTGAGCCCGAGAGCGAAATTGCCGCCGCCGTCGAACCCCTTGCCCCCGATCCCGCGGAAATCGCGCACGCGCGGCAGCGCGATATTGACCAGCCGGTCGAGGAACTCCCACATCCGGCCCTTGCGCAAAGTCACCTTGCAGCCGATCGCCAGCCCCTTGCGGATCTTGAAGGCGGCAATGGCCTTTTTCGCGAGAGTCTTGACAGGCCTCTGACCGGCGATCAGGGCGAGCTCAGCCATCGCAGCGTCGAGCTTCTTCGCATCCGATGCCGCCTCGCCCACACCCATGTTGATGACGATCTTCTCCAGCCGCGGCACCTGCATCAGGTTGCGGTAGCCGAATTCCTTCTGCAGCGCGGGGCGCAGGACATCCTGGTAGCGCTGCTGCAAGCGCGGAACTTCACGGACTTCGCTCATCACCGAAGCCTTCTCACCTGTCGATCAGCTCGCCGCTCTTGCGGGCGAACCGCACCTTGCGGCCGTCCTCGGAGCGACGAAACCCGACCCGCGTCGGCCGGTCGGTCTTGGGGTCGATCAATGCGAGCTTCGAGAGGTGGATCGGCGCCTCCTGCTCGACGATGCCGCCCGGCTGACCGACGCCGCGCGGCTTCTGATGCCGCTTCACCAGACGCAAGCCCTGGACCACAGCGCGGTTTTCCTTGGGGAAGACGCGCGTGACCTCGCCGCGCTTGCCCTTCTCCTCGCCGCTGATCACCTGCACCTGATCGCCTTTGCGGATGCGTGCCGCCATGGGGCTACAGCACCTCCGGGGCCAGGCTGATGATCTTCATGAACCGCTTGGCGCGCAGCTCGCGTACCACCGGGCCGAAGATGCGGGTTCCGATCGGCTCCTGCTGCTTGGTGATCAGCACTGCCGCGTTGCGATCGAAGCGGATGGCGCTGCCGTCAGGACGGCGGACCGGAAATGCGGTGCGCACGATCACGGCCTGGTGCACGTCTCCCTTCTTCACCTTCCCGCGCGGGATGGCTTCCTTGATCGAAACGACGATGATATCGCCGACGGAGGCCGTCTTGCGCTTGGAACCGCCAAGCACCTTGATGCACTGCACGCGCCGCGCGCCCGAATTGTCGGCGACGTCAAGGTTGGTTTCGGGCAGAATCATCGCTCCCTCCTCAACCCGCTTCGGCCGGCGAGAAGCGCTCGCCATTCCGTTCGACCACCAGCCACGTCTTGCGCTTGCTGATCGGCCGACACTCCTCGATGCGCACGACATCGCCCACCTTGCACAGGTTCGCTTCGTCGTGCGCCGCATATTTCTTCGAACGGCGGATGAACTTCTTATAGAGCGGATGCATCACGCGCCGCTCGACAAGCACCGTCACGGTCTTGTCCATCCGATCGCTGACCACGCGCCCGCTCAACACGCGCCTAGGCATCGATCTCTCCTCAACCCTTGCCGGCGGAGCGACGACGCTCCGTCATGATCGTCTTCACCCGGGCAATCTCACGGCGCACGATGCGGACTCGGGAGACTCCCTCCTGCTGCCCGGTCGCGCGCTGAAAACGCAGATTGAACTGCTCCTTGCGCAGATCGAGCAGCATGGTGCTCAGCTCGTCGGGCGTCTTCGTGCGCAGCTCGGCAGCCTTGCTCATCGCCTCAACCCTCGATCCGGCTCACGAACCGGGTCCTGATCGGCAGCTTTGCAGCCCCGAGTTCCAGCGCCTCGCGCGCGACCGGGGCCGGCACTCCGTCGATCTCGAACATGATGCGGCCCGGCTTGACGCGGCAGACCCAGAACTCCGGGCTCCCCTTGCCCGATCCCATGCGGACCTCGGCCGGCTTCGCCGAGACCGGAACGTCCGGAAAGATGCGAATCCACACGCGGCCGGTGCGCCGCATTGCCCGTGTGATCGCGCGCCGCGCCGCTTCGATCTGGCGCGCCGTCACCCGTTCGGGCTCGAGCGCCTTGAGGCCGAACGCGCCGAAATCGAGCGTAGTCGCGCCCTTGGCGAGACCGTGAATTCGGCCCTTGTGGGCCTTGCGGAACTTCGTGCGCTTGGGGGAAAGCATCCGTCTTCGCCTCGTTCAGCGCTGCGGCGCCTGCTCGGCGGCGCGGCGATCCTGGGCCATCGGGTCATGCGCGAGGATCTCGCCCTTGAAGATCCACACCTTCACCCCGCAGGTCCCGTAAGTCGTCTTGGCCGTCGCTGTGCCGAAATCGATGTCCGCGCGCAGCGTGTGCAAAGGCACGCGCCCTTCGCGATACCATTCCACGCGCGCAATCTCGGCCCCGCCGAGCCGGCCGGCACAGTTGATCCGGATCCCTTGCGCACCCAGCCGCATTGCCGATTGCACCGCCCGCTTCATCGCGCGGCGGAAGGCGACACGCCGCTCGAGCTGCTGAGCGACGTTTTCCGCAACCAGCGTCGCGTCGATCTCGGGCTTGCGGATCTCGACGATGTTGAGGGCGACATCGGTCTTCGCCATCGCCGCGAGATTCTTGCGCAGCGCGTCGATATCCTGGCCCTTCTTGCCGATCACCACCCCCGGCCGCGCGACATAGATGGTCACACGGGGCTTCTTCGCGGGACGCTCGATCACCACACGCGAGACGCCGGCGCCGGCAAGCCGGCTGCGCAGGTGGCTGCGGAGCTTGAGATCCTCGTGCAGCATTCCTGCGTAATCGGCGTCGTTCGCGTACCAACGGCTGTCCCAGGTGCGGTTGACGCCGACGCGCAGCCCGATCGGATTGACCTTGTGACCCATTAGCCCACCCCCCTCGCCGCGCCGGCGTCGTCCTCGGCCGGGCTGGCTGCCGTCTCGCTCCGCTCGGAGACGACGATCCGGATATGGCTGAACCATTTCTCGACGCGTGCGGCGCGCCCCCGCCCGCGGGCATGAAAGCGGCGCATCACCGCGGCGCGACCGACATCCGCCTGCGTCACCACCAGCCGGTCGACATCGAGCTGATGATTGTTCTCGGCATTGGCGATCGCGCTCTCGAGCGCCTTCCGCACCGCGGTCGCGATCCGCCGATGGCTGAAGGTGAGACGCGCGACCGCCTGCTGCGCCGGAAGATTGCGGATCAGGCCGGCCACGAGATTGAGCTTGCGCGGACTGACGCGAAGATTGCGCACGATCGCCTCGGCATCGGTATCGGCCAGGCGGCGGGGATGCGACGGCTTGCTCATCTCAGCTTCTCTTCGCCTTCTTGTCCGCCGCATGGCCGGTGAAGGTCCGGGTAGGCGAGAACTCGCCGAACTTGTGGCCCACCATGTTCTCGCTCACCTGCACAGGCAGGAATTTGTGGCCGTTGTAGACGCCGAACGTCAGCCCGACGAACTGCGGAAGAATCGTCGAGCGGCGCGACCAGATCCTGATGATCTCGTTGCGGCCGGATCCGCGCACGGCCTCTGCCTTGGCGAGCAGATAACCGTCGACGAACGGCCCTTTCCAGACGGAGCGTGCCATCGCCTCAGCCCTTGCCCTGGTTGCGGCGACGGATGATCAATCGGTCGGTCCGCTTGTTGGCGCGTGTCCTGTATCCCTTGGTGGGCTTGCCCCACGGCGTCACCGGATGCCGGCCGCCCGAGCTCCGCCCCTCGCCGCCGCCCAGGGGATGATCGACCGGGTTCATCGCCACGCCGCGATTATGCGGCCGACGGCCGAGCCAGCGGCTTCGCCCTGCCTTGCCGATATGAACGTTGGCATTGTCCGGATTGGAGACGGCCCCGACGCTCGCCATGCATTCCGCCCGGACGACGCGGAGCTCGCCGGAGGCGAGCTTGAGCTGCGCATAGCCGGCGTCCTTGCCGACGAGCTGCACATAGGTTCCCGCCGCGCGCGCGAGCTTGCCGCCGGCACCGGGCTTCATTTCCACATTATGGACGATCGTGCCCACCGGAATCGTTGCCAGCGGCATCGCATTGCCAGGCTTGATGTCGACGCGGCCACCGGAGATCACGCTGTCCCCGACCGCGAGCCGTTGCGGGGCGAGAATGTAGGAGAGCTCGCCGTCGGCATAGCGGATGAGCGCAATGAACGCGGTGCGGTTCGGGTCGTATTCCAGCCGCTCGACCGTCGCCGGCACGTCGAAGCGGCGGCGCTTGAAATCGATCAGCCGATAGACGCGCTTGTGCCCGCCGCCGCGGAACCGGCTCGTGATATGGCCATGCTGATTGCGCCCGCCGCTGCCGCTCTTGCCTTCCGTCAGGGTCTTGACCGGCTTGCCTTTCCAGAGGCCGGTACGGCTGACCAGAACGGTGCCGCGCAGGCTCGCGGTGACGGGGTTGAAGTTCTTGAGTGCCATCGGCCTGATCCCGGACTTAGGCGAGCCGCGAGGTGAAATCGATGTTCTGGCCTTCGGCGAGACGGACGAACGCCTTCTTGACGTCCGGACGCCGGCCGGGATGGCCGCGGAAACGCTTGACCTTGCCCTTCGCGTTCAACGTGTTCACGGCAAGGACCTTGACGCCGAATAGCCCTTCGACGGCCGCCTTGATCTCGGGCTTCGTCGCATCCGGCGCGACGGCGAAGACCACCTGGCCACGCTCGCCGAGCGCGGTCGCCTTCTCGGTGATCACCGGACGCAGGATGATATTGAACATCGCCTCGCGCGAGAGCTTCTTCGCCGCGCCGCGGGCGGCCAGGGCACGAGGTTCGGTCATGACAGCCGCTCCGTGAGGCCGGCGACGCCGGCGCGCGTGATGACCAGGAGATCGTGGTTCAGGATGTCGTAAACGTTGGCGCCGATCGTCGGCAGCACGTCGATGCCCTCGAGATTCCGGCTCGCGCGGAAAAATCCCTGATCAACAGCGTGGTCGATCACGAGCGCCGAACGCCAGCCAAGAACGTCGAACCGCTGTCGCAGTTCCCTGGTGCGGCCCGCGGCGGTCGCGGCATCGAGCACAACGAGTTTGCCCTCCGCCTGCTTCTGCGAAAGCGCGGAGATGAGCCCGAGACGGCGCACCTTCTTGGGCAGGCCATACTCATGAGAGCGCACGACCGGACCGTGCACGACGCCGCCGGTGCGGAACTGCGGCGCCCGGAGGCTTCCCTGCCGTGCCCGCCCCGTGCCCTTCTGCCGATAGGGCTTCTTGGTGGTCCCGGAAACCTCGCTCAGGCCCTTGGCCTTGTGCGTCCCAGCCCGACGCTTGGCGAGCTGCCAATGCACCACGCGCGCCATGACATCGGCACGCGGCGCGGCCGCGAACAGCGCCTCCGGCAAATCGATCTCGCCGGCTTGCGTATTCTCGAGCGTCATCACCATCGCCTGCATCGCCACCCCCGGCTCAGACCGCCAGCCCAGCGGGAAAGGGCGCTTCCGCCGGACGGGAGCGCTTGACGGCGTCACGCACACACACGAAGGCGCCGCGCGCGCCAGGCACCGCGCCGCGCAGCATCAGGAGGCCTTTCTCGGCATCCACCGCCGCCACCTCGAGATTGAGCACGCTCACCCGCTCATCACCGAGGTGACCCGCCATCTTCTTGTTCTTGAACGTCCGGCCCGGGTCCTGGCGATTGCCCGTCGAACCGTGGCTGCGGTGGCTGATGGAAACGCCGTGGCTCGCTTCAAGCCCGCCGAAATTCCACCGCTTCATCACCCCCGAGAAACCCTTGCCTTTGCTGGTTCCGGTGACATCCACGCGCTGACCGACCACGAAATGCGCAGCCGTCAGGCTCGCTCCCGGCTCCAGCAGCGCATCCGCGGCGACCCGAAACTCCGCCAGCTTGGCTTTCGGTTCGACCTTGGCCTTCGCGAAGTGACCGCGATTGGCCTTGCCCACACGCTGCGGCTTGGCATTGCCCCAGCCGAGCTGCACTGCCGTGTAGCCATCGCGCTCGGCAGTCCGCGTGCCGACGACCTGCACTGCGTCGAGATGGAGGACGGTGACCGGCACATGCGTTCCGTCCGAACGGAAGAGGCGCGTCATGCCGAGCTTGCGAGCGAGGAGTCCGGTGCGCATATGCCTCGCCCCTCAGATCTTGATCTCGACATCGACGCCGGCGGCGAGATCGAGCTTCATCAGCGCGTCCACCGTCTGCGGAGTCGGTTCGACGATATCGAGCAGGCGCCGGTGCGTGCGGATCTCGAACTGCTCGCGACTCTTTTTGTCGATGTGCGGAGAGCGGTTCACCGTGAACCGCTCGATATGCGTGGGCAGCGGAATCGGGCCCCGCACGCGCGCCCCGGTGCGCTTGGCGGTGTTGACGATCTCCTTGGTGCTGTTGTCGAGCACGCGGTGGTCGTACGCCTTCAGCCGGATGCGGATGTTCTGATTGTCCATCGCCTGCTTCTTTCGTGTCCGCGCTCCGAGCCCCGCGCCCGCCTCAGGCGACGACCTTGGCGACCACGCCCGCGCCGACGGTGCGGCCACCCTCGCGAATGGCGAAGCGCAGCCCGTCATCCATCGCGATCGGCGCGATCAGCTCGACATCCATCGAGACATTGTCACCCGGCATCACCATTTCGGTGCCGTCGGGCAGCTTCACGACGCCAGTCACATCGGTCGTGCGGAAATAGAACTGGGGGCGATAGTTCGTGAAGAACGGCGTATGCCGGCCACCCTCTTCCTTGGTGAGGATATAGGCTTCGGCCTTGAACTGCGTATGCGGCGTGATCGAGCCGGGAGCCGCGAGCACCTGGCCGCGCTCCACTTCCTCACGCTTGGTGCCGCGCAGCAGCGCGCCGATATTGTCCCCCGCCTCGCCCTGATCGAGCAGCTTGCGGAACATCTCGACACCCGTCACCGTCGTCTTCTGGGTCGCGCGAAGGCCGACGATCTCAACTTCATCGCCCACCTTGATCACGCCGCGCTCGATACGGCCGGTGACGACCGTGCCGCGGCCGGAGATCGAAAAGACATCCTCGATCGGCATCAGGAACGGTCGGTCCTTCGGCCGGTCGGGCTGCGGAATATAGGCGTCCACCGCTTCCATGAGCTTCAGGATCGACTGCTCGCCGAGCTCGGGCTCGCGATCCTCGAGGGCGCAGAGCGCGGAGCCCTTGACGATCGGAATGTCGTCGCCGGGGAACTGGTAGCTCTTGAGGAGCTCGCGCACCTCGAGCTCGACCAGCTCGAGCAGCTCCGGGTCGTCCACCATGTCCACCTTGTTGAGATAGACGACCAGCGCCGGCACGCCGACCTGGCGGGCGAGCAGAATGTGCTCGCGGGTCTGGGGCATGGGGCCGTCCGCCGCCGAGACCACCAGGATCGCGCCGTCCATCTGCGCCGCACCGGTGATCATATTCTTGACGTAGTCGGCATGGCCGGGGCAGTCGACATGCGCGTAGTGCCGGTTCTGGGTCTCGTATTCCACGTGCGCGGTCGAGATGGTGATGCCGCGGGCGCGCTCCTCGGGCGCCTTGTCGATCTGGTCATAGGCGGTAAAGGTCGCACCGCCGGTCTTCGCTAGAACCTTCGTGATCGCGGCCGTGAGCGACGTCTTGCCGTGATCGACGTGGCCGATCGTGCCGATGTTGCAGTGCGGCTTCGTCCGCTCGAATTTCGCCTTGGCCATCCTAGTTCTCTCCGTACGGCCGGATCCGGCCCATGCCCCAGTCCAGACCTATAAGCACCAGACCTACCACCGATAGTGGCTGAAGGCCTTGTTGGCCTCCGCCATCCGATGGGTGTCCTCACGCTTCTTCACCGCAGAGCCACGGTTGTTGACGGCATCGTGCAGTTCATTGCACAGCCGCTCTTCCATGGTGTGCTCTCCTTTGCGCTTGCGCGCCGCATCGATGATCCAGCGGATCGCAAGCGCCTGGCGCCGCTCGGCCCGCACCTCCACCGGCACCTGATAGGTGGCGCCGCCGACCCGGCGGGAACGCACCTCGACAGCCGGCTTCACGTTGTCGAGCGCCTCGTGGAACAGCCGCACCGGATCGGCGGCGGCCGAACCTCGCCTCTTGAGCGCATCGAGCGCGCCATACACGATCCGTTCGGCAACCGATTTCTTGCCATCATGCATGAGCGCATTCATGAAACGGCTGATCACCCCGTCGCCGAACTTGGCGTCCGGCAGGATCTCGCGGCGAACGGCGCGGCGGCGGCGACTCATCTCCGCCTCACTTCGGCCGCTTGGCGCCGTAGAGGGAGCGGCGCTGGCGACGCTTGGCGATGCCCTGCGTGTCGAGCACACCGCGCAGGATGTGATAGCGCACGCCGGGCAGATCCTTGACCCGCCCGCCGCGGATCAGCACGACGCTGTGCTCCTGCAGATTATGCCCCTCGCCCGGGATGTAGCTCACCACTTCGTAGCCATTGGTCAGCCGCACCTTGGCGACCTTGCGCAGTGCGGAATTGGGCTTCTTCGGCGTCGTCGTATAGACGCGCGTGCAAACCCCACGCTTCTGCGGGCAGCTCTGCAGGGCAGGAACCTTGTTGCGTGCCGAGCGTGGCTCCCGCCCTTTGGCTATCAACTGGTTGATCGTCGGCATCTCGTTCCAATCCGCTCATTTCACCGCGCCGCCCACGGGGACGGCGACCGCCACAGGGAGACCCCGCAACGCATGGGCCGCACCCACACTGCGGAGTCCGTTCGTGCCTGCGGCCTTGGCTGCCGGGAGCCCCGGAAGCGGCACCGCAGACCTCTTGTCCCTGCAAACGACGCCCGCCCCGCCCAGGCGGGCAGGTCGGTCGAGGGCGCGGAAACTACGGGCGAGGACGCCCAGAGTCAAGCGTCTCGCCCGGCTGTTTCCTGCGCTTTCGCCCCCCGGGCCGGCGCCTATTCGGCCGCCATCTCCGGCTGGCCGGTCAGCGCCGGTGCCTCCGCCGGCAGGCGCTGCTGATCCCGCCCGGAGGCGATCGAGCGCAGCCGGTTCATCACGCTGCCGGTGCCGGCCGGGATGAGCCGGCCGACAATCACGTTCTCCTTGAGCCCGGAGAGCGCGTCCACCTTGCCGGCCGTCGCCGCCTCGGTGAGCACGCGCGTCGTCTCCTGGAACGAGGCCGCGCTGATGAAGCTGTGCGTCTGCAGGGAGGCCTTGGTGATTCCCTGCAGCACCGGCATCGATGCGGCCGGCCGCTCGCCGGCTGCTTCACGCTTGGCGTTCTCCGCCTCGAGATCGAGCCGGTCCACCTGCTCGCCGGTGAGGAAGGTCGTATCGCCCGGATCGAGAATCTCCACCTTCTGCAGCATCTGGCGGACGATCACCTCGATGTGCTTGTCGTTGATCTTCACGCCCTGCAGCCGATAGACGTCCTGGATCTCGTTGACGAGGTAGTCGGACAGCGCCTCCACGCCCAGCACCTTGAGGATGTCGTGCGGCACGCGCGGGCCATCGACCAGCGGGTCGCCGCGGCGGACGAAGTCGCCCTCCTGGACCGAGACGTGCTTGCCCTTGGGTATGAGGTACTCGCTCTCCTCGCCCGTCTCGTCATTCTTGACGATGACACGGCGCTTGGCCTTGTAGTCCTTGCCGAATTCGACCTGGCCGTCGATCTCGGCGATGATCGCGTGGTCCTTGGGCCGTCGGGCCTCGAAGAGCTCGGCCACCCGCGGCAGGCCGCCCGTGATGTCGCGCGTCTTGCTGCCCTCGCGCGGGATGCGCGCGAGCACGTCCCCGGCGTTCACGCGGGCCCCGTTCTCAACGGAAAGGATCGAGTCCGGGGCGAGGAAGTAGCGGGCGTCCGCGCCGTTGGCGAGCTTGACGACCTCGCCCTTCTCATCCTTGAGCTGCAGGCGCGGGCGCAGATCCGCGCCCTTGATCACCTGCTTGTAGTCCACCACAACCTTCGAGGTAAGGCCGGTGACCTCGTCCACGCGTTCGACCAGCGTCGCCCCGTCGATGAGATCGAAATACTCGACGATGCCCGCACGCTCCGTGATGATCGGCAGCGTGAAGGGATCCCATTCGGCGAGCTTCTGTCCGCGCGCCACCTGCTGGCCCTCATCCGCGAGCAGGCGGGCGCCGTAAGGCACACGGAACCGCGCGCGCTCGCGCCCGCGATCATCGATCAGCACGAGCTCGCAATTGCGGCTCATCACCACCGGCGTGCCCTGGCTGTTCATCACCACGTTGCGGTTCTTGACCGTGATCGTGCCGTCGTGGCTCGCTTCCACGCTCGACTGCTCGGTGCCGCGCTGGGCGGCGCCGCCGATATGGAAGGTGCGCATGGTGAGCTGCGTGCCGGGTTCGCCGATCGATTGCGCAGCGATGACGCCGACTGCCTCTCCCACATTCACCGGCGTGCCGCGCGCCAGGTCGCGCCCGTAGCACCGCGCGCAGACACCGACCTTCGAATCGCAGGTCAGAACGGAACGGATCGCCACCGCCTCCACCCCGAGGCGCTCGATGCGCTCGGCGTGCTCCTCCTCGATCAGCTGGTCGCGGGGCAGGATGACCTCCCCGGTTGCCGGATCGAGCACGTCCTCCGCCGCGGTCCGGCCGAGGATGCGCTCATAGAGGCTCGAGACGACCTCGCCCCCATCCATGACCGCACGCACCGTCAGGCCGCGCACGGTGCCGCAATCGTCATCGACGATGATGCAGTCCTGCGCGACGTCCACCAGCCGCCGGGTCAGGTAGCCTGAGTTGGCGGTCTTCAAAGCGGTGTCGGCGAGACCCTTGCGGGCGCCGTGGGTCGAGTTGAAGTATTCGAGGACCGAAAGCCCTTCCTTGAAGTTGGCGATGATCGGCTGCTCGATGATCTCGCCCGACGGCTTTGCCATCAGCCCGCGCATGCCGGCCAGCTGACGCATCTGCGCCGGGCTGCCGCGCGCGCCGGAGTGGCTCATCATCCACACGCTGTTGATCGGCTTGCCGGCCTCCTGGCGGCTGATCTCGGCCATCATCGCCGCCGCCACCGCGTCGGTGCAGCGGGACCAGGCATCCACCACCTTGTTGTAGCGCTCACCGGCGGTGATCAGCCCGTCCTGGTACTGATTCTCGAACTCCTTGACCTCCGCCTGGGTCTTGCGGATCAGCTCATCCTTCTCGGCCGGAATGAGCAGGTCGTCCTTGCCGAAGCTGATGCCGGCCTTGCAGGCCTGGTTGAATCCGAGCCCCATCAGCCGGTCGGCGAAGATCACGCACTCCTTCTGCCCGCAGTGGCGATAGACCACGTCGATCACGTCGGAGACATTCTTCTTCGTGAGCTCGCGGTTGACGAGCGAGAATCCCACGCTCGGATGACGCGGCAGGATCTGTCCGATCATCATCCGCCCCGGCGTCGTCACGACGACCTGGCGTATCGGCTTGCCGTCCGCATCCACGGTCTCGAAGCGGGCCTTGATCTTGTCATGCAGGCCGATCGCCCGCACCGAGAGCGCGTGCTCGATTTCGCCGATGGTCGCGAAGGCCGGCGCGTCCTTGTCCTGGACGGCGTTAAATTCCGGCCGTTCGAGCGAGAGATGGAAGAGCCCGAGGACCATGTCTTGGGTCGGCACGATGATCGGCTTGCCGTTCGCGGGGCTAAGGATGTTGTTGGTCGACATCATGAGCACGCGCGCCTCGAGCTGCGCTTCGAGGGACAGCGGCACATGCACGGCCATCTGATCGCCGTCGAAGTCGGCATTGAAGGCGGTGCAGACGAGCGGGTGGAGCTGGATCGCCTTGCCCTCGATCAGCACCGGCTCGAAAGCCTGAATGCCGAGCCGGTGCAGCGTGGGGGCGCGGTTGAGCATCACCGGATGCTCGCGGATCACCTCCTCGAGGATGTCCCAGACTTCCGGGCGTTCCTTCTCCACCATCCGCTTCGCCGCCTTGACGGTGGTGGCGTGCCCGTACTTCTCGAGCTTGGCGTAGATGAACGGCTTGAAGAGCTCGAGCGCCATCTTCTTCGGCAGCCCGCACTGATGCAGCTTCAGCTCCGGGCCGACGACGATCACCGAGCGGCCCGAATAATCGACGCGCTTGCCGAGCAGGTTCTGCCGGAACCTTCCCTGCTTGCCCTTGAGCATGTCGGAGAGGGACTTGAGCGGGCGCTTGTTCGCCCCCGTGATGGCGCGGCCGCGCCTGCCATTGTCGAACAGCGCGTCGACGCTCTCCTGGAGCATCCGCTTTTCGTTGCGCACAATGATGTCGGGCGCGCGCAACTCGATCAGCCGCTTCAACCGGTTGTTGCGATTGATCACGCGGCGATAGAGATCGTTGAGGTCTGAGGTTGCGAAGCGCCCGCCATCGAGCGGCACGAGCGGACGCAGCTCCGGCGGAATCACCGGAATGACGTCCATGATCATCCATTCCGGCCTCGTTCCGGATTCGGCGAACGCCTCGACCAGCTTGAGCCGCTTGACCAGCTTCTTGCGCCGCGCCTCGCTCGTCGTCTCCTTGAGCTCGGTGCGGAGCTTCGTCTTCTCCGCGTCGAGATCGATCCCGTTCAGAATCTGCTTGATCGCCTCGGCGCCGATCCCGACCCGGAACTCGTCCTCGCCGAATTCGTCCTCCTTCGCCGCCAGCATGTCTTCGCTGAGGAGCTGATGCAGCTTCAGATCGGTGACACCCGGCTCCAGCACCACATAGCTCTCAAAATAAAGGACCTTCTCGAGATCCTTGAGCGTGAGATCGGCCATCAGGCCAATCCGGCTCGGCAACGACTTGAGGAACCAGATGTGCGCAACCGGCGAGGCAAGCTCGATATGGCCCATGCGCTCGCGCCGGACCTTGGCAAGCGTCACCTCAACGCCGCACTTTTCGCAGATGATGCCCCGAAACTTCATCCGCTTGTATTTGCCGCAAAGGCACTCGTAGTCCTTGATCGGACCGAAGATGCGCGCGCAGAAAAGCCCGTCGCGCTCCGGCTTGAAGGTCCGGTAGTTGATGGTCTCAGGCTTCTTGATCTCGCCATAAGACCAGCTCCGGATCTGCTCGGGCGCGGCGATCTGGATCTTGATCTGATCGAACGTCAACGCCTGGCCGGTCTGACCCAGGATCTTCATCAGCTCGTTCATGCGTCATTCACTCCTGTCCGGCCCGTTGCCGCGGCCGTCATCATTCCGTGCGCTTCGGTCCCGCGCTCCCAACCCGTCGTTCCGGACGTGCATTGGCGCCGGCCGACCGCTCCTCAGCATGGGAGCCGGGTCAGGCCGCCTTGTTGTCGAGATCGACATTGAGCCCGAGCGACTTCAGTTCCTTCACCAACACGTTGAAGCTTTCCGGAATGCCCGCCTCGAAATTGTCCTGCTCACGGACGATCGCCTCATAGACCTTCGTCCGGCCCGAGACGTCGTCGGACTTCACCGTCAGCATCTCCTGCAAAGTGTAGGCGGCCCCGTACGCCTCGAGCGCCCAGACCTCCATCTCGCCGAAACGCTGGCCGCCGAACTGCGCCTTGCCGCCAAGCGGCTGTTGCGTCACCAGGCTGTAAGGCCCGATCGAGCGCGCATGGATCTTGTCGTCCACGAGATGATGCAGCTTGAGCATATAGATATAGCCGACCGTCACCTTCCGCTCGAACGGCTCCCCGGTGCGGCCGTCAACCAGCGTGACCTGCCCCGAGGTATCGAGGCCGGCTTTCGCCAGCATGTCCTCGATATCGGAGGGGCGCGCGCCATCGAACACCGGCGTCGCGATGGGAACGCCCTTTTTCAGATTCTCGCAGAGCTCGAGCAGCTCCGTCTCGGGCAGATCCG
>JASHRV010000181.1 GCA_030037175.1 Acetobacteraceae bacterium
GCCCGCAGGCTCCACAAACGCAGATTTGGTTACGGTTTGGATACGACAGCACCCGTCGCCGGATCGAGGTAGAGCGGTGATGTGTTGCCGCCGGCGGAGAAATCGAACATGTCCATGATCGAGCCGGTCGTGGCGTCGAATGATCCGCCGCCCAGACGCTCACCCTTGAGCCAGTTGTCCTCGATGAAGCGGACCACCGAGGCCTGGGAGATATAGGTGTGGCTCACATAGTTCGGTTTCGCCCAGGGCGAGATGACGAAGAAGGGAAGGCGCGTGCCCGGGCCGCAGCGGCCATTGACAGGCTTGCCGGCCACGCCCGGAAGGGGCGTGCCGCTGCCGCATTTGCCGGGCCCGTCGAGCTGGTCGGCCTCGGGGTCGAAGGAGGCGTTGGTGGTCGTGGCGAAGGCGTGATCGTACCAGCCGTCCGAGTCATCCCAGGTGACGACAATGGCGGTGTTCTTCCAATCGGGCTGTTGCTCGACGAAGTTGATCAGGGTGACGATACCCGTCTGCTCGTCGAGCGGATCGGAATAGCCGGCATGCCCATCCTGGTAGGCCGGCATCTTGATGTAGGAGACGGCGGGAAAGTTGCCCGCCTTCACTGCATTGTAGAAATCCTGAAGCCCGTACTCGTGATTCGCCGGGTCCGGCTTGCCGTCATGATCGAAGCTGTAGCCGATCGCCGTGAGCGAGGCCGGGCGCGCATGCGTCGGGTTGGCGGTCGATGCGTAGTACTGGAACCAGTTGTGATGCTGGATGTAGTCGGGGACGTTCGCATGCACCACGGCGGAATAGGTGCTGCGCGCGCAGCCGGTGGTGCCGTTCGGGTTCTTTGTCGCGAGATCGAACCCACCCATGAAGCCGCCCCAGGTGATGGAAGCCTGGTTGAGCAGATCGCCGATGTTCTTGCCTTCCATCATCACCTGATTGGTCTTGCTGGAGCAGACATCATGGCCGGGATCGACGTCGTTGATCAGCCCGATCCCGCCCGCCCCGTCCTTGATGTAGTAAGAAGAGGCGGCAAGCGTGAACGGCTTTGCGGTCGTCACGACGAGGTCGACGCCATTCGTCTGGCCGGAGACCACCTCTAGCGCACCCGGTGTCGAAGGACCGTAGGTGTCGGTATAGGCATTGTCGCTCATCGCGAAATGCTGCGCATAATTCCAAACGGCGGTGACGGTGTTGCCGTCGTAATAGCCCATCACCTGGCCCTTGGTTCCAAACGCGCCGACCCCGCCTGGCGTTCCCTTGCCGGTATATTTCGGGAAAAGGTCAGCCTTGCCGCCGTTATAGGCCTGCTGCTCGGGTGTGTAATTGTGGTTCTGGTCAGCGGTCGCCGCCTGCGTGCGATCGAGCCGGAACGGCTCGGCAGCGTCTGCGCCGTTCGCTTCATTGGTGAAGTTCGGGTTGTTCGTCAGCAGATGAGCGGTGAGGAGATTATTGACGGACGGAGTTCCGGAAACGGCGTGGAAGGCGGGCTCGCCCGGTGGATTTTCTGCGTTCGGATAGGTCGCGAAATAATGGTCGAACGAGACGTTCTCCTGGAATATCACCACGAGATGCTTGATCGGCGTCGCTGTCGGGTACGAATCGGCGGGATTCGGGCCGGTGAGGCTTGCCGGTGCCGTCGCCCCTGTCCTCGCGGTCTGGGCGCGGGCGGCGCCTTGGGTCCAAATGCCAAGACCGGCCGCCAGGACACCGGCGGTCGCGCAGAGCAGAACCTTCTCTCGTGTCATGATATTCCCGAAGAATCACTGAGGGCGGGGCTACACCTACCGGCTTAGCCGGGTAGCGGCATGTTAATCAATTATGACGAAGTCGGTCCGACGAAGCGAAGGCGTCGCACGCGGGAAAGCATAGGATCGCGCGCATTCATCCATCCTGTCCAGCCCTTCGTTTTCCGCCCGTGATTCACGCCTTCAGTGATCCCCCCTCCGGCGATCGAGCTCAGGCGTCGATCTTGAGCGCGGCGAGGAAGGCCGATTGCGGAATCTCGACCTTGCCGAACTGGCGCATGCGCTTCTTGCCTTCCTTCTGCTTCTCGAGAAGCTTCCGCTTGCGCGTGATGTCTCCGCCATAGCATTTCGCGGTGACATCCTTGGCGAGCGCGCCGAGCGTCTCGCGGGCGATGATGCGGCCCCCGATCGCAGCCTGGATCGCCACCTTGAAGAGCTGGCGCGGGATGAGGTCCTTGAGGCGCGCGCAAATGGCTCGCCCGCGATTCTCGGCGGCCTGGCGATGGGCGATGAAGGAAAGCGCATCCACCGGCTCGCCGTTGACCAGGATGGTGATGCGCACGAGATCGCCCGGAGCGTAGCCGTCCATCTGGTAATCGAAGCTCGCATAGCCGCGCGAGACCGATTTGAGCCGGTCATAGAAATCGAACACCACTTCGTTCAGCGGCAGGCGATAGACCGCCATCGCACGGTTGCCGACATAGGTCAGATCGACCTGCTCGCCCCGCCGCTCGTTGCAGAGCGTGAGCACTGCGCCGAGATGATCGTCGGGAACGAGGATCGTTGCCTTGATCCAAGGCTCCTCGATGTGATCGATCACGCTGCCGTCGGGCCAGTCCGCCGGGTTGTGCAGCTCCTGCACCACGCCGTTGGTGAGGTGGATGCGGTAGACCACCGAGGGCGCGGTCGCGATCAGCTCGAGCGCGAACTCGCGATGCAGGCGCTCCTGCACGATCTCGAGATGGAGAAGGCCCAGGAATCCGCAGCGGAAGCCAAAGCCCAAGGCCGCCGACGTCTCCGGCTCGTAGTGGAAGCTCGCATCGTTCAGCCGAAGCTTCGCAAGGCTCTCGCGCAGCTTCTCGAAATCATCGGCATCCGCCGGATAGAGCCCGCACCAGACAACCGGCACCGAGGGGCGGAAGCCCGGCAGCGGCGTCATCGCCGGGTGGCGGTCATCGGTGATGGTATCGCCGACCCGGCAATCCGCCACGGTCTTGATCGCCGCGTTGATGAAGCCGATCTCGCCGGGGCCGAGATCCTCGGTCTGCTGCATCTTCGGGGTGAAGACGCCGATCCGCTCGATCGTGTGCACGGCGCCGGTGGACATCATGCGGATGCGCTGGCCGCGGCGCAGCACGCCGTCCTTGACGCGAACCAGGATGACGACGCCGAGATAGGGATCGTACCAGCTATCGACCAGAAGCGCGGTGAGCGGCGCGGCCGGATCGCCCTCGGGCGGCGGCAGGCGCGTCACCAGCGCCTCGAGCACCGCCTCGATATTCTTGCCGGTCTTGGCGCTGATCGGAATCGCCCCGGAAGCATCGAGCCCGATCACCTCCTCGATCTGCTGGCGCACCTTCTCGGGCTCCGCCGCCGGCAAATCGATCTTGTTGAGCACGGGGATGATCTCATGCCCCGCTTCGATCGCCTGATAGACGTTCGCGAGCGTCTGCGCCTCCACGCCCTGCGAGGCATCGACCACGAGCAGCGAGCCCTCGCAGGCGGCGAGGCTGCGGCTCACCTCATAGGCGAAATCCACATGGCCAGGCGTGTCCATGAGATTGAGGGCGTAGGCGAGGCCGTCTTGAGCCCGATAGGTGAGGCGCACCGTTTGCGCCTTGATGGTGATGCCGCGCTCGCGCTCGAGCTCCATGCTGTCCAGCACCTGGCTCACCATCTCGCGCTCCGAAAGCGCGCCGGTCGCCTGGATCAGCCGGTCCGCGAGCGTCGATTTGCCGTGGTCGATATGCGCAATGATCGCGAAGTTGCGGATCTGCGCGATCGGGGTGTCGGTCATGGGGAACGGATAGAGAAATTTTTCCGGATTGTCAGCCGCGCAGCACGCCACCCGTCGCCTTGGCGACCGCCGCGACGACGTTGCTGCTCGCGGCCTCGATCTCGGCGTCCGTCAAGGTGCGCTCGCGCGGCTGGAAAACAACCTCGATCGCAAGCGATTTCTTTCCTGGCCCAACCCCAGGGCCGGCAAAGACGTCGAACAGCGTGACCGAGGTGATCAGGCCGCGCTCCGCCCCGCGCGCCGCCCGGAGCACGGACTCGGCCGGCAACGCCTCGTCCACGACGAAGGCAAAATCGCGGGAAACCGGCTGGAACGGAGAGAGATCGGGCGGCGCCCGCCGCGCGCGGCGCTTGGGTGCGGGGATGGAATCGAGGAAGAGCTCGAAGGAGACGGCTGGCCGCGGCAGGTCGAAGGCCGCGATCAGGCGCGGATGCAGCTCCCCGAAGCGGCCCAGCAGAAGCTTCGGGCCATGGAAGATGAGGCCGGAGCGCCCCGGATGGTAGTGAGCCGGGGCGGGCATTGTGAGAGTCAGGGCCTCGGCGGGCACGCCGAGCGCGGCCAGCAGGGCGAGCGCGTCGGCCTTGGCATCGAGCGCATCCACGGGACGGGAGGGCGCGATCCAGCTTCGCGGCGTGGCGCCGGCGCGGATGCCGGCTGCCATCAGATATTGTTCCGCACATTGTTCCGCACGTTGTTCCCCACATTGTTCCCTTGGGGGCCCGCCCGCCGCGGCTTCGATGAAGCCGGGGCCGATCTCGAAGAGCGCGACATCGGGAAAGCCGCGCGCCGCGTTGCGCCGGGCGGCGAGCGCGAGCGAGGCGAGCGGGGTCGGACGCATCTGGTCGAGATCTGCGGCGATCGGGTTCTCGAGCCTGAGCGAGTCCGGCGCTTCTCCAAAGAAGGCGGCCTCGCGTGCGGCCATGAAGCTGAAGCCCACGCACTCGGCAAGCCCGCGCGCGGCAAGGACACGGCGCGCGAGCTGGGCGCGCGCTTCGGGCGGCGCGAGCGCGGCCGGTGGCACGGCTGTGGATGGCGGCAGGGAGGCGGGCGGAACGGTGTCGAGCCCGCGGATCCGCAGCACCTCTTCGACGAGATCGACCTCGGGCTCGATAGCGGCGGCACCCTCCCGCATCGCCGCTTGTTCCTCGGCCGAGAGGTCGGGCGCAAGCGCAAGCTCGATACGGGCGGCGATGTCGTTCCGCCACGCCGGCACGGCGACGGTGACGGAAGCTTCGTCCTGTCGTTCGGAAACGAAGCCGAGGCGGGCGAGGATATCGACAGCCTCGGAAACGGGAACGGCGAGACCGCCGAGCTCGCGAAGCCGGGAGAAGCGCAAGCATGCCGAGCGGCGCCAGTCGGGCTCGACGCCGGCGGCAACGACCCCGCTCGCCTCGCCCCCGCAAAGATCGAAAATCATCCGTGTCACCGCCTCGATCGCGTGCGGCATCAGCGCCGGATCGATGCCGCGCTCGAAACGGGCGCGCGCGTCGGAAAGAATGCCGAGGCGCCGCCCCGTCTCCGCTACGCGCACGGGATCGAAGAGCGCACACTCGATGAAAACGCTCTCGGTTCCCTCATCGCAGCCGCTCGCCTCCCCGCCGACGATGCCGGCAAGCGAAACGACGCCTGATTGATCGGCGATTACGCAGTCCTGATCGGAGACCGTGACGTCACGACCGTTGAGGGCGCGGAACGTCTCGCCCGCGCCGCGTCGCATGGCAAGGCTGCGGCCGGCGATTTTCGCCGCATCGAACACATGCAGGGGACGGCCAAGGTCGAAGGTGAAGAAATTGGTGATATCGACGAGCGCATTGATCGGGCGGAGCCCGATCGCGGTGAGCCTCTCGGCGAGCCAGCGCGGGCTCGGCCCGTTGCGCATGCCGCGCAGAGTGCGCCCCAGCACCCAGGGGCAGGCTTCCGGCCAGTCGATCGCCCAGCCGAGCGGACTTGGAAAGCGGGACGGCACCGGTGCCGCGTCCCAGGGCAGAAGCCTGCCGATGCCGGCGGCGGCAAGATCGCGCGCGATGCCGCGCACGCCGAGCGCATCGCCGCGATTGGGCGTGACCGCGATCTCGATCACCGGATCGTCGAGTCCCGCCCAATGCGCATAGGCCTCGCCCACGGGCGCGTCGGGTGGCAGCTCGATGATCCCGTCATGATCTTCGCCGAGCGCCATCTCGCGGGCGGACAGCAGCATGCCTGCGCTTTCGACCCCACGGATCAGGCTGCGCTTGAGCGTGATTCCGGTGCCTGGAATGCGGCTTCCGGGGGGGGCGAAAACCGCCTTCATGCCGGCATGGGCGTTGGGTGCACCGCACACGACCGAAACGACCCCGCTGCCCGTCTCCACCCGGCAGGCCTTGAGCCGGTCGGCGTTCGGGTGCGGCGCGGCCTCCAGCACATGAGCGATGCGGAAGGCGGCAAGGGCCGCGCCCCGGTCGGTGACCTCCTCGACCTCAAGTCCGATCGCCGAGAGAGTCTCGGCGATCCGCTCTATCGGCGCATCGGTCTCGAGATGCGTGCTGAGCCAGCCGAGAGAGAACTTCATCCCGGTTGAAGCCCCTCGTGAAGAATCGCCGGCTGGAGCGGGGAAAATCCATAATGCCGAAGCCAGCGAAGATCGCCCTCGAAGAATGGGCGCAGATCGGTGATGCCGTGCTTCAGCATCGTGATTCGCTCGATCCCCATCCCGAAGGCGAAACCTTGCCACGCGCGCGGGTCAACGCCGCAATTGGCGAGCACACGCGGATGGACCATGCCGCTGCCGAGAATCTCGAGCCAGTCCTTGCCTCCGCCGATTTCGCCGGTCCTTCGGTCCCAGCCGATATCGACCTCCATCGAAGGCTCGGTGAAGGGGAAGTAGCTCGACCGGAACCGTACCGGCAGCGACGGGTTGGCGAAGAAGGCGCGCAGGAAGTCGATCAGGCAGCCCTTGAGATGGCCGAGCGTGATCGCGCGGTCGATCGCGAGCCCCTCGCACTGGTGGAACATCGGGCTGTGCGTCGCGTCATGGTCGGCGCGATAGGTGCGGCCGGGGACGATCACGCGATAGGGCGGCGCGGCGCCCCGCATCGTGCGGATTTGGCCCGGCGAGGTATGGGTGCGCAGCACGCGGCGGCGGCCCCCGAGGGAGCCGGCGTGGCGCCCGGGCAGATAGAACGTATCCATGTCCTGCCGCGCCGGATGGTGCTCGGGGATGTTGAGCGCGCCGAAATTGAGCCAGTCGTCTTCGATGTCCGGACCACTGACGACGCTGAAGCCCATGGCGCCGAAGATCGCGACGATCTCCTCGATCGTGCGGCTGATCGGGTGGATGAGCCCCGCG
>JASHRV010000182.1 GCA_030037175.1 Acetobacteraceae bacterium
TAGCCGGTGCCGCGGCAGGAAGGACAGCCCACGGCATGCCAGAGCATCGGCGGGGACGAGGCGCCGCGGCGGTCGAGACCGAGGCGGGCAGCAAGCTCCGCGGGCGCCGGCGCGGCGCGGCGGCACTCGGGGCAGAGGCGGCGGACCAGCCGCTGCGCCAGCACGCCGCGCAGGACGGCCGCGACGAGATAATCCTCGAGCCCCATGTCGCGCAGGCGCGTGACCGTCGCGGCGGCCGAGTTCGTGTGCAGGGTGGAGAGCACGAGATGGCCGGTGAGCGCGGCCTGGACGGCGATCTGGGCCGTCTCGAGGTCGCGAATCTCGCCCACCATGATCACGTCCGGGTCCTGGCGGAGGGTGGCGCGCAGCAGATGGGCGAAATCGAGCCCGATCTGCGGCTTGACCTGGATCTGGTTGATGCCGGGAAGCTGGAACTCGATCGGGTCCTCGATCGTGATGACCTTGCGGGTGACGGCGTTGAGCCCGAGGAGGCCGGTATAGAGGGTGGTGGTCTTGCCGCTGCCGGTCGGGCCGGTGACGAGCACGATGCCGTTGGGCAGGGCGAAGGTCGCCTCAAGCCGCGCCACCACGGCCTGCGAGAGGCCGAGGCGGGCATAATCGAAGACGACCGCGCCGCGGTCGAGCACGCGGAGCACCACCGATTCGCCGTGCAGCGCAGGGACGGAGGAGACGCGGAAATCCACGTCCTGGCCGCGCACGGCGAGCTTGATCCGCCCGTCCTGGGGCAGGCGGCGCTCGGCGATGTCGAGCCGGGCCATGATCTTGATGCGGCTGATGATGGCCGGGGCGAGCCGGGCCGGCGGGCTCTCGATCTCGGAGAGCATGCCGTCATGGCGGTAGCGGATGCGGAGCCGATCCTCGAACGGCTCGATATGGATGTCGGAGGCGCGGGTCTCGACGGCGCGGGCGATGAGCTGGTTGACGAGGCGGATCACCGGCGCCTCGCTCGCGAGATCGCGCAGCCTATCGGCGTCCTCCTCGAGCGGGGCCTCTTCCGTGTCCGGCAGCGTTGCGGCGCTATCGCCCGCTTCGGGATAGAGCCGGTCGATCGCGGCTTCGAGCTCGATCGGCACGGCGACCTCGATCGCGACCGCGCGCCCGGTCGCGGCCGAGACCGCGCGGGCGGCGAATTCGTCGAGCGGATCGGCCATCGCGAGCACCAGCGCCTCGCCATCGAAGCCGACCGGCAGCACGCGCGCCGAACGCAGGAAGCGGGCCTCGAGCCGCTCGGGGAAGAGCGGCTCGGCGGGATAGCGCTCGGCCGAGGCGAGCCCGGCGCCGAGCAGGGCGGCATAGGCGGCGGCGAGATCGCGCTCGGTGACGAGGCCGAGCTGCTTGAGGACGAGGTCGGGGCGCTCGCCGGTCTCGGCGGCGACGCGGCGCGCGCGGTCGATGGCGCGCTCGTCGCAATGGCCGCCCGCAACGATCAGCGCGGCGAGCGCATCGACCCGCTCCGCGCCGCGCGCGAGTGTCCCAAGGGATGTCCCAGCGGATGTCATCGTATCAGGCATGAAGGCCGCTCTTCGCACCCCTAAAGCTCGGCAATCCTCGACCATAGGCGGAAGCCGCCCCGGGAAGCCCGACAGTGCGATGACAATTCCTTGGGCGATCATGTTCCCGTGGCCGCCCTGGCTCGCGGTGTTCGCCGCCCCCGCGATCGGCAGCGTGCTCGGCGTTCTCATCGCGCGGCTGCCTGCCGGCCGGCCCGTGGTGATCGGCCGCTCCGAATGCTCTGGCTGCGGGCGGGCGCTCTCACCGTTCGAGCTCGTCCCGATCCTCTCCTATCTCGGGCTCGGCGGCCGCTGCCGCTGCCGCGCGGCGCAGATCGGCCCGTTCCATCTCGCCATCGAGATCGCCGCCATGGCGGTCCCGCTCTCCGCGCTCGCAGCCGGCCAGAGCGGCGCGCTGCTCTGGGCCGGCTCGGTGCTCGGCTGGGGGCTGCTCGCGCTCGGCTGGATCGATGCCGAGACCCTGACGCTGCCGGATGCGCTCACGCTGCCGCTGATCCCCGCGGGCCTCGCCGCGACCTGGTGGCTCGCACCCGCCTCCCTCGCGGACCACGCCATCGCCGCCATCCTCGGCTATGCCGCCTTCGCCTGCCTCCGCCTCGCCTGGCGGGCCTGGCGCGGGATCGAGGCGATGGGGGCGGCGGATGCGAAGCTCATGGCCGTCGCCGGCGCCTGGCTCGGGCTGGCTCCGCTGCCGGACGTGGTGATCGGCGCGGGCCTCGCGGGGCTCGCTCTGGCCGGGGCGCTCCGGCTCGCGGGCCACGCGATCGGGCGGGAGACAAGACTGCCCTTCGGCCCGCCGCTCGCGCTCGCGATCTGGGGCGCGTGGCTTCTATCCAGCTTCCACTAAGGCCGTGGCCAAAGATCTGTACCATCTGACGGGTATGAGCGTTCGGGGCGGGTTTAGTAAATTGAAAAGAAATGGAATTTTCCGTGAGGCCGCAAGCAGCCCGCCGCCCGGATCGGCCACAGAATTTCAAGTTAAGCCGAGATGTTGAAGTAGATTATGAAAAAAATTGTTCTCTTTTGAAAAAGAGAACCAGAAAACTTTTTTTCCGTTTCCGCGGCCTTCGTTCGTTCGGAGTCCCGGGATGCCGCCTGGTCCGGAAAACGGGAAAAAGTCTTTTTGCTTCTTTTTCTTCAGAAAAAGAAGAAGCCCTCCTCTCTTTTCTAACGCTGCGCGAACAGCCGGCGCGCGGCGGCGGCGACGTCGAACTGGTATTTGCGGTTCAGAATGGGCGTGTGCGAGTGGTAGTCGCCGATCGCCTGCATGACGTTGCCGTGGGTCTCGTCGAGATAGACGCGGAGGATGGCGCCCGCGGCGGTGATGTTGAAGCAGGCATCCCCGATGAGCCGCGACCAGACCGCGAGGGGGACGAGGCCGCTCGCCCGCGCGATCGGCAGCACCCAGAGCGTGTTCACCTGCATGACGCCGAGATCTTCGGTGCCGTTCAGGTTGTGGTGGACGACGCCCGGCGCGCCGCCCTCCACGGCCTGGATGGCCGGCAGCGCGCTCGGCGGCAGCGCATAGAGATGCGCGACCGCCATCATGCAGCGGAGGTAGGGGATCGGCGGCATTGTCTCCTCGCCCGGACTATATCGGCTTGCGAACGGAAACGTCAGCCCCAACCGCCGCCGCTTAGGCGCCGGAAGTCTTGACGTCGAGAACCCGGTTCAGAAGCCACGCGCCGTCGATCTTCTCCTCGGTCAGCGCCATCGCCAGCACCTCGCCCGCGAAGACGGGCGCGGCCATGATCATGTCCGGATGGACGCGGCGGACCCGGTCGAGATTCTTCCGCGAGCTGACCGCCGCCACCTTCTTCGCCTCCGTCTGGAGCTCGTGCGCGGCGAGGATCACGAAGGCGTTCTCGGAATCGTCGTCGGAAAGGGCGAGAATCGCGCGCGCATGCTCGCCCCCGGCGGCGCGCAGCGTCTCGAGCTCGGTCGGGTCGCCGACGATCACCTCGGCATTGCCAAACGTGTTGTCCTTGACATCGGCGATGACGGTCACCGCCTCGCCGCGGCGGTGGAGCTCGCGCGAGGTGTTGTGGGCGAGCACGCCATTGCCGGTGATGATGAAATGGTTGACCCGTTCCATCCTTCTTCTCCGTTGGCCCAGCGCATGGTCGAGCCGGCTTTGGATGAGCGGGCCGAGCACCGCGGTGAGCGTGGTTGCGAACAGGGTGAGGCCGAGCACGATCACCGAGACGACGAAGAGCCGCGCCTCGATGGTCTTCGGCAGGATATCGCCGTAGCCCACCGTCGACATCGTAACGACCGTGAAATAGAACGCGGTGGGCAGGTTGGTGATCGGCGGGGTGAAATCCGAGCCGAGCAGGAAGGCCCCGAGCACGCCGTAGATCATCAGCGCGAGGATCGCGGCCACCGCGAAGAGCGTGCTCGCGGCGAGCGACGACCAGGTGAACCAGCTTCGCGAAGCCACGAGCGCGATGAGCAGGACCACGACATAAACCGCTTGGCCGGTGAGCAGCCGGCCGAAGCCCAGATGCACCGCGAGAACGAACTGGGCGATCGCCAGCGCCAGCGCCGAGAGCCAGGCGATGCGCGAGCGGGCGAGCAGGCCGAGCGCCACCAGCACCTGCAGCACGCCGACGAATGTCGTCGGCACGCCGACGAGCATCAGCGGCGGGACCTCTCCCGAGATCGGGCGCAGCGCGACGAGGAGCTTGCTGAGGTCGAGATGGAGATATTCGGCGGCATAGACGCGGATCACCGGCAGCAGGGCAAAGGCGCCGGCCCCGCCGACCGCGAGCGCGAGCGGCACATGCGGGAACCAGAAAGCCATCCTGAGCCGGCGGTACCAGCGGCGATTGAGGGCCCGCCCGCGCGCGAAAACCGCCTGAAACACCCGTGCCATTGCGCCGGACCGGATCCCTACTTGACCCCGCCGAGCGTGAGCCCCTGAACGAGGTAGCGCTGCAGCCAGGCGAAGATCACCGCGACCGGAACGGTTGCGAGCAGCGCCGCCGCCATGACCTGGTTCCACGCGACCGAATAGCGCCCGGCGACGAGGTTCACGACCGAGAGCGTAACGGTCTGCTTGTCGGGCGAGCGCAGCATGGTGAGCGCGACCACGAACTCGTTCCACCCGTTCACGAACGTCACGATGGCGGTGACCGCGATCGCGGGCACGGCCATCGGCAGGAAGACGCTGAGCACCGCGCGCGGCTTGGTGCAGCCGTCGATCCATGCCGCTTCCTCGAGATCGCGCGGAATGGCCGCGAAATAGGCGGAAAGCATCCAGACCGCGAAGGCGATATTGAAGGCGGCATAGATCACGATGACGACGATGCGCGTGTTGACGAGCGTGCCCTCGCCGAACGGCACCGCGGCCGCCATGCGGAAGAGCCCGAGCACGAGCAGGACCGGCGAGAGCATCTGCGTGACCAGCAGGAAGCGGCGATAGACGTTCTTGGCGGCGAAGGCGAGCCGCGCCACCGCATAGGCCGCCGGAATCGAAACGACGAGCGCCAGCGCCGTGGCGCCGATGCTGATCGCAAGGCTGTTGAGCACGGCGGTGCCGAAATCGGCCTGCCGCCACATCGCCGGAAAGCTTCCCCAATCGATATGACGGGGAATCCAGCGCGGCGGATATTGCAGCACCTCGGCGGTGGGCTTGAGCGCGGTCGAGAGCATGACCGCGAAGGGGAAGAGCACGATCAGGATCAGCGGTGCCAGCACGAGCCAGCAGAGCGCGCTCCGCGCGAGCGATTTCCGCTTCACGCCGCCTCTCTTTCCTCGAGCCGCAGATAGACCATCGTGATCGCGGAGACGATCGCGAGCATCGCCACCGAGACCGCGGCCGCGAGCCCCGGCTGGCCGATGCGGAAGGCGAGCTCGTAGAGGTAGGTGACGAGGATATGCGTGGAATTGTCCGGCCCGCCCTCGGTCATCACCCAGATGATCGGGAAGGAGTTGAACACGTAGATCATGTTGAGGACGACGGCGATGGTGACGAAGGGCCGCAGCAGCGGCAGCGTCATCCAGCGGAATTGCGCGAACGGGCCCGCCCCGTCGATGCGCGCCGCCTCATAGATCTCGCCCGGGATCGAGGCCAGCCCGCCCACCAGGATCGTCACCGTGAAGGGAATGGAGACGAGGATGCCGACCCCGATCTCGACCGGGAAGGCCGTGGAGCCGCGCGCCATCCATTGCACGGGCTTCGCAATCAGCCCCACCTGCTGCAGCACCGCGTTCACCATGCCGTAATCGCCGTTGAACGACCACAGCCAGACGATCGCCGCCATCGCGAGCGAGATCGACCACGGCAGCAGCACGAGCGTGCGGGCGATGCCGCGGCCATGGAAATCCTCCGCGAGCACGAGCGCCACGGGAAGCGAGATGAGCACGGTTCCGCCGACCACCGCGGCGGTCCATTCGAGCGTGCGCAGAACCGCGCCCTGGAACACCGGATCCGCGAGCGCGCCGGCATAATTGGCCAGCCCGACGAAGCCGCGCACGATGCCGAAGGGCGAGACATCGTGCAGCGAAAGATCGACGATCTCGACGAACGGATAGAAGATGACGACAACGGCGAGCACGAGGCTCGGCCCGATCAGGAGCCAGGGAACGGCGGCGCGCGGCACCAGGCTGCGCGCCCTCCCCTTCCGTGCCCGCCCGATCGCGGCAGCGGGCGGCCGCCCGCTGCCTGCGCCCCGGCTGCTGCTCAACCTTGCTTCAGAGCGCGATCGGCTTGCTCCGCGGCGAGCTTGAGCGCCGCTTGCGGCGTGGCCTTGCCGAGATAGACCGACTGCACCGCATCCACGACCGCCTGCGCCATGCCTTCCCAGCCGGGAACCGTCGGCGCGAACTGCGCCACCGGCAAGAGCTTGACGAAGACCTGCAGGCGCGGATTGTCGGCGAAATAGGGATCGGTCGCGACGGCCTTGATGGTCGGCAAGAAGCCTTCATTCTTGTTGAACTGAACGCGCGGGCCCTTGGTGAAGAGAAAATCGAGGAACTTCCACGCGGTGTCCTTGGCGTGCGAGTTGCCGAACATGACGATCGAGTCGGTCACCGCATAGGTCGCGGAGGTCGTGCCGCGCGGCACCGGGCAGATGCCGTATTGCAGCTTCGGCGCCTCCGCGGCGATCTGGTTGATGAGGAACGGCGCCGTGATCATCATGCCGACACGGCCCTGCTTGAAGAGATTCTGCACGTCCTCGCGCGTGTAGTCGGTCACGCCGGGCTGGGTCAGCCCCTGCTGCACCATCATCTGATAGAGCGTGAGCGCCTTGATGCCGGCGGGCGAATCGAAGGCGGCCTTCCCCTGCTTGTCGATCAGCTCGCCGCCATAGCTCCAGAGCGCATAGTACCAGTAGACGTCGGTCTCGATCTCCTTGCCCTGCAAGCCGAAGCCGTAGCCGCCGGCCGCCTTGATCTTTCGCGATGCGGCGACGACATCGTCCCAGGTCTTCGGCCCGTCGGGGAAGCCGGCCTTGGTCAGCATCTCCGTGTTGTAGAACATCGCCCGCGCCGAGGCCGCGATCGGCAGCCCGTACACCGTGCCGTTGATCTCGCCCGGCTCGAGGAAGGTGCCGATGAAGCGGTCGCGGAACGCGGGCGTCATGAAATGATCGAGCGGCTCGGCCACGCCGTCCTTGACGAAGGTGAGCAGCCAGCGCGTGCCGATGATGGAAAGATCGGGCGTCACACCGCCGGAAATATCCGTCTGCAACGTTTGCAACAGGGTATCCCAGCTCACCACGTCGATATGGACGGTGACGCCCGGGTTCGCCGCCTCGAACTCCTTCGCCATCTGCATGAAATAGGGACCGGTCGCGTTGCTGTACTCGGCGACGGTCACGTGCAGGCTCGTCGCCGCGCGGGCGGCGAGAGGGGCCAGCATGAGCGCGGAGCCTGCGGCGGCGATGAGCGGCCGGCGGCGCACGCCGGCCTGTGCGGATCCATGAGCTCCCGGTTTCATCGTGATCCCCTCCTTGCCATTGGTTTGCCCCGCGGGATTTTTCTCCGCGGGGTTGCGCCCGGCAGTCGAGCGCAGCTTATGCGCGATTGCAAGATTTCGTGAGCCGGAACAGCCGCAAGATCGGGAGCCTGGGAACATGTCCTCGCTGATGCTCGCCGAGGCGCTCGCCTCCCCCGAGGCGGTGGCGCGCTTCCTTGCCGCCGACGCGCAAGCCTGGGCCGGCTTCGCCGCCCGCCTGCGCGCGGCCGATCCGCCGGCCGCCATCACCGTCGCGCGCGGCAGCTCGGATCACGCCGCTTCCTACCTCGCCTATCTGCTGACCGCCCGGCTCGGCCGCCCCGTCGCCTCTCTCTCCCCCTCGCTGGTCACGCTCCGCCGCGCGCCGCTCCGCACCAGGGGCATGCTCGCCGTCGCGCTCTCCCAGTCGGGCCAGAGCCCCGACATCGTCGAGAGCCTGGCCGCGCTCCGCGCCGCCGGCGCGATCACCGCCGCACTCGTCAACGACCCCACCTCCCCGCTCGCCCATGAGGCCGAATATTGCCTCGGCCTGCATGCCGGGCCGGAACGGGCCGTCGCCGCCACCAAAAGCTATCTCGCGAGCCTCGCCGCCGCCGCCCGTCTCGTCGGCACCTGGCAGGACGACCCCCGCTTCCTCGCCAACCTCGCCGCGCTCCCTTCGCACCTCTCCGCCGCCGCGAAAGCCGACTGGAGCGCGGCCATCCCTCCGCTCGCCGCCGCCGACCGCGCCATCGTCGTCGGACGCGGCCTCGGCCTCGCCGCCGCCGCGGAGATCGCGCTCAAGCTCAAGGAGACATGCGGCCTGCACGCCGAGGCGTTCAGCGGCGCGGAGCTCCGCCACGGCCCGATGGCGCTGATCGGCCCCGGCGAAACCGTGCTCGTGCTCGCGATCCGCGGCCCCGCGCTCCCCGGCCTCCTCACCCTCGCCGCAGAGCTCCGCGACCGCGGCGCCACCGTCCTGCTCGCCGC
>JASHRV010000183.1 GCA_030037175.1 Acetobacteraceae bacterium
TTCCGCCCGATCCTGATGACCTCGATCGCCTTCATCCTCGGCGTGCTGCCGCTGGTGTTCGCGAGCGGCGCAGGCGCCAATTCCCGCAAGTCGATCGGCATCACCGTGGCGAGCGGAATGCTCGCCTCGACCTGCCTCGCCGTGCTGTTCGTTCCTTCCTTCTTCGTCGCGATGCAGCGCCTCGAAGAATGGCGCAAGCCGCAGCCGAGGACGATGCCGGCGACACCCGCACGGGAAGAGATTTAAGGGTATTCGGCCAGGGGCTCCGCCCCTGCCAGGGGACGCTGTCCCCTGGACCCCTGGCAAAGGCGGAGCCTTTGCTATCCATTACTTTAAACGGATGGGGGTCTGGGGCCTCAAGGCCCCAGCGGTCGGGTTCCCATCGCGCTCGCGCGATGGGGCCCGGTCCAGGGGCAAAGCCCCTGGCCTGGAAATCAATGAAATCAGCTTGATTTCTTGAAGAGGATCGCGGTGCCGCCGGCGGCGGAGGGGTCGACCAGGAGGCCCGAGGCCACGGCCTGATGGGGGATCGTTCGCTCCGCGAGGAGGCGGGTGATGGCTGTGTTGCCGTCGTCGGTGACGATGGTGATTCCGGCGATGAAGGGAAGCGAGGGGATCGCCACGCCGGGAAAGATTTGGGCGAGGGACTCGGGGCCGAGCATGCGCACGCGGCCGCGTTGAAGCGCCAAGGAAAAGCCGCCGGCGGAATCCGGGGTGATCGCAAGGCCTGAGAGTTGCCCGAAGCGGAAGGCGGTTTCCGCCGGTGCCGCGGAGACGATGACGATTTCGACGAGGGCGACGGCGTGGTTGGGGTGGGAGAGAAAGCGCTCCTGCCAGATCGCCTCGGGCGTGAGGTGGCGGATGAGGAAGATCCGTCCCTCCGGCGTGTCGGGCAGGATGAGGCGGGCGAAGCGGGCCTGAGGACCGGAGGGATCGGCGTCGTCCACCGGGCGCTCGAGATAGGCGATCCCCGGAATGTCGATGCCGGCGGCGCGCATGCGGGCGAGGTTGGTTTCCTCATCGTCCATGCCGAGGGCGACGATGTGGATGCCGGCGTAGCGGGCGAGAGAAAACTCGAGCGAATTGGTGAAGAATTGCGGATCGACGATGGCGATCAGCTCGAGATAGCCCGCGCGCAGCATCGCGCAGCGGTTGCCGGTGCCGAAAGGAACCACAGGGCCATCGGGCGTGCGGCGGCCGGAATGACGTGCGATGGGCGTGAGCGCGAAGCCGAGGCGTTCGAAGGCGGCGGCGAGGGCGGTGAGGTCGGGGCCGGCGATGCCGACGTGATCGAGCGAGAGGGCGGTGTTCACGCGAGCTCCGCCTCATAGCGCGCGATGCGCCATGATTCGGGCTCGCGCGCGGCCTCGTCATACCAGGCGCAGACGAGGGGATGGGCGCGGACGGCGTCGCAATAGGCGTGGCCGGCGGCGGAGATTTCGGGCTCGTAGGTGAGGAAGCGGGTGACGACGGGCGCGTACATCACGTCCGCCGCGGTGAAGCCGGCGCCGAAGAGATAGGGGCCGGAGGCGGCGAAGCGCGCGCGTGTTTCCTGCCAGATCATCTCGATGCGCGCGATGTCCGCGAGTGCGGCGGGCGTGCGGCCGCGGCCGGGAAAGCGGCGATCGAGATTCATCGGCATCGACTGGCGGAGTGCTGCGAAACCGGCGTGCATCTCGGCCGAAATGGCGCGCGCATGGGCGCGCGCGGCGCGGTCGGACGGCCAGAGCGGGGGGAAAAGCTCGGCGCAGTATTCGCAGATGGCGAGGCTTTCCCAGACGGCGATGCCGCGGTGCTCGAGATAGGGAACGAGACCGGAGGGCGAGCGCGCCTTGACCTCGGGCGTGTTGCCGCCGGCGAGCACGATGACCTCTTCCGTGACGTCGAGGCCGGCGAGGCGGACCGGGAGCCATCCGCGCAGGCTCCAGGAGGAATGGCGGCGGGTTCCGATCAGAAGGCGACCCTCGGGCATCGGTGGCTCCGGTGATTGGCGAGCCGACCATGCCATGAGGGAGCGGGGACGCAAGGTTGGGAGGCAGGGCCTCGACTTCGAGGGCGGACGGTTCTTCAGACCAGGCGATAGAGCGCGGCGGCGTTGGCGTGGCAGATCGTTTCGCGCGTTGCCGGATCGAGGGCGATGGGAAAAGCCTCGGCCGGATTGTCGAAATCCCAGTGCGGATAGTCCGAGGCGAAGAGCAGGCGGTCGGCGCCGATCCATGCGAGGAGATCGCGGAAGTGCCGGCGATGCTCGGGCTCTTCCATCGGCTGCGTGGTCAGCCATACCTGGCGGCGGAGATAGGAGGAGGGCGGCTCCTTCACGTGGGGCACCTCATCGCGCATGCAGAGCCAGAGCTTGTCGAGCCGCCAGCAGAGCGAGGGGAACCAGGCGAAGCCGGCTTCGGTCATCACGACGGAGAGGCGCGGGAAGCGGGCGAAGACGCCTTCCATGACAAGGCTCGTGAGCTGCGCCTCGGCGCATTGCGCGTGCCCGCTCATCTCCTCGACATAGAAGGAGGGCCAGCCGCCGCCGGTGATGGGCTGCCCGCCATAGCCGAAGGCATGGATGCCGACGGGAAGGCCGGCGCGCTCGGCCGCCTCGTAGATCGGCCAGTAGCGGCGCTGGCCGAGCGGCTCGGCGGTGCGGCTGAGGAGCAGGATCTGGGCGAAGTTTTTGTCGCCGGCCCAGCGCTCGATCTCGGCGGCTGCCGCGGCGCTATCTTCATAGGGGACGACGATGGAGGCGCGCAGGCGCCGGTCCTGCGAGGTCCAGGCATCGATCTGCCAGCGATTGACCGCGGCGCAGACGGCGGCGCTGAGCTCCGGATTTTGCAGCCCCTGCCCGCTCGGCGTGAGCGGATTGAGGATTGCGAAGGCGACATGATTGGGATCGAGATGCTGGCGCTGCATCAGGCCGAGATCGCTGCCGGCGCGGCCGCCGCCCTCCGGCCAGGCATCGCGGCGCATCGCGCCGGGCTGGCCTTTCGGGTAGGCCGGGCCTTTCGCCGGGCCGAGGCGGCGGCGCTGGCCGTAGGTGCTGAGCTGGTGCCACCAGCGCTCGGAGAGATAGGGCTTGAGATCGGCGGCGCTGCGCATGGCCTGGTGGACGTCGCAGTCGATCACCGCCTGAACGGCGGCTTGCGATCCGGTGCGCTCGAGCAGCGTGACGTTCATGGCCCCTCCTCCTCGGTCGCGGCCTCTTTCAGGCGAGGATAGGTCTCGAGCGCGTTCTCCGCCAGCACGCGTTGGGCGAGCGCGGGGGGAAAGCTCTCGGGCAGGACCTCGGTGCCGTCGAACTGCCAGTGCGGATGGTCGGTCGAAAAGAGCAAGAGCCGGTCCGAGCCCATCTGCTCGATGACGCGAAGCAGGATGGCGGGGTCGTCGGGCGCGTCGATCGGCTGGAGGGTGAAGCGCACGCGTTCGCGCACGATCTCGGCGGGCGGGGTGGCGACCCAGGGGGTTTCGGCGCGCAGCCCGCGCCAGAATTTCCCGAGCCGCCAGAGGAAGGCGGGCAGCCAGGTGAAGCCGGACTCGATCATGACGACGCGAAGATCGGGAAATTTTGCGAAGACACCCTCGCAGATGAGGCTCGCGAGCTGGGACTGGAAGGACTGCGCCTGGGCCGCGTAATCCTCGATGTAGTACGAGGGCCAGCCGACGCCGGTCACGGGATGGCGGTAGTTGCTGCCGGCATGGATGCCGATGGGCAGCTGGTTGCGGGCGGCCGCTTCGTAGATCGGCCACCAGCGCCGCTTGCCGAGCGGCTCGGAGTCGTTGGCGAGCAGCAGGACCTGGACGAAGCGGCGGTCCGGCGCGAGCCGGGCGATCTCGGCGGCGGCGAGTGCGGGGTTCTGCGTCGGCACGACGATCGAGGCGCGCAGGCGCGGATCGCGCTCGAGCCATTCATGCGCGATCCAGTCATTGAGCGCGGCGGCAAGAGCGGCGCCGAGATCCTCGCCGAAGGGAAGCTGCACGCCGTAAAGGCAGTTGCAGATGGCCAGGCGCGTGCCGAAGGGATCGAGCGCCTGGGCGAGGAGGCGGGCGGGATCGGTGCCGGGATCGGGGCGAAAATCCGGCCGCGCGGTGAGGGGGGCGTTCTTCGGGTAGCTGATCGAATCGAGCTCATCGAGGCCGCGGGCCGTGACCTGCTCGCGCCAGTGAGGATCGAGATAGGGCAGCAGGGCGGCGAGGCCGGGCGGCGCGGGATGGATGTCGCAGTCGATCGGGGCGGGAGTCATCGGGGCCGCAACGACGTTGGGCCAGGGACGGGTGCGGCGCAAGCCGGGGCGGCGCGGCTGGTCCCGAGCCGCGCGGGAAGGCTAGTCTGGGGGATCGGCGAAAATCATCGCAGGGAGGGTGTCATGGCCGAGGAGAGCTCCGAGCTGCCGGGCCCGGACTTCGCCGCCGGCATCGAGGCGGGCGCTGTGGCCGACGGGGCGATGCTGCTCGGCCACGCGGGCGGCGAGGCCGTGCTGCTGGCGCGGCGGGGCGATGAGTTCTTCGCCGTGGGGGCTTCGTGCTCGCACTATCACGGCCCGCTCGCCGAGGGGTTGATGGTCGGCGAGACCGTGCGCTGCCCGTGGCATCATGCCTGCTTCAGCCTGCGCACCGGGGCGGCGCTGCGTGCGCCGGCGCTCGATCCGCTGCCTTGCTGGCAGGTCGAGCGGGCCGGGGAGCAGGTCTTCGTGCGCGGGAAGCGCGCGCCGGCGGCGCCGGCCCCGCTGCCCGCCACCGCTTCGACGCCCCGCCGGATCGTCATTGTGGGCGGCGGGGCGGCCGGCAACGCCGCGGCGGAGGGGCTGCGCGCGGAAGGGTATGGCGGGGAGATCACGCTGGTCGGCGCCGAGCCGGCGCTGCCGTGCGACCGGCCCAATCTATCCAAGGATTTCCTGGCCGGCAGCGGGCCGGAGGAATGGGTCTTCCTGCGCTCCGCCGACTTCTATCGCGAGCGCGGCATCATGCTGGCGCTCGGGGCGAAGGCGGTCGGGCTCGATCCCGGGGCGCGGAGCCTCCGGCTCGCGGACGGGCGGATGCTGCCCTGGGACGCGTTGCTGCTTGCGACCGGGGCCGTGCCGCGCCGGCTTCCCGTTCCGGGCGGAGATCTGCCGTACGTGTTCACGCTGCGCTCGCTCGCCGATTGCCGCGCCATCATCGCGCGCGCCGGAACGGCCCGCGCCGCCGTCGTGGTGGGCGCGAGCTTCATCGGGCTGGAAGCGGCGGCCTCGCTTGCGACACGCGGTCTCTCGGTCGCCGTGGTGGCGCCGGAAGCCGTGCCGATGGCGGGCGTGCTCGGCCCCGAGCTCGGGGCTTTCCTCAAGGCCCTGCACGAGGCGCACGGGGTCGCCTTCCATCTCGGCACGCGGCCGCAGGCGATCACGGAGCGGGTCGTGAGGCTCGCGGACGGGTCGGAGCTGCCCGCGGACCTCGTTCTGGTCGGGATCGGGGTCAAGCCGGACACGAGCCTGGCGGAGGCAGCCGGGCTCGCCGTGGATGACGGCGTGCTCGTCGACGAGTTCCTTGCCTCCAGCGCGCCGGGGATCTTTGCTGCCGGCGACATCGCCCGCTGGCCGGACTGGCGCGGGCCTGAGCGGCGGGGCGCCGAACGCATGCGCATCGAGCACTGGGTGGTTGCCGAACGGCAGGGAAAAATCGCCGCCCGCAACATGCTGGGGCTCGGCGAACGATGCGACATCGTGCCGTTCTTCTGGACCCAGCAATACGACGTTTCAATTTCCTATGTCGGCCATGCTCCGCGCTGGGACAGGGTGGAGCTCGCAGGCTCGCCCGAGGCGCGGGACTGCCGGGCGGCCTACTTCACCGCGGGACGAAAGAGCGCGGTCGCGACCATCTTTCGCGACCTCGAAAGCCTTGAGGCGGAAGCCGCGTTCGAACGCGAGTTTCCGCCCGTTTCGTGAAGGCAAGACCAAGGGGCTCTGCCCCTTGGATCCCCGCCAAGGGCTGAGCCCTTGGAACCCTTTCGTTGGCGGCGGAAAGGCCCGTCCGATCGGGAGCGATTTCGCTCCCGATCGGACGGGCCTTTCCGCCGCCAAACGGATGGGGTCCAGGGCCTCAAGGCCCTGGCAGGGGTCCCAGGGGACAGCGTCCCCTGGTCTTTCTACAGCTTTTCGACCTGGCTGTATTCGAGCTCGACCGGGGTGGCGCGGCCGAAGATCGAGACGCTGACCTTGAGCCGTCCCTTTTCCTCGTCCACGTCCTCGACGGTGCCGTTGAAGCTGGTGAAGGGGCCGTCCGCCACACGGACCTGTTCGCCCACCTCGAAGAGCACGGCCGGGCGCGGCCGTTCAACGCCTTCGCGCGTCTGCTTCAGGATGCGCTCGGCCTCGGCGTCCGTGATCGGGCTCGGCTTGTTCCTGTTGCCGAGGAAGCCGGTGACCTTCGGGGTGTTCTTGACGAGGTGCCAGGCATCGTCGGTGAGGTCCATCTTCACCAGCACGTAGCCCGGGAAGAACTTCCGCGCCGCATTGACCTTCTGGCCGCGGCGCATCTCCACCACCTCCTCGGAGGGGACGAGCACTTCCTCGAACTGGTCGGCGAGCCCTTTCTGCTGCGCCTGTTCCTTGATCTGCTGCGCGATCTTCTTCTCAAATCCGGAATAGACATGCACCACGTACCAACGCTTGGCCATCATACGGCGTTCCCCGGAGGCTCCCGTTAAAATCCCGTTCCGAAAAGGGCGCGGACCCCGAGACCGATCACCTGGTCCACGACCAGGAAGAAAATAGCGATCGCGGCCGCCATTGCGAGAACGAGACCGGTCGAAATAAGCGTTTCCCGGCGCGAGGGCCAGGTCACCTTCGCAATCTCGCTGCGCACCTCCCGGACGAACCGGGCCGGATCCACCGCCACTTCACTCTTCTCCTCGTCCTTGCGGCTGCCAGGGAGCGGTAGCATCGGCTGGTGGGGAATGAGCCCCCGCCCCCGCCCGGTGCTGGCAGGGGTGGAGGGTCTCGAACCCCCAACCTCCGGTTTTGGAGACCGGCGCTCTAGCCAATTGAGCTACACCCCTCCACCGAGGGCTGCCTCCGGCTACAGAGAACGCCCCGCCGGCCCTGTCAAGTCGAAACCCCCCAAGGGCTGAGCGAAGGCTGGGGCGCCTTCAATGCTCGATGACGAGCGTGGAGGAGCCGGAGAGCGTGACGGAGGCGAAATCACCGGCCGGGCCGACGGGCGAGAAGGCATAGCGCGCCGATATGGTGACGGTGCTGCCGGGATCGTTGTTGGGGGAGAAGGTCACGCTCGGGGTCGGCGTGGAGTCGCCGAGAACGGGCGCGGCCGCGGCGGCGAATTGGGCGGCGATCGTCGCCGTGCTGGCGGGATTCGCGGAGGCCGAGCCGTGGACGGCGGCATAGCGGGCGGCGACGCCGGCCGCGTAGCTCAGCGCGTTCTGGGCGGCGGCGAGCCGGCCGAGCTCGATGATCGCGAAGAGCGTGAGAAAGAGCGCGAGCCCGACGATGGCGAACTCGACGCTCGCCGCCGCGCGGCGATCAGAGGCAAGGCGGGCGGCGGCAAGGCTCATCAGTTCACCCGCACCGTGGCGGAGGCATCGAGCGTCATGGAGGCCGGGAAGGGGGCGATCGAGACCGGCAGGCTCACCGTTGCCGAGACCGAGACCGTGAGCCAGGTCGCGAGCGACTGGCCCGCGGGGCAGCTTGCCGAGGAGGAGCTTTCCGCCGTGCCGGTTGCCTCGGTCCCGGTGGGGGCGATGCAGTCGTAGCTGTAGGCGGGGGTTGCCACGGTGAGCGCGGGTCCGCCGCTGCCGTAGCCGCTCGTCGCCGCGTTCTCGATCCCGCTCACGCTCTCGGCGTTCGAGGCGCTGGAATAGGCGTAGAAGACCGCGTTGCGCACGGCCGATTCCAGGCGGAACTGGGTGGCCAGGAGAACCGCGGCGTCGGCGGCGCCGAGGAAGAGCGGCAGCAGGACGAGGCTGAAGGTGAGCGCGCTCTCGATCGCGACCGCGCCGCGGCGGTCGGCGACGAGACGGAACGGCGCGTCACTGGAGCAGGACGACCGTTGCGTCAGAGGAGCCTCCCGAGCCGTTGCCCACCGCGTCCAGCTGGGCGCTGCCGCAGGTGGTGATGGTGTTGGCGACGACGCTGAGCGTGCCGCCGCTCGCCGCCTTGACCACTGCGTTGTTGCTGATCTGGAGATTGACCCCGGGCATATAGAGCACGCCGTTCAGGCTCAGTCCCGAGCCGCCGACGACGATGGCGCCCGGAGCGTTGGACGAGCCGCAGCTGTTCTCGGGGGCGGCGGTGTTGGAGCCGGTTTGATAGACCAGGATGCCGGCATAGGCGCCGCTGGTCGGCGCGGAGAGCTCCCAAGCCGTCTGCGTGTAATTCTCCCAGTCGATATAGCCCGGCGAGGAGCCGGTCATCACGAAGGTGACGCCGGCGTTGTCGCCCGCCTTGGTGCCGATGGTCGATCCGTTGTCGATGACGAAGTTTCCGTTGTCGATGACGTAAAGGCCGGGCTCGAAGTTGATCGTCGTGGCGTTGGTGACGTCGATGCTGCAATAGGTGCCGGGCGAGAGCTCGACGCTCGCGCCGCCGTTTTGCGGCGTGGGGTAGGGCGTGCAGGAGGAGCCGACGCTCGGCGGGCTGAGGTTCGCGTAAGGGTTCGCCTGGGGTGGGTCGGCCTCGGTCGGGCTCGGGCTGATGATCGATTCGCCGTTGGTGCTGGCCTCGACGCCGCCGACGGCGCCGACGCCCGCTCCCACGCCCGATGACGTGATCGAGCCGTTGCGGACATAGATCGAGTCATCGTCGGGGTCTTCGACGTCCGAGTTGGAGAAGACGCCGCAATCGGTCGCGCTGATTTCACCCTCGTTCTCGACATCGATCGCCTTCTCCGCCGTGCCGCTCATCGCGAGCACGCAGGCCGGGGGTGCGACGATGCCGGCGGTGGCCGTGGCGGTGAGAGTGGGGCGGGGCAGGCCGAGGACGGAAGTGAAATACTGATCGGCCGTGCTGGTGAGGGTGACGGTCACGCTCTGGCCGCTGTTCACCGTGAGCGAGACCGGCTGGGCGAGCGTGCCCACCGTGCCGTTCCCGATCGCCCCCCGGGCCTCGGCCAGGGCGACGCTCTGGTAGTCGGCGGCTGCTGCCGAGCTCACTGAAAGCAGGCGGGCGGCGCCCATGGCGGCCGCGTCGGCGGCGAGCTGGAGCGTCGCGCGCTCGCGGTACCATTGGCCGAGATCGACGGCGAGGCCGGCCGCGCCCATCAGCACGGGCAGAGAGAGGGCAACGGTGAGCACCACGCCGCCTCGCCGGTCGGCGCGGAGTGTGCGGTGAGACGTGAGGTGCCGCATCGGGGCCATCGCACGGGACCGGGCAGCTTTCACCGCGCGGCGTGAAATGCCGGTTAATGCTCTCTCAGAGGAGGGGTGGGCCGCCGATGTCGCGCCGGTAGAAACCGCCCGGCCAGTCGATCGCCCGTGCGGCGGCGTAGGCGCGCGCCCGCGCTTCCTCGAGATCGGCCCCGCGCGCGGTGACGGTGAGGACCCGGCCGCCGGCGGCAACGAGCTTGCCATCGGCGAGACGGGTTCCGCTCTGGAAGATCCGCGCGCCGGGGAGAGCGGCGGCGCGGTCGAGGCCGCGGATTTCCGTGCCGGTCTCGGGTGCCTCCGGATAGCCGCGGGCGGCGAGCACGACCGCGACCGAGGCGCCCGGATGCCAGCGCAGGTCGAAATCGCCGAGCTCGCCATCGCAGGCGGCGAAGAGCGCGGCGAGCAGGTCTGAGGAGAGGAGCGGGAGCAGCGACTGGCATTCGGGATCGCCGAAGCGGACATTGAACTCGATCAGCTTCGGGCCGTCGGGGGTCAGCATCAGCCCGGCGAAGAGGATGCCGCGAAACGGGGTGCCGCGCCTGGCCATCTCGGCGAGCGCCGGCCGGACGATGCGGGCGAAGGCGGCCTCCGCGAGCGCGGGCGTGAGGGCGGGCGCCGGCGCCACGGCGCCCATGCCGCCCGTGTTGGGCCCGCGATCGCCCTCATGGGCGCGCTTGTGGTCTGTCGCCGCGCCGAGCGGCACCGCGTGCTCGCCGTCGCAGAGGGCGAAGAGGGAAACCTCCGGGCCCGAGAGGCGCTCCTCGATCAGGACGACGGAGCCCGCGGCGCCGAGCCGGCCCTCTTCCATGAAGGCGCTGACGGCGGCTTCCGCCTCGGCGACGGTTTCGGCGACGACGACGCCCTTGCCGGCCGCGAGCCCATCCGCCTTGACGACCAGCGGCGCCCCGTGCCGGCGGCAATAGGCGCGGGCGGAGGCGGCGTCGTCGAAACAGGCGTAGCGGGCGGTCGGAATGCCGGCGGCGGTCGCGATCTCCTTGGTGAAGCTTTTTTCCCCCTCGAGGCGCGCGGCGGCGGCCGTGGGACCGGCACAGGCGATGCCCGCCTCGGCGCAGGCATCGGCGAGGCCGGCGACCAGCGGCGCCTCCGGGCCGGGCACGACCAGATCGATTGCGTTGGCGCGGGCGAAGGCGACGAGCGCGGAGATATCGAGCGCGCCGATCGGCACCGTCTCGGCGACGGAGGCGATGCCGGGATTGCCCGGCGCGCACCAGAGCTTCGTCAAAAGAGGGCTTGCGGCCAGCGCCCAGGCAAGGGCGTGCTCACGCCCGCCCGATCCGACCACCAGAACCCGCATCCCCGCCTCCGCCGCCCTCATCCCGATGGGCTAAACTGCGGGCATGAGCGAGATCGCCGTCAATATCCCCGAATACACGGTTGCCGAGATCTCGGGCGCGGTGAAGCGGACGCTGGAAACGGCCTTCGGCCGCGTGCGCGTGCGCGGGGAGGTGACCGAGCTCAAGCGCTACGCCTCCGGGCATGTCTATTTCTCGCTCAAGGACACAGGGGGGAAGCTCGCCGCGGTGGCCTGGAAGGGCGTCGTGCCGCGGCTCGGGATGGTGCCCGAGAACGGGGTCGAGGTGATCGCGACCGGGCGGATCACGGCCTATGGCGACCGCTCGACCTACCAGCTCATCGTCGAGCGGCTGGACTATGCCGGCGAAGGGGCGCTGCTCGCGCGGATCGAGGTGCTGCGCAAGCGGCTGGCCGCGGAGGGGCTGTTCGATGAGGCGCGCAAGCGGCGCCTGCCGCTGCTGCCGCTTGTGATCGGCGTTGTCAGCTCGCCGCAGGGGGCGGTGATCCAGGACATCCGCACCACCATCGCCCGCCGCTTTCCGCGCCCGATCCTGCTCTGGCCGGTGCCGGTGCAGGGCGAGGGCGCGGCGGAGCGGATCGCCGCCGCCATCGCGGGCTTCGGCAGGCTGCCGGCCGAGGGCGCGGTGCCGCGGCCGGATGTGCTCATCGTCGCGCGGGGCGGCGGCGGGCTCGAGGACCTGATGGCGTTCAACGACGAATGGGTGGTGCGCGCCGCCGCGGCGAGCCCGATCCCGCTGATCGCCGCGGTCGGACACGAGACGGACATCACCCTGATCGATTTCGCCGCCGACCGCCGCGCGCCGACACCGACGGCGGCGGCCGAGCTCGCGGTTCCGGTGCGGACGGAGCTGCTGGCCGGACTCGCCCAGTCCGGCGCGCGGCTCGCGGGCGGGCTGCACCGGCTGACGCAGGAGCGGCGGCTCAGGCTCGAGC
>JASHRV010000184.1 GCA_030037175.1 Acetobacteraceae bacterium
GATGCCGAGGCGGGCGGCCAATCCGGCACCGTCCTGCTGCTCGCCGACACCTTCAACCGCTATTTCGAGCCGGAGAACCTGCGTGCCGCGCTCCGCGTGCTCGCCGCCGCCGGCCACGGCGCCGCCATGCCGAAAGCCCCGGGAGGGAAGCTCTGCTGCGGGCGGACCTATCTCGCGGCCGGGCTCGTCGATCGGGCGCGCGCGGAGGCGGGCCGCCTTCTCCGCGCCTGCGCCGGGGATCGCCCCGTGATCGGGCTCGAACCCTCCTGCCTTTTGACCCTGCGGGACGAAATTCCCGCACTTTTCCCCGGTCCGGAGGCGCGAAACCTCGCCGAACGGGCGGTTTTGCTCAGCGAATTTTTGGTCCGTGAGAAGGGATCGCTCCCCTTTCGGCCCGATTCCCGCACTGTCCATGTGCATGGACACTGCCATCAGAAAGCATTTGGCGCTTTTCCTGCCACGTTGGAGGCGCTCAAGCGTGTTCCAGGGCTTTCTGTACGTCCAATCCTGTCCACTTGCTGTGGCATGGCCGGCGCCTTCGGCTATCAGGCCGAAACGGAATCGGTTTCGCGCGCGATCGCCGAGGCGGGCATCCTGCCCGCGCTCGGCAAGACGGCGCCGGAGGATCTGATCGTCGCCGACGGCACCTCCTGCCGCCACCAGATCGCCGATCTCGCCGGCCGGCGCGCGCTCCATTCGGTGCGGGTGCTCGACGCGGCGCTTTCAGGGGGCGCTGCCCCCTGAACCCCCGGCAAAGGCGGAGCCTTTGCAATCCATTTGCTGGAAACGTTGGGAGGTTTGGGACCTCAAGGCCCCTGCACAACTTCACCGCCCGGTAAGCCATGCGCTCGCACAGTCGGGTTGCCGCCGGGAGATGAAGGATTGAGTGCCGAGCCAAGGACGGAAGATGCGCAAAATGAGCTGCCGCGGAGTCCGCTGCTGCGTCGTGCCCTCGACCCGCGGATGGGGCATTCGACCGAGCGCCGGCTCGAGCGCGATCTCAGGGCGGCCACGGCGGGGGGTGGGCTTACCCTCTACTACCAGCCGCGGTTCTCGCTTGCCTCGGGCTCCGTCGTTGCCGCCGAGGCGCTGCTTCGCTGGCCGCATCCGCGGCTCGGGCTGATCTCGCCCGCCACCTTCATCCCGGTTGCCGAGCGCACCGGACTGATCACCGAGATCGGCGGCATCGCGCTCCTGAGCGCCTGCCGGGAAGCGGCCCAATGGGCGGCGCAGAGGGAGGTGCCGGGGGAGGTGCCGGGTCCCATTGTGTCTGTAAATGTCTCGTTGCGGCAGATCGTTTCCGGCGCCCTGCTCGGGCAGCTCGCCCTGGCGTTGGAGGAGTCCGGCCTTTCGCCCGACCGGCTTGAGCTCGAGCTCACGGAGAGCACCGTGATCGAGCCCAGCGTTGAGACCATGCTGACGCTCGCGGCGGTTCGCGACCTTGGGGTCGGGATCGCGCTCGATGATTTCGGAACCGGCCATGCGAGCCTCGCCGCGCTGAAACTTCTGCCGCTCACGGTGGTGAAGCTCGACCGCTCGCTGGTGCGGAGCCTGCCCGACGACCGCGAGGACTCGGCCATCGTGCAGGCGCTGGTCGCCACCGGCCATGCGCTCGACCTCACGGTGGTGGCCGAGGGGATCGAGACGGAGATCCAGCGCGCCTTCCTCGCCGGGATCGGCTGCGACGAAGGCCAGGGCTTCTTCTTCAGCCACCCCCAGCCGCCGGCGGCCTTCGCCACCCGGCTGATGCTCGCCGGCCAGGGGTGAAGCCGCGGTAACTTGCCCGGAAAGCCCGTCTGGGCCAGCTTCCGGCGATGATGAGCCCTCCGCCGCCGTACCCCGAATCGAGGTGAGTTGAATGCGCGGTCTTGGTCCGTTCCTGAGAGACGCCTGGCTCCTCGCCAGGCCCTATTTCTATTCCGAGGAGCGTTGGTCGGCGCGGTTGCTTCTTGTCTCCATCATCGCCCTGAACCTGATGATGGTCGGGATGAACGTGATCCTGAATTTCTGGAACGGCGCCTTCTACGATTCGCTGCAGAACAAGGACTGGAACGCGTTCTTCGGCCTGCTGTTCCTCTACCGCCGCACGGCGAGCGGCATCATGCCCGGCTTCTGCCTGATCGCGGTGCTCTACATCCTGGTCGCGGTCTACAGCACCTATCTGACCCAATGGCTGCAGATCCGATGGCGGCGATGGCTGACCCAGCGCTATCTCGGCGAGTGGCTCGCCGACCGCGCCTATTACCGCATCAGCCTCACCACCAAGGCGGGCGAGGGACCCGACAACCCGGACCAGCGCATCGCCGATGATCTCAACAGCTTTGCCGGCAGCTCGCTCTCGCTCTCGCTCGACCTGCTCTCCAATGTCGTGACGCTCGGGAGCTTCGTCGGCATCCTCTGGAGCCTTTCGGGGCCGCTTCACCTCTTCGGCTTCTTCATCCCGGGCTACATGGTCTGGGTCGCGCTCGTTTATGCGATCCTCGGCACCTGGGTCACCCATCTCGTCGGACGGCCGCTCGTTTGGCTCAATTTCCGCCAGCAGCGCGTGGAAGCGGATTTCCGTTTCTCTCTCGCCCGGATGCGGGAAAATGTGGAGGGTGTTGCGCTCTATGGCGGCGAAGCCGAGGAGAAGCACGGCTTCCTGAACGTCTTCACCTACGTGGTCGAGAACTGGTACCGGATCATGGACCGGACCAAGCTGCTCAACGCACTCACCACCGGCTACTCGCAGATCGCGGTCGTCTTTCCCGTGATCGTCGCGGCTCCGCGCTATTTCTCGGGCCAGATCGCGCTCGGCGGCCTCACGCGAACGGCGAGCGCCTTCGGTCAGGTGCAGGGCGCGCTCTCCTGGTTTGTCGGGGCCTATGCGCAGCTGGCCGCCTGGCGCGCCACGGTCGAGCGACTGACGACGTTCCACTACGCGATCGTGAACGCCCGCGCGGCGGCGGCAAGCACGGCGCTCGCGGCCGGCCCGGGGCCGGGCGAGGCGCTCAAGCTGCGCGATCTCACCCTCAAGCTGCCGGACGGGGAGACGCTGATGGCGGGGGTGGATCTGACCATCACCGCCGGCCATTCGGTGGTGGTGACGGGGCGGACCGGGTCCGGCAAATCGACCCTTTTCCGCGCGATCGCCGGCATCTGGCCGTTCGGCAGCGGCAAGGTCGAATGGCCGGCGGGCGGGCGGGCGCTCTTTCTGCCGCAGCGGCCCTATCTGCCGCTCGGGACGCTGCGCAAGGCGGTGGCCTATCCGGACGATGCGACCCGCTATGACGATGCGGCGATCCGGGCTGCGCTGAGCGAGGCCGGACTGCCCAACCTGCTGCCGCGGCTCGACGAGGAGGCGTCCTGGAGCCAGCTTCTTTCGGGGGGCGAGCAGCAGCGCCTGGCGCTGGCGCGGGCGCTGCTGCTCCGGCCGGACTGGCTCTTCCTCGACGAGGCGACCGCGAGCCTCGATCCCGAGTCAGAGGCGGCGCTCTACCGGACGCTGCACGAGAAGCTGCCCGCGACGACCATTGTTTCGATCACGCACAGCGCGAGCGTTGCCAAGCTGCATAAGCGCCATCTCGAGCTGGTGCGGGAGGAAAGCGGCGGGCGGCTCGCCGAGCCGGCGGTGCTGGCGGCATGAATTCTCAGAGCGTGGTGACCGGAGGCGGGGAGGCCGGAGGTCTGAATCACGCGATCAGACAAAGAGCGAGAGCGGGATAAGCGAGCGGAAGCGAACGCATCCCGCTCTAGGAGCCGCCGACCGTAATGACGACGCGCCGGCTTTCCTGCGAGGTGAGCTGATAAGGGACTTTCCCGGCCGCGTGCTGGTGAATGCGGCTGGGGCTCACGCCGTCGGCGACGAGCTGATCCGTGACCACCTGGGCGCGGGTCTCGGTGAGGTAGATGTTCGCCTGCACGCTGCCGAGCGGATCGGCATAGCCAGTGACGGCGATGGCGGCGCTCGGATCGGCCTTGGCCGCCGCGGCCGCCAAGGCGATGGTTTGCAGCGCCGGCTCGTCGAAGCCGGCCGACCATTCCTGGAAGAAGACGATGAAGGCGCGGCCCGGGCCGTTGGCGGAGCCATTGGCCGGCTGGGCGTTGGCAAGGGGGGGGATGATCGCGCCGCCGCCGGCAAGGCCGAGCATGGCGATCAGCAAGACGGCACGACGCATGGTCCGAATCCCCCCGGCACTGCACGCGGCGCCATTCGTGACGGCTCGTATCGCAAGCGTCAATGCCGAGCGCTATCGTCCCCTGACCGGAGCAAAGCAAGAGAGGCACGATGCCCCGCACCCTGACCGTTGCCGCCGCCCAGCTCGGGCCCATCCAGATGGCGGAGCCGCGCTCCGTCGCGGTCGAGCGGATGCTGCGGCTGCTCGAGCGCGGCAAGGCGCGCGGCGCCGAGCTCGTCGTTTTTCCCGAGCTCGCGCTGACCACGTTCTTCCCGCGCCATTACTACGAGACGATCGAGGAGGCGGACCCGTGGTTCGAGACGGCGATGCCCTCGAACGAGACCGCGCCGCTGTTCGCCGCGGCGCGCAAATGGGGCATCGGGTTTCATCTCGGCTATGCCGAGATCGCCGAGGAGCCGGACGAGGCGGGGCGGATGCGCAAGCGCCGGTTCAACACCGCGATCCTGGTCGGGCCCGAGGGCGACATTCTGCTCAAATACCGGAAGATCCATCTGCCGGGACATGCCGAGCGCGACCCGCGGCGGTCGGTTCAGCATCTGGAGAAGCGCTATTTCGAAGTCGGCGATCTGGGCTTTCCGGTGATCCGGGCGCCGATGGGCGGGCTTGCCGGCGTGAACATGGGAATGATGATCTGCAACGACCGGCGCTGGCCGGAATCCTGGCGGGTGCTGGGGTTGCAGAAGGTCGAGCTCGTCATGCTCGGCTACAACACGCCGAGCACCAACCAGGAGGGGCAGGGATTCGAGGCGCATCATCTGCGCGTGTTCCACAGCCATCTCTCGATCCAGGCCGGGGCGTATCAGAATTCCTGCTTCGCGGTGGCGACGGCGAAGGCCGGGGTGGAGAATGGGTGCGAGCTCTTCGGGCATTCGATCATCGTCGATCCGCAGGGCGAGATCATCGCCATGGCGACGAGCTGGGACGACGAGCTGATCACGGCGGACTGCAACCTCGATCTCTGCGGGCTCGGGCGGGCGAGCGTCTTCGCCTTCGAGAAGCACCGAAGGCCCGAGCACTATGGGCGGATCACGAGCCAGGTGGGCGCGGTCGATCCGCCGGTGTGGGAAAGGAAGGCGGCGGAGTAGGGCGCCGCCCGCGCAGGGCTGGTCTGCCGTATCTTGACCGCAACGAGCGGGTGGGCGAACCACATGGCACGGCAGGCGATGGCGTGATGGCGTGAAGGAATCTGGCCGTGTCCGAGCACACTCCGGTCCGCTGGCAGGCTGAGGCGGAAGAGGCGGTTCATCCCTGGCCGAACCCGCCCATGATGACCCAGATCGGGCGCGGGCTTCTTGGAAGGTGCCCGGCCTGCGGGGTTGGAAAAATCTTTTCGGGGTTTCTGCGCGTGGTGCCGGCGTGCGAACATTGCGGGGCGCCGCTCGGGCAGCTGCGATCGGACGACGCGCCGCCCTACATCACGATCCTGATCGTGGGGCACATCGTCATCGGGCTGCTGGTGGTGATGGAGACGGATTTCTCGCTCTCGCTCGGGCTGGAGACGGCGATCCTGCTGCCGCTGACGCTGGTGCTGACGCTGGGCTTGCTCCGGCCGATCAAGGGCGCGACGGTCGGGCTGATGCTGAGATTGGGGATTCTCAGCCCGCCGCCATAAGGATTTGGAATTGCCGGGGTTTTGGCAGTTTGAAAAAAATTTGATTGGACGGGTTGGACGGGACGTGGGGTGATTTGAGGGGTATTTTTATTTAGATTCAAAGGGTTGGGTGGATTGGACAGTGGGAAAGACACCATTCCGCCACGGGTTTTTCATTTCTTGAGACGATAGCCGGTGCGGAAGATCCAGCTGACCAGGAAAAGGCAGAGGACGAGGAAGGCGAGCGTCAGGCCGAGGCTCACGCCCACGCTCACATCCGCGCGGCCGTAAAAACTCCAGCGGAAGCCGCTGATCAGATAGACGACCGGGTTGAAAAGGGCGATCTCGCGCCAGATGCCGGGCAGCATGTCGATCGAGTAGAAGGTGCCGCCGAGGAAGGTGAGCGGGGTGACGATGAGCAGCGGGATGAGCTGAAGTTTTTCGAAATTGTCCGCCCAGATGCCGATGATGAAGCCGAAAAGGCTGAAGGTCGCGGAGGTGAGGAGAAGGAAAAGGACCATGAAGGCCGGGTGGTCGATGCGCAGGGGGACGAAGAGGGCGGCGGTGGCGATGATGATCACGCCCAGGATGAGCGCCTTGGTGGCGGCGGCGCCGACATAGCCGAGCACGATCTCGAAGGAGGAGACCGGGGCCGAGAGGTGCTCGTAGATGGTGCCGACGAAGCGGGGGAAATAGATGCCGAAGGAGGCGTTGGCGATGGTCTGGGTGAGCAGCGAGAGCATGACCAGGCCGGGGACGATGAAGGCGCC
>JASHRV010000185.1 GCA_030037175.1 Acetobacteraceae bacterium
CGTGACCGGCTCGCCGCGCGGGCGGAACAGCCCGCGGATGCTGACGAGGACAAGCCAGAGGCTCCTGAGCGGCCGGTCGCTCGGATAGTCGCTCCAGCCGAGCCAGGCATCGGCGCGGCCGAAGACGACGCTCACGATCCGGCTTTCATCGGCGATCGAAGCCGGCTGCCAGGCGAGCTGGAGCATGCCGTCCGACCAGCGCCGCACCTTGGCCGGCAGCAGCGCCGGCCCGCCGCCCGGCGAAAACTCGACCTCGAGGCGGGCTCCCTCGGGCATCGCGTCCGCGCAGTCGGCGGCGAGGCTCGCGCCGCCCAGCGAGAGGTTGCGCGTTTCGCCCCGGATGACCCGCCCGTCCGGCAGCCAGAGCGTCGCGGGAAGCCGCGCGTTCACGCGGTGGCGCGCGCGCGCCTGGCGTGCCTCGCGCCCGACCGCAAGGGCTGCCATCACGATCAACAGGCTGAACGTCACCCAGATCGAGTTCAGGAGCAGGGCCTGGAAGCCGAGGGTCGTCGTTTGCTGGAAGAAGAGCCCGTAAAGGCCGCGCAGCAGCCCGAGCAGCAGCAGTCCGGCCAGGATCAGGTTGGGATAGACGGCGCGCATGTCGAAATAGCCGTTGCTCAGCAGCCCGCCTTTTTCCGTGACGTTGAACCGGCCGCGGCGCGGGTTGACGAGGGTGGCGAGGGTGACGCGCACCAGGAACAGGGCGAGGACGGTCTCGTAGATCTCGCTCCAGAACGAATGGCGCCAGTTGCGCTGGATGCGGGCGTTGGTGCCGACGGCGTGCACGATGTGCGGGCCCGCATAGGCGAGGATCGCCAGCGGCGAGGCGGCGATGATGTTCCGCCCGAGAAGGAGGAAGGCGAGGGGGGCGAGAAGGAAGATCACCCGCGGGATGGCGAACAGGAAGTGCGCCGCGGCGTTGAGGTAGCAGAGGCGCTGCGCCAGGGTGAGGCCGGGCCCGAGCAGCGGATTGTCGATGCGCAGGATCTGAAGCATGCCGCGCGCCCAGCGGATGCGCTGGCCGATATGCAGGATCAGCCGTTCGGTCGCGAGGCCGGCCGCGAGCGGCAGGCGGAGATAGGCGGAGCTCCAGCCCGCCCGGTGCAGGCGGAGCGCGGTGTGGGCGTCCTCGGTCACGGTCTCGACCGCGAAGCCGCCGATCGCCTCGAGCGCGCTGCGGCGGAGCACGGCGCAGGAGCCGCAGAAGAACGATGCGTTCCAGAAATCGTCGCCGCACTGCACGAGGCCGTAGAACATGTTGCCCTCGGGCGGCACGCGCGTGCCGGCGCGGAGGTTCCGCTGGAACGGGTCGGGCGAATAGAAGTGATGGGGCGTCTGCAGGACGGCGAGCTTCGGATCGCGCAGCATCCAGCCGAGCGTCATCTGCAGGAAGGCGCGGGTCGGCACGTGGTCGCAGTCGAAGACGGCGATGAATGCGCCGTCCGTCCGGGCGAGCGCGTGGTTGAGGTTGCCTGCCTTCGCGTGCGTGTTGTCGGGCCGGATGATGTATCCCGCGCCCGCCGCTTCCGCGAAGGCGCGGAAGGAGGCGCGCCGGCCGTCATCGAGGATGTAGACGCGGAGTTTTTCGCGCGGCCAGTCGATCCCGAGCGCGGCCAGGACGGTGGCGCGCACGACCGCCAGATCCTCGTTGTAGGTCGGGATGAACACATCGACCGTCGGCCAGAAAGCGGGATCCGCCGGCAGCGCCTCGGGCTTGCGCTCGAGCGGCCAGCTCGTCTGCACATAGCCGAGGGCGAGCACGATCACGGCGTAGAGCTCGGCGAGCGCGAGCAGAGTGCCGAGGAGCGCCTGAAGAAATCCGTTGAAGGCGAGCGTCTCGGTCACCCGCCAGACGATGTAGCGGAGCGAGACCGCGGCCGAGAGCAGCGCGAGGAAAAGCGTCATCGCCCGGCCGGGGAAGCGGTTGCAGATCAGGAAGAGAAGGATGGTCGCGGCGGCGAAGCCCGCCTGCTCCGCCGGCGTGAGCTCGGCTGAAGCGGCCGACCAGATCAGCGCGAGCCCGATCGCGACGAAGAGGGCGAGCAATGCCTGCCGCGCAAGGCGGATCGCCGCACCCTCCGGCGCGGGGCGGAAACGCGCCGGCGCGGTCATGCGTGCAGATTCATGCGTGCAGGCTGGCGAGTCTTCGCGCGCGCGGGACCGGGAGCCGCGATGCGATCGCGCCCGCGAGCGCGCGGATATCGCCGGCGGCGCGCGAGGTCGGCGCGTATTCGCCGATCATCCGCTGCGCAGCGCCGGCCTCGGCGACATTCTCGTCGCGGTAGATCGTCGCCAGCAGCCGTCCGCCGAGCTTGCGCGCCGCCGCCGCCGCGATCGCCGAGCCGAGGCGGGTGCGCCGGTCGAACTGGTTCAGCGCATAGAAGAGGCGCGGATCGTCTTCGCCCGGCAGTGCCTGGCCATAGGCGCGCCCGCTCTGCACCGAGGCAATGAGCGCGATCGACATCGCGTCCACCAGCAGCACGGTGACGACGAGGTCGGCGAACGGGAGGATGGAAGCGATCTGCGCGGACGCGCCGGGCATCGTGTCCACCACGACCACCCGGCCCGGCTCCTCCAGCATCTCTCGGACCGGCCCGGCGAGCAGGTCCGGCCGGACCGCGAGCTCATCCGCGAAGGCGAGGGCGGCGCTGAAATCCGTCTGCCCATAGGCGAGCAGCTCCACCCCTTGGCCGGTCGGGCGGAGCGCCTCGCGCCAATGGCGCTTCCGATCGGGCCCGGAGCCGGGTTGATCGCGGAGTGTCGCGATGAAACCCTCGGGATCGCCGGGCCGGACGCCGAAATGCAGCCGGAGCGCGTTCTGCGGGTCGAGATCGAGGGCGATCACGTCATGGCCGGCGCGGGCAAGGTCGCTCGCCGCGTTGGCCGCGAGCGTTGTCTTGCCGACGCCACCCTTGGGCGAGGCGAAGCAGATCAGCGGCACGAGGGGCGGCTACGGCCGGCGGAGGATGCCGCCCGCAAGCGCGCGGCGGAGATCGGAATCGAACGGCTCATCCGCAACTGCGCTCTTCGCCCCCTTCGGCCGCCCGGCGAATCGGGGACGGCGATGCGACTCCGCTGTTCCAATGTGACACAACTTCCGATTGCCTACGATAGGAAAGTTACGTGCAGAGGATGAATGAAACATGTTGCGTTACACCGGAAAGTGAGCGTGCGGCGATGGCGCCTCTGCTTGCGATTGCGCGCGCGCTGCCGTTAGGGTCCCCCCCGGACATGGGCTTCGGCCAAGAAGCGGAGTTCCGCCGCGCCGATGCCGGCCGTCGCGATTGTGCGGCGGCAGGGAGAGAGGTAAGCCGTTATGGGGCCGGCGACGGGCGGGCGTGGAGCGCGCCCTGCGGAGCGCGTTCCGCCCTGGACGAGGATGGCGGCAGGTGCCGGCAAGCCAGGGCTTGCGCTTGGGCTCGTTTTTTCGCTGGCTGCCTGCGCCGCTTCGCTTCCGCTGCCCCCCGCGCCGCCGGCGGTGCCGCCGGTCGCGTCCG
>JASHRV010000186.1 GCA_030037175.1 Acetobacteraceae bacterium
TGGTCGGCTACAACGGCGCCGGCGCGATCGAGAGCTCCTACGCAACCGGCGCCGTGAACGGCGGAAGCGACCAATATGCCGGTGGGCTCGCCGGGTACAGCAGCGGCAGCATCACCGATTCCTACGCCAAGGGCGCGGTCACCTCGGCCGCTATTGCCGGCTCTGTCGGCGGCCTGGTCGGTTACAATGACGGCAGCACCGGCGGCGGCAGCATCGCCGATTCCTACGCCACCGGCGCGGTCACGGACTCGGCCACTTACAGCAACGTCGGCGGGCTCGCGGGGTACAGCAGCGGCAGCATCACCGACTCCTACGCCAAGGGCGCGGTCACCGCGTCCCTTTCCGACGACGTTCTGGGCGGCCTGGTCGGTGACAACGACGCAACCATGGGCGTCGCCACCATCACCGGCTCCTACGCCACCGGCGCGGTCACGGACTTGGCGTCCTTTTCCGTCGTCGGCGGCCTTGTCGGTCAAAGCGATGGCACGATCGAGGACTCCTATGCAAAGGGAGCGGCCACCGCTGGCGATAACGCCATTATCGGCGGGCTGGTTGGGGCGAACCTCGGCACAATCACGGACTCCTACGCCCTCGGCGCGATCACCGGCGGCGGCCAAGGCAACGATGGCGGCCTTGCCGGTCTCAACGCCGGCACGATCTCGGACTCCTACGCGACCGGGAAAGTGACCGCCGCCGGGTACAGCGCTCTCGGCGGCCTGGTCGGTTTGAACAGCGGCACCGTCACGGACTCCTACGCGACCGGCGCGGTCACCGACACGGCGGGCAACAGCCAGATTGGCGGCTTTGCTGGTCTCAACGCCGGCACGATCGAGACTTCCTACGCGATCGGCGCGGTCACCGGCAGCGCAAGCAGCGACGTGGGCGGCCTGGTCGCGGAGAACTTCGGCACGGTCACGGACTCCTACTGGGACACGCAAACCACCGGCCAATCGACGAGCGCGGGCGGCACGGGGCTGACCACGGCCCAGCTCAAATCCGGCCTGCCTGCCGGCTTCTCCTCGAGCGTGTGGGGCATCAACAGCCACATCAATAACGGTTTCCCCTACCTGCTCGCGGTTCCCCCGCAATAGCAGGGAGCCAATGAACCGAGCGCCGCGTCGGGGGTGCTGATCGCCCTCGGGATGTCCGTCTGATCGCCCCTCCAACCGCGCGGCTCTCCGGCGGGGTCGTTGCGGCCCCGCGATGATCAGGGCTGCGGCCCGCTTGCGCCCCCTTCTCGGCGCGGCCCTGCTGCTCGCGCTCCCGGCTGCCGCCCACGCCCAGGCCTATCAGCGGATCGCGCCGATCCCGCCCGCGCCCCACATCCCCCCGCCGCTCGCCGTGCCGCCGCCGCCCCCGCCGCTGCCCGCGTCCCGCCGCGTCCTCCTGCCGGCGCTCAAAGGCCTCGTCTTCGTCAACAACCCGAACGCCGTGGTGAAGGCCGGCCTGCCCGTCTCCGCCGCTCCCTCGGGCATCGCCGTCCACGATCTTCCGCTGCTCGACCGGCCGGGCTTCCGCGCGAAGATCGCCGCCGCGATCGGCAAGCCGCTCACCCTCGCCGGCCTCGATCAGGCCGCCGCCGCGGTCACCGCCTGGTATCGCGCGCATGGCCGGCCCTTCGTCGATGTCGCCGTGCCGCCGCAGAACATCTCCTCGGGCGTGGTGCAGATCGTGGTGATGGAATATCGCGTCGGCGCCGTCGCGGTGCGCGGCAATCGCTGGTTCTCATCGGGCCTGATCCGCCGCGAGAGCGGCCTCGTCCCCGGCCAGACCCTCACCCTGGAGGGCCTGCAGGGAGATCTCGACTGGCTCAACCGCAACCCGTTTCGCGTCGTCGATCTCACCCTCGGCCCGGGCGCGGCCCCGGGCACCACCAACGCCACCCTCGTCACCCACGATCGCCTGCCGTTCCATGTCTACGGCACCTACGACAACGAAGGCGTCAAAAGCCTGGGCCTCAGCGAATGGGGCGCGGGCTTCACCTGGGGCAATGTCGCCGGCCTCGACCAGATTTTTTCCTATCAGCTCACCCGCGCCTTCTCCGGCCGCTACGTCGCCCACGCGCTGAGCTGGTCCGCGCCGCTGCCCTGGCACGATCAGCTCGTCATCTTCGGCTCCTACGAGCTCCAGATTCCCGAGATCGCCGAGGGCTTCGACGATACCGGCCGCTCCGGCCAGGCCAGCCTGCGCTACGTCCATCCGCTGCCGCGGCTCTCCTGGCTGCGCCAGGAGCTGAGCGTCGGCTACGATTTCAAGACCACCAACACCAACCTCGATTTCGGCGGCTTCACCGTCTTCTCCGGCGCCGCCGAGATCGACCAGTTCCCGCTCGGCTACGACGCCGTCGAGACCGACCCGTTCGGGAAAACCCTCCTGCACAACGATCTCGTCCTCAGCCCCGGCGGCCTCACCGGGCGGAACACCAACACGGCCTTCGCGAGCCTCGTTCCCGGCGCCACCGCGCGCTACGTCTACGACCGGGTGGCGCTCACCCGCCTCACCCGGCTTCCCGCCGGCTTCACCTGGATCGCGCGCGCGGTGGCGCAAATCTCCAACCGCAACCTGCTCGACAGCGAGGAGCTCGCCGGCGGCGGCCCGGGCAGCGTCCGCGGCTACTACACGGATACGGCGCTCGGCTCCGAGGGCCAGTTCGTCAGCCTGGAGATCCGCACCCCCGGCTTCAGCCCCTCCGGCCTCCTCGGCCTCGCGCTGCCGGCGAAGAGCGAAGCCCAGCTTGGCGCTTTTTGGGACTATGCTAACCTTTCCCAGGTGCAGCCGATCCCCGACCAGCAGAACAGCGTCGCTCTCGCCAGCCTTGGCGGCGATCTTTCCTATGCGCTCGGCCGCTTCGTCAGCGTGAGCACGAGCATCGGCTGGCAGCTGCGCCCGCCGCCCGGAACCACGAAAACCGGCGCCTTCGGCCAGGTGGCGCTGGTGGCGGGATTCTGACGATGCCGTGTCGAACGAATGCCTCCCGCGCGCATCCCCTGTTGCAGCTCACGGCGGCGAGCGTTGCGGTCCCCCTGATGCTCGCCTCACCCCTGGCCCGCGCCGCCACCCCTTTGCCCCCCGCGCCGCCCGCGCAAACCGCACCCGCCGCCATCGACGGCTTTCGTTCCGCGCATTTCGGCATGAGCGAGCCGGCCGTGCGCGCGGCAATCGCCGCCGATTTCCACCTCTCCGGCGCCGCCGTCATCGCCACCGCCAACCCCCTGCAACGGACCGGCGTGCTCCGCATCCGCGCCGCCGATCTGATCCCGGGCAGCGGCAGCGCGCAGATCGACTATATCTTCGGCTATCGCGGCCACGGCCTGATCGAAGTGAACATCCTCTGGTCGGCGGCGACCGATGCCTCGACGACGCCGGCCCGGCTCGTGGCCAACGGCGCTGCGCTGCAGGCCTACTTCCTGAAGGAAGGCTTCCCACCCACCCAAACCGTGCTCAATGCGCTCCTGCCGGACGGCAACGTGATGCTGTTCCGCGCCCAGGACGAAGCGGGCCACGCCGTGGTGCTGGTCGTCTCGGGCAAAGCCGGCAAGCCGGCCGCGAACGGCTCCTCCCGGCTGACCCCAACGGCGCTCACCCTCGTCTATGCGGCCGACCCCGCCCAGCCGGACGTGTTCGAGCTGAAGAAGGGCAGCTTCTGAAGCGCGCGGGAGCGCCGTCGCGGCGACGA
>JASHRV010000187.1 GCA_030037175.1 Acetobacteraceae bacterium
CAGGAGGTCGTCGAGTTCCTCAAGGACCCGCAGAAATTCCAGCGCCTCGGTGGCAAGATCCCGAAGGGCGTGCTGCTGGTCGGCCCGCCCGGCACCGGCAAGACGCTGCTCGCCCGTGCCATCGCCGGAGAGGCGAACGTCCCCTTCTTCACCATTTCCGGCTCCGACTTCGTGGAGATGTTCGTGGGCGTCGGCGCGAGCCGCGTGCGCGACATGTTCGAGCAGGGCAAGAAGAACGCCCCCTGCATCATCTTCATCGACGAGATCGACGCGGTCGGCCGCCATCGCGGCGCCGGGCTCGGCGGCGGCAATGACGAGCGCGAGCAGACGCTCAACCAGATGCTGGTCGAGATGGACGGCTTCGAATCGAACGAAGGCGTGATCCTGATCGCCGCCACCAACCGCCCGGACGTGCTCGACCCCGCTTTGCTCCGCCCCGGCCGCTTCGACCGCCAGGTGGTCGTCCCCAACCCGGACGTGAACGGGCGCGAAAAAATCCTCCGCGTGCATATGCGGAAAGTTCCGCTCGCCGCCGATGTCGATCCGAAGACGATCGCCCGCGGTACGCCCGGCTTCTCGGGCGCCGATCTCGCCAACCTCGTCAACGAGGCGGCGCTGCTTGCCGCGCGGATCGGCAAGCGCGTCGTCGCCATGGCGGAGTTCGAGCACGCCAAGGACAAGGTGATGATGGGCACCGAGCGCCGCAGCCTCGTGATGAGCGAGGACGAGAAGCGCATGACCGCCTATCACGAAGGCGGTCACGCCCTTTGCGCGCTTCACGAGCCCGAGTGCGATCCCGTCCACAAGGCGACGATCATTCCCCGTGGCCGCGCGCTCGGCCTCGTGATGAGCCTGCCCGAGGGCGACCGCTACTCGAAAAGCCGTTCCAAGCTGCTCGCCGAGCTCACCATGGCCATGGGCGGGCGCGCTGCGGAGGAGATCATCTTCGGCGCGGAGAAGGTCTCCAACGGCGCCGCCGGGGACATCAAGATGGCGACCGACCAGGCGCGGCGCATGGTCACCGAATGGGGCATGAGCGAAAAGCTCGGCATGATTGCCTATGGCGACAATTCGCAGGAGCTCTTCCTCGGCCACTCCGTCACGCAGCATAAGAACGTCTCCGAATCGACCGCCCAGGAGATCGACAGCGAGATCAAGCAGCTGATCGACCGCGCCTATGCCAAGGCGCGCCAGATCCTCACCGAGAATCTCGAGGAGCTGCACCGCCTCGCCAACGGCCTCCTCGAGTACGAGACATTGAGCGGGGACGAGATCCGCACCGTGCTCCGCGGCGAGCCTGTGATCCGCAAGGTGGTGGACGAGCCGGCGCCGGAATCGCGCCGCGCCTCGGTGCCGACCAGCGGCCGGCCGGCCATCCCGCCCGCCGGCGGCCTCGGCCCGGCGCCCCAACCGGGCTGAGCGTCCGGGCTGAGCCTTTTCCCGTGATGCGGCTGATCGAGCCGCTCGGCCTCCTCTCGGGGCCGGATGCTGCGGCCGCGATCGCCGCCGGCACGGCGCTCCCCCTCGCCGGCGGCCCGCTCGCCTTCAGCCTCGCCCGCCTCCTCCGCGACCACGACGATCCCCACGATGGTTCCCTGGGACCCATTTGCGTCGCCGCCATCCCGCCCGCCTGGGACGAACCCCTCGTCCGCCTCACCGCGCCCCCCACCGCCGCCTTCGGCCCGCTGCCGGCGGTGATGGGCGTGCTCAACATCACCCCGGACAGCTTCAGCGACGGCGGGCGCCATCTCGGTCCCGATCTCGATCCTGGGCAGGCTGCCGCCGCCGGTCTCGCCATGGTCGCCGCCGGCGCCGCCATCATCGATGTCGGCGGCGAGAGCACCCGCCCCGGCGCCGCTCCCACCCCGCCCGAAATCGAGCAGGCCCGCATCCTGCCCGTGATCCGCGCCCTCGCCCGCCAGGGCGTCACTGTCTCGGTCGATACGCGCAACGCCGCGACCATGGAGGAAGCGCTCGCCGCGGGTGCTTCCATCGTCAACGACGTCTCCGCCCTCGCCCACGACCCCGCCTCCGCACCACTCCTCGCCCGCTCGACCGCTCCGGTCATCCTGATGCATTCGCGCGGCACGCCCCAGACGATGAACGCCCTTGCCCAGTACGACGACGTGGCCCTGGACGTGCTCCGCGAGCTCTCCGCCCGCCTCGCTGCTGCCGAGTCTGCCGGCATCGCCCGCGCCCGCATCGCGCTCGATCCCGGCATCGGCTTCGCGAAAACCGCCGCCCACAATCTCGCCCTTCTCGCCCGTTTGCCGCTCCTCCTTTGCCTCGGCTGCCCGCTCCTGCTCGGGGTTTCGCGCAAGAGCTTCATCGGCCGGATTTCGGGCGTGCCGGAGCCACGGGGCCGGCTCGCCGGCTCGCTCGCCGCCGCCCTCTTCGTCCTCAGCCGCGGCGCCTCCATCCTCCGCGTCCACGACGTCGCGGACACCATCCAGGCTGTGCGCCTCTGGCAGGCGCTCTCGGCGGGCACCCCCCCGGAGGGGTTCTCCAGCCTGCTCGCGCCGGTTTCATTTGCCGCCGGCGGCATCCGGAGCAACAAGGGTCACGCTTGAGTGTTACTCCGGAGACCGTCATGAACTCGTCCCGGCGCCTCTTCGGCACCGACGGCATCCGCGGCACCGCCAATGCCTTCCCGATGACCGCCGAGACCGCGCTCCGCCTCGGCCAGGCGGCGGGCCTGCTCTTCACCCGCGGCAGCCACCGCCACCGTGTCCTCATCGGCAAGGACACGCGGCTCTCCGGCTACATGATCGAGCCGGCCCTCGTCGCGGGCTTCATCAGCGCCGGCATGGACGTCGCCATCGCCGGCCCCATGCCCACCCCCGCGATCGCCATGCTCACCCGCTCGCTCCGCGCCGATCTCGGAGTGATGATCTCGGCCTCCCACAACCCGTTCGAGGACAACGGCATCAAGCTCTTCGGCCCGGACGGCCAAAAACTCTCGGACGCCACCGAGATGGAGATCGAGGCCCTGATGGCGGCGGACCTCGCCGCCCGCCTCGCGCCGCCCGGCAAGCTCGGCCGCGCCACCCGCCTCGCCGACGCCGCCGGCCGCTATATCGAAGGCGCCAAGGCCACCTTCCCCCGTGGGCTCCGCCTCGAAGGGCTCCGCGTCGTCATCGATTGCGCTCACGGCGCCGCCTACAAGGTCGCGCCCACCGTCCTCTGGGAGCTCGGGGCGGAGGTGGTCCCGCTCGGCGTGACCCCGGACGGGTTCAACATCAACCGCGGCTGCGGCTCGACCGCGCCCGAATATTTCTGCGCCCAGGTGGTCGAGCACGGCGCCGATCTCGGCATCGCGCTCGACGGCGATGCCGACCGGCTCCTGCTCGCGGACGAGCAGGGCGAGCTCATCGACGGCGACCAGATCCTGGCGCTGATCGCCCGCTCCTGGCGCCGCGAGGGCCGCCTCGCCGGAGAGGCCATCGTCGCCACCGTGATGTCCAATCTCGGGCTCGACCGCTTCCTCGCCACCCTCGGCCTCGCGCTGCACCGCACCCGCGTCGGCGACCGCTACGTCGCCACGGAGATGCGTGCGCGCGGCCTCAATGTCGGCGGCGAGCAGTCCGGCCACATGATCCTCTCGGACTTCTCCACCACCGGCGATGGGCTCGTCGCCGCCCTTCAGGTCCTCGGCGTCATCGTCGCCGAACAACGCCGCGCGAGCGAGGTCTGCCAGGTCTTCCGCCCCTTGCCCCAGCTTCTCCAAAGCGTCCGCTTCGCCGGCAGCTCCCCGCTCGGCGCGCCCGCCGTGAAGGCCAGCATCGAAGCGGCGGAGGCACGCCTCAACGGCACCGGCCGCGTCCTCATCCGCCAGAGCGGCACCGAGCCCGTCATCCGCGTCATGGCCGAAGCCGAGGACGAGACGCTGGTCCAGGACGTCGTCGCCTCCCTCTGCGAAACCATCGCCGCGGCCGCCCGCTCTTCAGGCCCCGAATGACGCAACCCCGGGTGCTCGCGATCGCCGGCTCGGATTCGGGCGGCGGCGCCGGCATCCAGGCGGACATCAAAACCATCACCGCCCTCGGCGGCGACGCATCCACCGCCATCACCGCCCTCACGGTTCAGGACACGCGCGCGGTCCACGCCATCCATTCCGTCCCGCCCGCCTTCATCGCCGCCCAGATCACCTCGGCGCTTGCCGACCCCGGCGCCGACGCCATCAAAACCGGGATGTTGGTCGACATCCCCACCATCGCCGCCATCGCCGCCGCCCTCGTACCCGCCGCCGCCATCCCTCTCGTCATCGACCCCGTCATGGTCGCCTCCAGCGGCACACGCCTGCTCGCGGAAGATGCCCTCGCCGCGCTCCGCGCCATGCTCTTCCCTCTCGCGACCCTCATCACTCCGAACGTGCCCGAGGCCGAGCTTCTCACCGGCATCCCCATCCACGACCGCACCGCCATGGAACGCGCCGCCCGCGCCATCGGCGCCCGCGCCGTTCTCGTCAAAGGCGGCCATCTACCGGGCGAAACAGTGATCGACCTCCTTCTCAGCGACGACACCGCCACCCTCTTCGAGGAAAAACGCATCCCAGGCCCACCCCGCCACGGCACCGGCTGCACACTCGCCAGCGCCATCGCCACCTTCCTCGCGCTCGGAGCCCCACTCCCCACCGCCATCAAGCAGGCCCGCGCCTACCTCCAGGCCGCCCTCGCCACCGGCACGGAGAGAACGCTTAACCACATGCCAAGGGGCTCCGCCCCTTGGAACCCCGCCAAGGGCTGAGCCCTTGGAACCCTTTCGTTGGCGGCGGCAGAGGGCGGCTCGGTCGGAGAGCGTTCGCTCTCCGACCGAGCCGCCCTCTGCCGCCGCCGAACGGATGGGGTCCAGGGCCTCAAGGCCCTGGCAGGGGTCCAGGGGACAGCGTCCCCTGGCCTTGGCTTGCCTACTCTCGCGAGGCGTGAATGCCGGCCTTCTTCACCGCGCTTTCGCAGAAATAGGCGCCCTTCTTTGTCTTGCCGAACCAGCGTGAGCCCGAGAAGTGGTAGACGTCGGTGCGCAGGTTCGCCCACACCACCGTGTCCTTGCCGCAGGATTTCTGCGCGTCCGCGAGGGTTGCGTAGTGGGGCACATTTTCGAGCGAGATCGTCTTGGCCGCGAGCGCGGGCACGGGTGAAAAGGCGAGTGCCGCGCTGATCCAGAGCCGCGCCGCGTTTTTCCGTGACCCCGCCATGCCGTCAACTCTGTTTCATCTGTTAATATAGGGGCTTTATCCCGCCCTTCGCTGCCCTGCAATCGCGGCCCTTGACGTGCCTTTCCCGCCCGGCTCAGGTGCCGGCTTTCGCATCGGGGAAGACCGTCATGGCCGAATACAGATACGTGATCGCTCCGCCTTCCGTCGTGGCGGTGCCGGTGGCCGGAGGCGGCGCGTTTCCGGTGCGGCGCGTCTTCTGCGTCGGGCGCAACTATGCCGAGCACACACGCGAGATGGGCGGCGATCCGGATCGCGAGCCGCCGTTCTTCTTCATGAAGCCGGCGGATGCGGTGGTCCTGAACGGGGCGGACATGCCTTATCCGCCGGCCACGAAAGACCTCCATCACGAGATGGAACTGGTCGCCGCCATCGGCACCGGCGGGGCGGACATCACCGAGCAGGAGGCGCTCGCCCATGTCTGGGGCTATGGCGCGGGCCTCGACATGACCCGCCGCGATCTTCAGGGCCAGGCGAAGAAGGAAGGAAAGCCCTGGGACATGGGCAAGGGCTTCGATCAGTCCGCGCCCATCGGCACGCTCGCCGCGGCCGAGCGCATCGGCCATCCCTCGCGCGGACGCATCGTGCTTCGCGTCAACGGCGCGGTGCGCCAGCAGGCAGATCTTTCGCAGATGATCTGGAGCCTGCCCGAGATCATCGCCCATCTTTCGGCGCTGGTGCGGCTCGCCCCGGGCGATCTCATCTTCACCGGCACGCCCTCCGGCGTTGCCGCCGTCGCGCGCGGCGATCTCCTGGAAGGAGAGGTGGAGGGGGTCGGCAGCGTGCGCACCCGCATCGTCTGATGGCCCGCGGCGCACGGGCCCGGCCGCAGCTTCGGCTCAGAATCGCGACCTGGAACATCAACTCGCTCCGGCTCCGCCAGGACCGGCTCGCCGCCCTCGTCGCCGCGCTCGAGCCGGACATTCTCTGCCTTCAGGAAACCAAGGTCCCGGATGAGCTTTTCCCCGAGAAGGTCCCGGCCGCGATCGGCCTGCCCTACTTCGCCCGCCGCGGCATGAAGAGCTACAACGGTGTGGCCATCCTCTCGCGCATTCCGTTCGAGCCGGTCGCGGATTCCCCGGACTGGTGCGGCAAGGGTGATTGCCGCCATGTCGCCGTGCGCCTCGACGTGCCGGGCGGGCCGATCGAGCTCCACAATTTCTACGTCCCCGCCGGGGGTGACATCCCCGATCCGGATGCAAACCCGAAATTCGCGCACAAGCTCGCCTTCGTCGCCGAGGCGCACGAGCATTTCTCGAACCTGCCTTCGCTCGCACGCACCGTCGTGGTCGGCGATCTCAACATCGCTCCGCTCGAGAACGATGTCTGGAGCCATCGCCAGCTCCTCGATGTCGTGAGCCACACGCCGGTGGAGACGAAGGCGCTCGACGAATGGCGCGATGATGCCGGCTTCACGGATGCCGTGCGGCATTTCGTTCCGGCGGACGAAAAGCTCTTCACCTGGTGGTCCTACCGCAACCGGGACTGGCGCCTTTCCGATCGCGGCCGCCGGCTCGACCATATCTGGGTCTCGGAGGATCTCACCGGCACGCTCGAACGCCAGACCATCCTCAAGGACGCGCGCGACTGGGAGCTCGCCTCGGACCACGTTCCCGTCTGCGTGGAGATGACGGTGTGACGCCGGAAGCGGCGCTCGCGCCATTGTGGCGCGAGGCCGGTCTTCCCGAATCCGCGCTCTCCGGCATCGTTTTTAGCGGCACCGACCCCGTTCTCCCTTCCTCCTTCGCAATCGGCGCCGCGGCGGCCGCAACCATCGGCGCGGAGGAGCTGGCCGCCTCGCTCGTGCTCGCCCGCCGTGGCGGTCCCGCGCCCGAAGTGCGCGTCGCACTCCGCGACGCCGCGCTCGAATTCCGCTCCGAGCAGTATCTTTGCGTGAACGGCGCAACGCCGCCCGACTACCAGGACGCGATCCACGGCCTCTACCGCACCTCGGACGGATGGGTCCGGCTGCACACGAATTTTCCCCACCACCGCGACGGCGTGCTCCGCCTGCTCGGCTGCGCGCACGAAAAAGCCGCCGTGGCCCGCGCACTTCTCGGCTGGAACGCGGAAGAGTTCGACCGCGCCGCGACCGAAGCCGGCCTCGCCGTCGCCTGGCTCCGCTCCTTCCCCGCCTGGGACGCGAGCCCCGAAGGCGCCGCCCTTCCACCCCAACCGACAGTATCCCTCACCCGCATCGGCAACGCCGCGCCCGCGCCCCTTCCCTCCGCCGCACGCCCGCTCGCGGGCGTGCGCGTGCTCGATCTCACCCGCGTCATCGCCGGCCCTGTCGCCGGGCGCTCGCTCGCCGCCCATGGCGCGGACGTGCTCGCGATCA
>JASHRV010000188.1 GCA_030037175.1 Acetobacteraceae bacterium
GAGCTCGACGGCATGGTCCATCTCTCGGATCTCTCCTGGGACGATCCGGGCGAGCTCGCCATCACCCGCTACAACAAGGGCGATGTCGTCAAGGCCAAGGTGCTCGATGTCGATGTCGAGAAGGAGCGCATCAGCCTCGGCATCAAGCAGCTCCGGGAGGACCCGGGCGCCGCGGCGCTCGATCGCGTCCACAAGGGGGATGTCGTGACCGGCGTCGTCACCGCGGTGCAGGCCAACGGCATCGAGGTCAAGGTGGAGGAGGTGCTCACCGGCTTCATCCGCCGCGCCGAGCTCGCCCGCGACAAGGCGGACAACCGCCCGGACCGTTTCGCGGTCGGCGAGAAGGTCGATGCCAAGGTGGTCTCCGTGGATCGCGCCGCGCGCCGTCTCACCCTCACCATCAAGGGCAAGGAGATGGACGAGGAGAAGCAGGCGATGGCCGAATACGGCTCCTCGGACTCGGGCGCCTCGCTCGGCGACATCCTGGGTGCGGCCATCCGCCGCCGAAACCAGCAGGCGGAGCAGGAAAGCAAATAAAATCAATAGGTTAAAATCCTGAAACCGCCTCGGTACGTATAATTTGTCCAAAGTCTCCTGACATGAGTCTGGAGGTCGACCTTCTTCTGGACAGGAAGCGCCTCAAGCGGCGCCTGGTCTTCTGGCGGGTGGCTTCGGTCGTTCTTCTGGCCGCCGCCATCCTCGCCTTCCTGCGGGTCCCGCTCTTCACCGGCGGCGCCCATGTCGCGCTCCTCAGGATCGACGGCATCGTCACCGACGATCCCGGTCTCGACGCGGCGGTCGAGAAGCTCGCCACCACGAGTTCGGTCAAGGCGCTGATCGTCTCCATCGACAGCCCCGGCGGCTCCGTCGCCGGCGGGGAGGCGCTGCACGACGCGATCGCCAGGGTCGCGGCGAAAAAACCGGTGGTCGCTGTCATGGGCCCGCTCGGCGCTTCGGCCGCCTACATGATCGCGGTCGCCACCGACCGCATTTTTGCCCGCGAAGGCACCCTCACCGGCTCGATCGGCGTGCTGCTCGAAACCGGCGAGGTCTCCGGCCTGCTCGCCAAGCTCGGGATCACGCCGGAAACGATCGTTTCCGGCCCGCTCAAGAACCAGCCGAGCCTCACCGCGCCGATGTCCCCCGAAGGCCGCCAGGTCCTGCAAGGAATCGTCGATAACCTTTTCGGGCAATTCGTCGATATGGTCGCCGCCGGGCGCCACATGAGCGTCGAGGCGGTGAAAGCGCTCGCCGATGGCCGCGCCTATACCGGCCAGCAGGCGCTCAAGCTCGGCCTGATCGACGCGATCGGCGGAATGAATTCGGCGCGCACCTGGCTCGCCCGGACCCACGGTATCGCGGAGACTCTGCCTACCGAGCAGGTCGAAACCTCGGGCCTTTCCTGGGGCGGGCTTGGGGGCGAATTTGGCGGGCTTCTAAAAATCTTTCTATCACAACAGGTTAATCTTGACGGCGCATGGTCGATCTGGCAGCCTGCGGAATGATTGCGCTAGGGACAGGGGCTTCCTCGCAATTGGGGGACCTGATGACCAAGTCGGAGCTGATCGCCGATCTGGCGGCGGCCAACCCGCATCTGCTGGCGCGGGATGCGGAACGTATTGTGCAAACGGTATTCGACCAGATCGTTGCGGCGCTGGCCAACGGCGACCGGGTTGAGCTGCGCGGCTTCGGCGCCTTCACGGTCAAGCGGCGGAGCGCCCGCACCGGCCGCAATCCCCGCACCGGCGAGGCGGTGGACGTCGAGGAGAAGCTCGTGCCGTTCTTCAAGGCCGGCAAGGAGCTCCGGGAGCGCGTGAACCACGGACGGCCTGCCGCCCCTTCCCGCCCCGGCGTGCGTCGCGTTCCGGCCTGAGCGGGCGCGCCGCGCCCCGGCCCCCCATGCGACTTGTGATCGCGGCTCCGTTCCTGCTTCTGCTCGTCCTGTTCGCGCTCTCGAACACGGCATCCGTTTCATTCAGCCTCTGGCCGACCGGCCTCGCCGTCAAGCTGCCGGTCTCTCTCGCCGTGCTCGCGGGCATGGCGGTCGCATTCCTCGCCGGCGCCCTGCTCGTCTGGAGCGAGACGCTTCGCCAGCGCCGCCGCGCCCGGCGCGCGGAAGCGCGGGTGCAACTGCTCGAAGCCCGGCTGTCGGCGGGAACCCCCGCCCCGATCGGCCCGCCGAAGTGAGCGATGGTTGGCCGGGTCAAAATCTGCGGCGTCAACAGCGAGATCGCCTTCGATGCCGCGATCGAAGCCGGGGCGGACTGGATCGGCTTCGTCTTCTTTCCCCCGTCCCCGCGCTTCATCACGCCGGCCCACGCCGCCGCTCTCTCGGCGCGCTCGCCGGGCGGACCCCCGCGTGTGGGCCTCTTCGTCGATCCGAGTGAATCCGCGATCGCCGAAGCGCTTGCCGCCCTCCCGCTCGCTATCCTCCAGCTTTACGCCACACCCGAGCGCACGACCGCGCTCGGGGCGCGCTTCGGCCGGCCGGTCTGGCGTGCGGTGGGTGTTGCCGCGCGCGCGGACCTGCCGGCGGACGCCGGCGGGGCGGATGCGCTGCTGATCGAGGCCAAGGCCCCGCCGGAGGCAACCCGGCCCGGCGGCAATGCGCTCCGTTTCGACTGGTCGATCCTCGATGAGTGGAAAGCGCCGGCGCCCTGGATTCTCGCCGGCGGGCTCGATCCCGGAAATGTTGCGACGGCGATCGCGCTCAGCGGGGCCGAGGCAGTGGATGTCTCCTCGGGTGTCGAAAGCGCGCCCGGCGTGAAGGATCCGGCCCGGATTCGCGCCTTCGTCACCGCGGCGCGAGAGGCATGGCGGGCTGCGGAGCGAGCGCGCCTTCAAGCCGTTCAGGGTGGCTGAAGACCTCGAAGCCGTCGCGCCGCGCAATCGCGATGAGCGTGAGCCCCGCCTGCTCGGCGAGCCGGACCGCGAGCGTGCTCGGCGCGGACATCGCGGCAATGATCGGCGCGCCCGCGCGCACGGTTTTCTGCACGAGCTCGAGCGAAACGCGGCTCGTCATGACGACGACGCCGAAAGCGGGCGCGATCTCGGCGCGGGCGAGCGCGCCGATCAGCTTGTCGAGCGCATTGTGCCGGCCGACATCCTCCCGCGCCGCGACAAGCCCGTCACCGGGCAGCCAGAAGCCGGCGCCATGCACGCCGTGGGTCTCGGCATTGAGGCTCTGGGCGCGGTCGAGCGCGGCAAGCGCGGTCAGGATCTCGGCAGGCGGAAGAACAAGCTCGGTGGCGAGGCGGCCGAGCGGGCGCATCACGGACTCAAGGCTTTCGGCGCCGCAGAGCCCGCAACCGGCGGGGCCGGCCATCATCCGACGCCGGCGAACATAGCGCTCGGCACGGGAAGCGACGAGATCGATGCGCAGCTCCACCCCTTCATCGAGCGGGACGGTCTCGATCCGCTCGATCTCGCCGGGATGGGTGACGACCTGCTCGGAAAGGCTGAACCCGACCGCGAAATCCTCGAGATCCGCGGGGGTTGCGAGCATCACCGCATGGGTCGCGCGGCCATAAGTGACGGCGATCGCGCATTCGCCGGCAAGCTGCCGCTGCTCGCGCAAAAATTCGCCGCCGCGCCAGGCAAGCGCGCGCACGGAAGCAATTTGGGGAGCGGGCATGCAGGGCGACTTTACAATAAGTTGGACGAATTGGACATGACGGGGCCGAGTTAGGTGTTCATTGCCAAATCGAAGCAATTGCTGAAAGTGCATCCAGAGTCTTTTACTTTCACAGCTTTAATAGGCGCCCTTACGGCGCTCCCCTCACTCGCCATAGACATGAGCCTGCCCGCGATCGGCGGCATCGCCAAAACTCTCCATACTTCTCAAGGCACTGCCGCACTCACCTTGAGCCTTTTCATGGTCGGCTATGCGCTCGCGCCGGTTGCGTTCGGGCCACTTTCCGACGAATATGGACGAAGGCCGGTCGTGATCGCGGGTTGCGGCCTCTTTTCGCTCGCCGCCATCCTGGGCACCCTCACCTCCGCAATCCCCATGTTGCTCATCTGGCGGCTCCTGCAAGGCGCGGGCGCCGGAGCGGGCACGGTGATCTCCTTCGCCGTCGTGCGCGACCTCTTCGACGGCGCGGCCTTACGAAAGCGGCTCGCCCAGATCAGCGTCGTCCGCGTGCTCGCCCCCATGATCGGGCCAAGCCTCGGCGCCCTCGTGCTGCCCTTCGGCGGCTGGCGGGGGATCTACGCGCTCACCGCCACCCTCGCCTGCCTGCTGCTCGCCGCCGCCGTGCTCGCCCTCGCCGAAAGCGCGCCACGCTTCTCCGGCCGGCCCCACGTGCCGGTGCGGATGATCACCGGCTACGCCCGCGTGCTGCGCAACCGCGCCTGCCTCGGCTACTCGCTCGTCAATGCCTGCGCCTTCGGCTGCCTCTTCGGCTATATCAACGGCAGCTCGCTCGTCATGATCGAGGTGCTCGGCGTCTCGCCGCGCGTGTTCGCGCTGCTCTTCGCCTTCGTCGATATCGGGATGATGGGCGGATTCTACGTCAACGGACGGCTCAACGCGCGCGGCGCCGGACGGCACGCGCCGCTGGCGGCCGGGCTCTGGCTCGCCGCCGGAACCTCCCTCGCGCTGCTCGCGCTGGCCGTGGCGGGACTCACCCGCATCGAAAGCCTCGTCGCGCTGCTGCTGGTGGGCGTGTTCGGCTACGGACTGATCACGCCGAACGCCACGCAAGGCGCGCTCCAGCCCCTGCCCGAAGTGGCCGGCATGGCCTCCGCCATCCTGAGCCTGCTCATGATGCTGACCGGCGCACTCGCCGGCGGCACCTCCGCCGCCCTCTTCGACGGACACAGCGCACTCGCCATGACCGGCGTGATGACCGTCTTCTCGGCAGGCGCGCTCGCGATCTACCTCGGATACGTGCGGCCCGGAGAAAAACCGAAACGGGAATAGAAGCAGGAATAGAAATCTGGGGCCGCGTGTTCTCCCCTGCGATATCGGCGTGGGAGAGGACAATGAGGTGGATCGGCATGGCCGCGCTGGCGCTGCTGCTCGGGCTCGCCGGCTGCAACGGCATGGAACAAGGCACAATGGGCGCTTCGCCCGCGGCCCAGTCGAACGGCGGCGGCGG
>JASHRV010000189.1 GCA_030037175.1 Acetobacteraceae bacterium
CTGGCGCTGGACGGAATCACGGCGCTCCTCGCCGGACGCTCGCCGCCGAACCGCCTGGCGTAAGGCCAGGGGGACGCTGTCCCCCTGGACCCCCTGCCAGGGCCTTGAGGCCCTGGACCCCATCCGTTTGGCGGCGGCAGAGAGCGGTTCGGTCGGCGAGCACTTGCTCGCCGACCGAACCGCTCTCTGCCGCCGCCAACGAAAGGGTTCCAAGGGCTCAGAGACCGTCCGAGAATGCGCTGCGGTGAGTCGGAGGCGCCGCAGGCGCCGGCCGGCGCGGCTTTCGAGAACCGGAGCGGAGCGGCCGTTGAAGGCCGTGAGCACCGGAAGCGCAGAAAGACACGCCGGCCGACCGCCGCAGTAGCATTATCGGACGGTCTCGCGGCCCTGGCGGGGGTCAAGGGGGCAGAGCCCCTGGGTCTTAGGCGAAGATGGTCGCGCCTTCGTCGGCGCCGTTCACGTTGCGGCGGAAGAGGGAAAAGAGGTCGCGGCCGGTGCCGGTTTCGTTGGCGGAGAGGTCGGGGGTGGGCAGCGGGCGGGCGTTGAGCTGGGCTTGGTCGATCAGGACCTCGAGGCGGCCGGCGCGGCAGTCGAGGCGGATGGGGTCGCCGTCGCGCAGGCGGGCGAGCGGGCCGCCGGCCGCGCATTCGGGTGTGACGTGGATGGCGGCGGGGACCTTGCCGGAGGCGCCGGACATGCGTCCGTCCGTGACCAGGGCGACGCGGTGGCCGCGGTCCTGCAGGACGCCGAGCGCGGGGGTGAGCTTGTGCAGTTCCGGCATGCCGTTGGCGCCGGGGCCCTGGTACTGGATGACGGCGACGAGATCGCCCGTGAGCGCGCCGGCCTTGAAGGCGGCGAGGAAATCCTCCTGGTTGCGGAAGACGCGCGCCGGCGCCTCGATGAGCTGGTGCTCGGGCTTGACGGCGGAGATCTTGATGACGGCGTGGCCGAGATTGCCGCGGAGGATGCGCAGCCCCCCGTCGGGCGAGAAGGGGTGGGAGGCTGTGCGGAGCACGGTTTCGTCGGTGCTGGCGGGCGCGACCTCGTGCCAGGCGAGCGTTTCGTTCTCGAGCGCGGGGCGGGCGCGGTAGGGGGCGAGGCCTTCGCCCCAGACGGTTTTCGCGTCCTCGTGCAGGAGGCCGTGATCGAGCAGGGTGCCGATGAGGACGGGCATGCCGCCCGCGCTGTGGAAATGGTTCACGTCCGCGCTGCCGTTCGGGTAGATGCGCGCGAGCAGCGGGATGTGCTCGGAGAGGTCGGAAAAATCCTCCCAGGTGATGCGGATTCCGGCGGTGCGCGCCATGGCGACGAGGTGGATCGTGTGGTTGGTCGAGCCGCCGGTGGCCAAGAGGCCGACCATGCCGTTGACGACGGCGCGCTCGTCCACGAGCCGGCCGATCGGGGAAAATTCGTTGCCCTGGCCGGTGATCGCCATGATGCGCTGTGAGGCCGCAGCGGTCAGCGCATCGCGGAGCGGCGTGTTGGGGTTGACGAAGGACGCGCCGGGCAGATGGAGGCCCATGATCTCCATCAGCATCTGATTCGAGTTGGCGGTGCCGTAGAAGGTGCAGGTGCCGGGGCTGTGATAGGATTTTTCCTCCGCCTCCAGCAGTTCCGCCCGCCCGATCCTGCCTTCGGCATAGAGCTGGCGGATGCGGGTTTTCTCATGGTTGGAGAGGCCCGAGGGCATCGGCCCGGCGGGGACGAAGATCATCGGCAGATGGCCGAAGCTGAGTGCCGCGATGACGAGGCCGGGGACGATCTTGTCGCAGACGCCGAGCATCAGCGCGCCGTCGAACACGTCGTGCGAGAGGGCGATGGCGGCGGCGAGCGCGATCGCGTCGCGGCTGAAGAGCGAGAGCTCCATGCCGGCGCGGCCCTGCGTGACGCCGTCGCACATCGCCGGCACGCCGCCGGCGAATTGCGCGACGCCGCCGGCTTCGCGGATGGCGTGCTTGATGAGGGCGGGGAAGCGCTCGAACGGCTGATGCGCCGAGAGCATGTCGTTGTACGCCGAGACGATCGCGATGTTGGGCTTGACGGTGCCGTTGAGATCCGCCTTCTCGGGCGCGGCGCAGGCGGCGAAGGCGTGGGCGAGATTGCCGCAGCCGATGCCGGCGCGATGCACGCCCGATGAGGCGGCTTCGTCGATGCGGGCGAGATAGGCTTCGCGCGCGGCGGCGCTGCGGGCGCGGATGCGCGCGGTGAGCGCTGAGATTGCGGAGCGTGGCATGGTTGGTCTCCGTCAGAGCCCGTCGGTCTGCTCCTCGAACCAGGTGCGGTTGTCGCGCTCGATGAGCGCGATGGCGGCCGAGGGGCCCCAGGTGCCGGCGGTGTAGGGCCGCGGACGGTCGCCGGTTTCGTCCCAGGCGCTCAGGATCTGGTCGATCCAGCTCCAGGCGGCCTCGACCTCGTCGCGGCGCATGAAGAGGGTCGCGTTGCCGCGGACCACGTCCATCAGGAGACGTTCGTATGCGTCGGGGAACTTGCTCTTGAAGGTTTCCGCGAAGCTCAGGTTGAGCGCGGCCATGCGCAGGCGGAGCCCGCCCGGTCCCGGCTCCTTGGTCCAGAGATTGAGGCGGATGTGCTCGTCCGGCTGGACGCGGATGATGAGCCGGTCCGGGGTCTGCTCCGTGCCGTTGCCGGGAAAGACCCAGTGCGGCACGGGGCGGAACTGGATGACGATCTCCGAGACCTTCTGCTGCATCCGCTTGCCGGTGCGCAGATAGAAGGGCACGCCGGCCCAGCGCCAGTTGCTGATCTCGGCCTTGATGGCGGCAAAGGTCTCGGTGGTGCTGGCGCTCGCGATATCGGCCTCCTCGAGATAGCCGCGGACGGGCGCGCCCGCGATCGCGCCGGCGCGATACTGGCCGCGCACGGTCTTGTGCCCGACATCGGCGGCCATGATGGGCGCGAGCGCATGCAGGACCTTGATCTTCTCGTCGCGCACCGCCTCGCGGTCGAGCGAGGCCGGCGGCTCCATCGCCACCAGGCAGAGAAGCTGGAGGAGATGGTTCTGCACCATGTCGCGCAGCGCGCCGGTGCGGTCGTAATAGCCGCCGCGGCTCTCGATGCCGAGGCTTTCGGCAACGGTGATCTGCACATGGTCGATGTGCTGGCTCTGCCAGAGCGGCTCGAAGAGGGCGTTGGCGAAGCGCAGGACGAGAAGGTTCTGCACCGTCTCCTTGCCGAGATAATGGTCGATGCGGAAGATCCGGTGCTCGGGAAAGACGGCGCCGACCTCGTCGTTGATCTGCCGGGCGGAGGCGAGGTCGTGGCCGATCGGCTTCTCGAGGACGACGCGGGCTTCGGGGCAGAGCGCGCCGGAGGCGGCGATGCGCCGGGCGATCGGGCCGAAGAGATGGGGCGCGGTCGCGAGATAGAAGACGCGCACCTCGCGCGGGGACTCATCGAGCAGCGCCACGAGATCGGGCCAGCCGGCCTCGGCGGCGGCGTCCATCGTGACGAAATGAAGACGCTCGCGGAAGCGCGTCCAGGTCTGCCCGTCCACGTCCTCGCCATCGAGGAATTCGTGCAGGTTCTTCTCGACGAACGACTGATAGTCGCTGCGCGAGAATTCGCCGCGCGAGGCGCCGATGATGCGCGAGGGCGGAGGGATCTGGCCGTCCCGGTCGCGGCGGAAGAGCGAGGGCAGAAGCTTGCGGGTGGCGAGATCGCCGCTGCCGCCGAAGACGACGTAATCGAACGGCGCGATGTACGGGTTGTTGAAGTTCGTGGCCATGCCTGCACGGACCTCCGTTCGCGTCTCTGCTGTTTCCGCCCTTGTTCGCGCCTTTTGCAGGCGCCGTTTTTCCCGGAGATCGGGTTGCGCGGCGTCCGCTTCCCCGCCCTGCCGCGCCGGTACGCGCCAGCGCTTGCCGGACGGCGTTCGACCGGCCGGCCACGATCGGCGCCGCTTTGCTTTACTATAGGGACGAATTGACCGCGCATCCAGTTGGCCAATTGCGCGAACCCCTGGTGCTTCATTCCCGGCGGCGCGGGGGCGGCGATTGACGGTGATGGGCGGGTCCCATAGCCTCCGCGCGCGTGAAAATTGCACGGCCGGCCGCACGGAATCCGGCAGGGAGGAACGAGCGATGAAAGCTTCCGTGTTCGGCGGACTTGCCGCGCTGGCGCTTGCTGCCGGCATCATGACGGTTGCGGATGGGGCGCGGGCCCAGGGGAATATGGGTGGGGATATGGGTTCGGTCCCGAAGGAGATCGTCATCGGCGATCTCTATGCCTCGACCGGTCCCTTCGCCTCGATCTCCATGCCGGTCTATGACGGGCTCAAGCTCTGGGTCGCGGAGACCAATGAAGAGGGCGGCGCCTATGTGAAAGCGTACGACAGGAAAATTCCGCTGCGCATCGTCTCCTACGACGATCAGAGCAACACGGCGACCGCCGCGACGCTCACCAACCAGCTCATCACGCAGGACAAGGTCGATGTCCTGGTTGCGGATTCCGGCTCGGTGCTCGCCTCGGTCTCGGTGCCCGTGGCGCGCGAGCACAAGGTGTTCCTCATCGATCCGACCGGGACGGGCTCGCCCCTCTTCAGCAAGGACAATCCCTATATCGCGCTCGTCGCCGACCCGGCTTCCGTCATCTGGCCGAAATATCTCGCCGATTTCCTGACCGACGAGGCGGCCAAGGAAGGGCTCACGCGGGTTGCGATTCTCTATTCCACCAACGACTTCACCGGCACGCAGGCGAGCGCGCTGAAAGGCTTCATCGAGGCGAGCCATTCGCCCGTGAAGATCGTTTTCTACAGGGGCGTGCCGACCTCGACCTCCGATTACACGGTGATGATCAACACCATCGCCGCCACCCATCCCGACATGGTGATCGAGCTCGGCTATGTCGGGAACGACATCGCCTTCCTGCGCAACCTTCAGGATTCGGGGCTCAAGTTCCGCGGCGTGTTCAGCATCTATTCGGGGTCCGAGCCGGAAGTGCTGGTGAAGAACGTGGGCGCGAGCGGCCTTGCCGGCGTGTTCACCTATTCGCCTTCGAACTTCATGCACTACAAGCCCACGGCGGGAATGGATGTCGATCAGTTCCGCGCTCTCTGGGACAAGACCTATCCGGGCGGCAAGGTCGCTTTCGGCCTCAACTCGGATGCCGGCTATGTCACCGGGCTTGCGATCGGCCAGATGCTCGCGAACGCGCCCGACCTCACGGCGCTCGGCCTGCGCAAGGGCATTTTCGCGGCCTCAGGCAAGATGACGACGCTCGCGGGCCCCTTCTCGCTCAACGAGCTCGGCGAGCAGACCGGAGAGCTGATGCCGATCGGCCAGCTCGCGCCGGACGGGCAGAACGCGGTCAAGCTCACGGTCGTCTATCCGCCGGAGGATGCCGACGGCAAGGCCGTGTTCGGGCCGAAGTGAGGAAGGGCGGGCTGGATTGGCAGGGGCTTTGCCCCTGCACCCCTGCTGGGGCCCAAGGGTTCAGGTATGGGAGGCCCCAGACCCCCCGATGCGCTGCGCGGCATAAACAAATGGATTGCAAAGGCTCCGCCTTTGCCGGGGTCCAGGGGCAGAGCCCCTGGCAGGGGCGAAGCCCCTGGACTTTCTTTCCTCGCCGTTTCGCTATTTGAGTCGTCGCGCCGTCCCGCATGCTGCAGCAGGCGATCGTTTCGGGGCTTGTGTTCGGCCTTTATTTCACGCTGGTCGGGCTCGGCCTCAATCTCATCTTCGGCGTCATGCGCATCGTCAACATCGCGCATGGCGATTTCCTGATGCTCGGGGGTTATGCCGCCTACTGGCTTTTCACCCTCTTCGGCATGTCTCCGTTCCTTGCCGCGGTGCTGGTGCTGGTTGTTTTCCTCGCTGTCGGCTGGCCGCTCTATTATCTGATCGTGCCGCGGCTTCAGCTTGCGCGCGATGCCGAGATGCTTTCCCTCATCCTGTTCTTCGGGCTTTCGCAGGTGATCGAGGCGCTGGCGACGATTGCTTTCGGCACCACCGAGCATTCGATCCCGGGGCGTGTGCTCGGGATCGGGCCGTTCGGGCTGCTCGGTGCGATGCTGCCCAAGGCCTGGGGGGTGAGCGCGCTCGTCTCGGCGATCGCGGTCGGCGCCGTCGCGCTTTATCTCTATCGCACGCGCCTCGGCACGCTCACGCGCGCGGTGATGGTCAACCGCGACGAGGCGTTGGCGAGCGGCATCGACACGAACCGCGTCTCGGCGATCGCGTTTGGGATCGGCATCGCTCTTGCCGGGCTCGCCGGGGTTTTCGCGCCGTTCATGCTCGGCAGCATGACGCCCTCGATGGGTGTGGACGTGAACCTCGCCGCTTTCGCCGTCATTGTGGTGGGCTCGCTCGGCAATCCGCTCGGGACCGCGCTCGGCGGCATGATCTACGGCGTCTCGCTTTTGCTGATGCAGACCTATCTCAGCTCCTGGGCGAATCTTCTGCCCAACCTCATGCTGATTCTCGTGCTGCTGGTCTGGCCCACGGGCATTCTGGGGCGGGAGGTGCGGCGTGCCTGACCGGGCCGAGCCGCCGCGCGCGGGGATTGCGTCTTCGCCGATGCGCGCGCGCGGCTGGCGCGATCTTGCCTTCGCCGGCGCGCCGTTGGTGGTTCTGGCGGCGATCGCGCCGGCGCTCTACGGCAATCAGCTTCTGCTCTTCAATTTCGTGACCTTCCTTGCCCTCGCCCAGGGGCTCAACGTCATCTACGGTTTCACCGGCTATCTTCCTTTCGGCTATGTCGGGTTTTTCGGTGCCGGCGCCTATGGTTTCGCGATCACCGTGATGGATTTCCATCTCGGGCCGGGGGCGGGGATGGCGGTCGCGGCGGCGGCCTCGGTCGTGCTCGGCATGATCCTGAGCCCGCTTCTTCGGCTTTCCGGCGCCTATTTCGCCATTGCGAGCCTTGCCGCCGCGCAGGCGCTCTACGACATCGTTTCCAATCCCGCCCTCGACGATGTGACGAAGGGGCCGTACGGGGTTTCGCTTTCTTCCGTCTTCGCGCCCGATCTTTCCTACAACGTCGCGGTCGGGATCTTCGCTTTCGCAACGCTGCTCGTGATCTGGCTCAGGAACGCCCGCTTTGGGCTGGCGCTCAGGGCGATGCGCGACGATCCGGTGAGCGCGGCGATGGCGGGCTTTCCGATCGTGCGCGGACGGACCATCGCCTGGCTGCTTTCGGCGCTGATCGCGGGCCTCGCCGGCGGCGCCTATGCCTGGCACATCTCGGTCTTCTACCCGGAGACCGCCTTCGATATCAGCTTTTCGATTTTCGCTGTGGTCTTCACGCTTTTCGGCGGCGCGGCGACGCTGCTCGGCCCGGTGTGCGGGGTGGTTCTGCTCTATGGTCTCTACAACGCCATCGGCATCACCGTGCCGCAATATTTCCAGCTCATCTACGGACTTCTCATCATGGCGCTGGTGCTGTTCCTGCCCGACGGGCTGGCTTCCCTTCTGACGAGGCGCGGCATCCGTGTCCCGTGACGCGGCCCCGATCCTGGAAGTGACCGCGCTGGTGAAGCGCTTCGGCGGCTTCCGCGCGCTCGACGGGGTGAGCCTCAGCCTTCATCCGGGCGAGGTGCTCGGCCTCGTGGGGCCGAACGGCTCGGGCAAGACGACGTGCATCAACGTGATCTCGGGCCTTTACCGGCCCGACGGCGGAAGCATCCACTTCGCCGGACATGATATCGGCGGGCTTGCCTCGCACGCGCTGGCGCGGCTCGGCATCAACCGCACCTTTCAGTCTCCGCACTGCTTTCTTTCGCTCACGGTGGCCGAGAATGTCGCGGTCGCGGCCGCGTACGGCAATGGCGGCGAAGCGGCCGATTCCGATCGCGTTCTCGCGGAGCTCGACCTCGCCCGGCTTGCCGATCGGCCGGCGGGCGAGCTCAACAGCGCCGAGCAGAAGCGGCTCGATCTCGCCCGCGCGCTTGCCACCGGGCCGAAGCTGCTTCTCGTCGATGAGCTTGCGGCCGGGCTCAACCCGACAGAGCTCGGCGCGATGGCGGAGCGGCTGCGCGCGCTTGCCGCGGGCGGGATGGCGCTGCTGGTCGTCGAGCATCTGATGGGCTTCATCGACAAGGTGACCGACCGGGTCATCGTGATGAACGCGGGCCGCGAGATCTTCGAGGGACGGTTGGCGGAGGCCACGCGCGACCCGACGGTCGTTCAGGTTTTTCTGGGGCGGCGCCATGGGGGGTGAGCTGCTTCGGGCCGAGGCGATCGAGTCCGGCTATGGGCGGGTGCAGGTGCTGTGGCAGGCCGAGCTTGCGGTCGCCGAGGGCCAGACTGTTGTGCTGCTCGGCGCCAACGGCGCGGGCAAGACCACGCTGCTCAAGGTTCTGCTCGGGCTGATGCCGGCCTGGCGCGGCACGATCCGCTTTGCGGGCGCCGATATCACCGCCGAGCGGACGGACCGGCGGGTCCGGCGCGGCATCGCCTATATGTCCGAGACGGCGGTGTTCGCCGGGCTGTCGATCGCGGAGAATCTCCGCATCGGCGGTCAGTTCTGCGAGCCGGCCGCGCTCGCGAGGCGGATCGAGGCGCTCTATGGGGTATTCCCCGACCTTGCCGGGCGGCGGCGCAGCCTTGCCGGCAGCCTTTCGGGCGGGCAGCGCAAGATGCTGGGCATCGCCAAGGCGCTGGCCGGCAGCCCGCGCCTTTTGGTGATGGACGAACCCTCCGCGGGGTTGTCGCCGCTTTTCGTCTCCGAGGTGATCGCCGTGCTCGGGCGGTTCCGGGCCGAGGGGCTCTCGCTGCTGGTGGCCGAGCAGAACGTGCAGTTCCTCGATCTTGCCGATCATGTCTTCACGATCGAGGGTGGCCGGACGCGGTTTTCCGGCACCGTCGCCGCGCTTTCTGCCGACGATCATCTCCGCCGCGCCTATTTCGGCCTCGCCGGGGAAGAGGACTGACGCCCGGGATTCGAAGAGTCCCGCTTCTTTCCGCCGGCTGCTATAGGCGCCCGCCATGCGCGTTCTTTTCATCGCCCCGAGCCGGATCGGCGATGCCGTTCTCTCCACCGGCCTGATCGACCATCTGCTCCGCTGCCATCCGGCGGCGCGGTTCACGGTCGTCGCCGGCCCGATCTCGGCCGACGTGTTCACGCGCATGCCCCATCTCGAGCGGCTGGTGGTGATCGAGAAGCACCGCTACGACCTTCATTGGCTGCGGCTCTGGGCCATGGCGGCCGCGCACCGGTGGGACCTCGTCGTCGATATTCGCGGCTCCGGGCTCGCCTGGTTCCTGCGCGCGGGGCGGCGGGCGGTCATGCGGATCGGGCCGGGCCCGAAGATCGTCCAGCTCGGGCGGATCCTGGGGCTCGATCCGCCGCCGCTGCCGGTGGCGTGGACGGCGGCGGACGATCGGGCGCGCGCGGCGGAGCTTCTGGCGGCGGGCGTGCCGATCATCGCGCTCGGGCCGACGGCGAACTGGACGGGAAAGATCTGGCCGCCCGAGCGTTTCGCCGCGCTGTTCCGAAGGCTCGCCGCGGGCCCGCTGCGGCCGGCGCGTGCCGCCATTCTGGGAGGGCCGGGCGAGGCCGAGCGCGCGCTTGCGGCACCCCTGCTTGCGGCGCTGCCGGAGGCGATCGACCTCGCGGGGCGGCTGACGCTGCCCGAGGCGGCGGCCTGCCTTGCCAGGGCGAGGCTGTTCGTGGGCAATGATTCCGGCCTGATGCATATGGCGGCGGCGGCCGGCACGCCGACGATCGGGCTTTTCGGCCCCACGCCGGCGGACGAATACGCGCCGGCGGGCCGCGCGGCCGTGGCGGTGCGTTCGCCCACGGCGCGGATGGAGGATCTCACGGTGGAGGCTGCCGCGGCCGCGGCGCTGGCCTTGCTGCGATTGCCCTCGGCGGCATGAGGGTCGCGCAGATCATGGCCGGCGCCCATCACGGCGGGGCCGAGCTTTTCTTCGAGCGCCTCTCGATCGCGCTGCATCGCGCCGGGGAGAGCGTGCTGCCGCTGATCCGGAGCGACGCGGAGCGGGCCGCGCGGCTGGCGGCCGCCGGCCTCGCGCCCCAGCAGTTCCGCTTTGGCGGGCCGCTCGATTTCATCACCCGCCCGCTTCTGGGCCGCGCGCTCGGGCGGTTCGCGCCGCGGGTTGCGGTGAGCTGGATGAGCCGGGCCACCGACCATGTGCCGCCGGGCCCATGGGTGCATGTCGGGCGGCTCGGCGGCTATTACCCGCTTCGCCATTATCGCCGTTGCGATCATCTCGTCGGCAACACGAAGGGCCTTGTCGCCTGGTTCCGCGCCAATGGCTGGCCCGAGGGGCGCAGCCATTTCCTGCCCAATTTCGTCGCCGATCACGGTGATGCGATGCCGGCGACGGATCTGCCGACTGGCCGAAGCGGGGGCCGAAGCGGGGATGGGCCGGGCGGGGGGCCGGGTGGCGGGTCGGGTGGCGGGCCGCGCATTTTGGCGCTGGGGCGGCTGCATGGTCACAAGGGGTTCGACGTCCTTATCCGCGCGCTGGCCCATCTGCCCGGCGCGATCCTGCTGATCGCGGGCGACGGCCCAGAGGGCCCTGCCCTCACCCGGCTTGCCGGCGAGCTCGGGCTCGCCGATCGGGTCTTCCTTCTCGGCTGGCGCGACGATGCCGGCGCGCTTCTCAAGGCGTGCGACGTCTTTGTCTGCTCGTCGCGTTCCGAGCCGCTCGGCAATGTCGTGCTCGAGGCCTGGTCCGCCTTTTGCCCGGTCGTCGCGGCGGATGCCGACGGGCCGCGCGAGCTGATCGCCGATGGCTCGGACGGGCTGCTCGTTCCGCGCGAGGACGAGGCCCGGCTTGCCGAGGCGATCGGCGCGGTGCTCGGGGCCCCGGAGCGCGCGGCGGCGCTGGCGGAGGCGGGGCGGAGGCGCTTCCTCGCCGAGTTCGCCGAGGCGCCCGTGCTCGCGGCATGGCGGCGGTTCCTCGCCACGGTTCCGAAATGACGGGGCCGAAATAGTGGGGCCGAAATGATCGTGCTCCAGGTGCTGCCCGCGCTCGAGGGCGGGGGGGCGCAGCTGAGCGCGCTCGAGACGGTTGCGGCGATCGCGGCGGCGGGCGGCACGGCGCTGGTTGCGAGCGGCGGCGGGCGCATGGTGCCGCGGATTGCCGAGGCAGGCGGGCGCCACGTCGCTCTGCCGCTGGATACGAGGAATCCGCTCGCGGTGTGGCGCAATGCCGCGCGGATCAGGGACCTTTTGCGCGCCGAGCGCGTCGATCTCCTCCACGCCCATTCGCGCGCCGTTGCGTGGTCGGCGCTTTGGGCCGCGAGGCGCGCGGGGATTCCCTTCGTCACCACCTGGCACGGGGCTTATGGCGAAGGGTTCCCGCTCAAGCGCCGCTACAATGCCGTGATGGCCGCGGGCGATCGTGTCATCGCCGTGAGCCGGTTCATCGCCGCGCGCATCGCGGCGAGGCACGGTCTCGCGCCGCCGCGGCTCTGCGTCGTTCCGCCCGGCATCGATCCTGATCGTTTCGATATGGATATTGTTTCGGAGGCGCGGAAGGCGGCGCTGGCCCGCGCCTGGGCTCTGCCGGAAGGCCGGCCCGTCATCATGCTGCCGGCCCGGCTCGCGCGGTGGAAAGGGCAGCTTCTGTTGATCGCAGCCCTTGCCCGGCTGACCAACCGTGAGGCGATTGCCGTTCTGGTCGGTCCGGTTGAGGGACGCGGGCGATATGTTTCGGATCTGAAATCGCAGGCGACGTCGCTCGGCCTTGCCGGTCGCGTCTTCCTTGTCGGCGGGACGGACGATATGCCGGCCGCGCTGGCGCTGGCGGACATCGTCGTCAACGCCTCGACCGAGCCGGAAGCTTTTGGCCGGGTCGTCATCGAGGCGCAGGCGATGACGCGGCCTGTCGTTGTGGCCGACCATGGCGCGGCGCCCGAGACGGTGAGCGAGGGAGAGACCGGCTGGCGGGTGACGCCGGGCGATGCGGCGGCGCTCGCGGCCGCGCTCGATCATGCGCTGGCGCTGCCGGCGAGCGCGCGGGCCGCGATGGGCACGCGGGCCCGTGCCTCGGTCATCCGCGCCTACAGCCTGGCGGCGATGCAGACGGCGACGCTTGCGATTTATCGAGAGCTTCTCGACCGCGGCTGAGGCAGCGCGCCCCGGATCGGCGCGCAAAAGATTCTTGAACTTAAAGCGGATCGCGGCGGATCGGGCAGGTCATGCAATGACCGCCGCCGCGGCCGCGGCCGAGCTCCGCACCCTCGATGGTGATGACCTCGATCCCGGCGCGGCGCAGCAACGTGTTGGTATAGACATTGCGGTCATAGGCGATGACCACACCCGGCTCGA
>JASHRV010000190.1 GCA_030037175.1 Acetobacteraceae bacterium
GTCTGCACCTCGGCGATGTCGATGTGGAAGAACCCGATCGGGTAGGGCTTGAACTTCTTCTTTACCGGCTTGTCGCCCTCGACATCGGGTAGACGGCCGATGCGGTGGCGCTGCAAGCAACGATGCAAGGACGACCGCGTCAGATGGGGGATCGTTGGCTGCAGAGCGTACAGGCAAGTCATCCAGCGGCAGCAGCGTATGCCTGCGGAAGGCGACGATGATAGCCTCGTCCTCGACGGAGAGGACCGTCGAACGTGGCTGCCTCGGGCCGGTCGGGAGATCGGCGACGGAGCCGCGCTGCTTCCACTTCGCGACCGTCTTCGGGTTGATGCCGTACCGCTTGGCGAGCGCTCTCAGACTCTCTTGACCATGCTGTATCGCTCGACGGATCGCCTCCGTCGTGGTGGCGCTGCCGTGTAGAACCTGGCCCATAGTGCCTCCTTCCACGCGAGTGAAAAGACTGCACCATCAAACTCCGGGATCAAACACCCTAGTCATCATTGTCAATCGGCGCAAAAGGACGCCGATCACCGTTCCAACGGGCTCCTTTTCCCACGCCGAAACGCACCTTGGCATGGGGACGGAGATTGATACCTGCGGCCCGGACATGGGCGGACATGGTGGCGATGTTGCACTCCAGCGCATCGAGGTCGAGCAGCAGATCGGGCATGCTCAGCCGCGTCCGCGCGCTCGGAACGCCGATAAACCTCGCATTGGCACCGGGCTCCTTCGACTGACCGGCCATCATTTTCCCGCTCGCTCAAATCCGTGCTTCGGGCAAGGTTTGGCCGCCGTCGAGAACGAGGGTCTGACCGGTGACATAGGCGGCCTGATCTGAGGCGAGGAAGGCTACCGCGTCCCCCACTTCCACTGGCAGGGCCAGTCGCCCCAGCAGCGTGGCTTGACCCATCCTTTGCATCGCCGCATCGCCCACCACGTGTCGGGCGTTCTCGGTGTCCACATTGCCCGGTTCGACAACATTGACCGTGATACCATGCACGGCACCCTCAACCGCCGCCGCCCGTGCGAGGCCTTCCAGGCCAGCCTTGCTTGCCGAGTAATGCGCATAGCCCGGCTGGCTAACAATCGGCCCAGTGATCGAGCCCGTGAGCACGATACGACCGTATCGCTGTCGCTTCATGGCCGGGAAACAGGCCTGGATGGCGAGAAAGGCGCCCTTGAGATTGACATCCAGCACCTGATCCCATTCTGGCTCGGGGATGTCCTCAATCTGGTGGCTGGGATAGATACCGGCGATCTGAGCGAGGATATCAATCCGGCCGTGGCGCTCGATCGCACCTGCGGCCAGTCGCTGCATGTCGGCGCGACTGGAAATATCGGCGGCCATGAAATCCACGCGGCCGGGAAAGTGCGACGCCAGGTTCTCGCCCATGCTCGCGTCGATATCGGCGAGCATGACTTTGGCGCCCTCCTTCACGAACACCTTGACCGTCGCCGCGCCGATGCCGCGCGATCCGCCGACGACCACCGCGATCCTGCCTTCCAACCTTCCAGCCATATGCCCTCCGATCCCCGTTCCGTTCGATGCCGAGACAACGCATGTCGAACCTATGATCCGAATTGTCGATCGGCGACGAGCCCAGCGAGAAGAATAAACTGTCCATAGGTTCGTCTCCTATTTATCCTTGACCCCAACCGACCGATCAAGTTAACTGATATCGTGCCATGCGTTTGGCGGTCGGTGGCCACCGGCGTCGGAACCGGCCGGGAATGCTGCCCGCTTCAAAGAGCCCTCTGGCTTCGGGAGGCAGGTTAGCGATGTGTCCATCCGCTGTTTCCGTGCCCATGTGGTTTCTCGATCCCTGCGCCGTGGGTCGGCGGTTGTGAGCGCCGCCGGATGCCGAGACATTTCGTTCGAACCCAAGTCGCCTGCGGCAGGGGGTGCGGCGGCGCGCGGTTCCTTCATCGCGGCTAAGGAACGGATCATCGCCTATTGGCAGGACGAGTGCGCCCGGGACCTCGACAGGCTCATGACGCATTTCGCGCGCGATGCCGAGGTCATCACGCCCGACGGCGTCTACCGCGGTCGCGAAGCGATCGCCGCGCTCTACAGGAAAAGCTTCGACGACTTTCCGGGGCTGCCGGTCGACGTCAAAGCCGGCTTTGTTGGGCGCGATGCGCACTGCTTCGAGTACAGCGCCGTGCTGTCCGGCGGGGCCGACAATCGCTGGCTGGTCGAAGGCGTCAACCTGATCCGGCTGCAGGGCGGCTTGATTTCCGGTCTCCGTTCCTTCGAAGACGCGCCGCGGCGGCGGCTCTCCGATTGAACGCGCCGCGCAGGAATCGCCGATATCGAATCGAAAAGTTAAAAAATCACGGACCGGCCGGTGGAGCGTGCACGCACCATACAACGGACCGCAAAACAACAGACCAATGAGCGAGGGGGCAGACATGGCAACGGACACATCGGACAGCGGCTCGGTCGATTTTATTGAGTCACCGGAACACGACTATCTCGCACAGACCGATCTTCAGGCGGGCTCAGTCGGGCTTGCTGGCGCGATCATGCAGAACGTGACGCATATCGCGCCTGCCATCGCCGCCTTTTTCTTCACTCAGACTCTTGTCCAGAACGCTGGGGCGCAAGCGCCTCTCGCCTACCTTGTCGGATTCATCGTCGTACTTGCTCTAGGCATGTGCCTGGTCCAGCTCGCTAAGAAATTCCCCTCGGCAGGCGGCTACTTCACCTATGTCAGCCGGACGCTCGGGCCGCGGTTGGGCTTCCTGACCGGCTGGATGTTCGTCCTCTATTCGCCGATCGTCGCCGGTCCGTTGCTGGCCTTCCTCGGCCAGGTAATCGAGGGCGAGGTCCGGACCAACTACGGCTGGACCTGGTTTCATTGGTGGGAGGTGGTGATCGTCGGTCTGCCCCTCGTGGCCTGGTCCGGTTATGCGGGAATGCAGATCTCCATCAAGGCTCTCGTTCTCGTTGGGTCCGCGGAGTTCCTGATCGTGCTCGCGCTCGGCATAGCCGGGCTGATGAATCCGGGCCCAGGCGGTTTCACGTTGGCGGTGTTCTCGCCGAGTTTCAATCCCGGCGGCATCGCCACCTTTTCCGGCGTGTTCCTAGCGATTGTGCTCACAGTACAGGGGCTTACCGGATGGGAGGCCGCTGTTCCGCTAGCTGAAGAGACCGAGAACCCGCGGCGCAACGTCCCGCGGGCCATCATTGCGTCGATCATCATCATCGGCGTTATGCTCGTGATCGTCGTCTGGGGCCAGGTGATCGGCTGGGGCACAAAGAACCTACCGAAGCTGGTCTCTTCGCAAGAGCTGCCGGCGCTGGTCATCGCCCATCGCGTCTGGGGCGAATTCTGGTGGCTTGCGCTGCTGGCGATGATCACGTCGGCCTGGGGCGCTAGCCTTGCCTGCCAAAACGTTGCGACCCGCATGTGGTACCGCATGGGCAAGGCCGGGGTCCTGCCGGCGTCGTTCGGCGACGTCCACCCGGTCAGGAGGACCCCGACCACCGCCATCACGGCACAGCTGATCTTGTCCTTCCTACTAGGCTTCGCACTGCCGGCCTGGATGGGGCCGATGCAATTCTTTATCTTCTCCCTTGGCTTCGTGCTGGTGCTGGCCGTGATCATGATCTACATCGCCGCCAACGTCGGAGTAGTGCGCTACTACATGACGACGGCGCGTGGGGAATTCAATTTCGTCTTGCACTTCTTATTCCCGGTAGGCACGGCCCTCATCCTCATCTATTCGGTCTATGCTTCCTTCGTTCCGCTACCGGCCCCGCCGAACACCTGGACCCTTCCGGTCGTGGGGATCTGGCTGGCGTTGGGCATCCTGCTCCTAATCTGGATGAAGCTCAGCGGTAACGAATCATGGCTCTCCAAAGCGGCGGACATCATCATTGAGCGGGAAGAGACTCCTGCTGAGGAAGCCCTTGGGCGGCCGCTGTAAACGTGCGGGCGATAAAAAGCCGCGGGAGGACGTCGGTTGATGATGAAGCTTCCAAGCAAGACGCCCGTCCGGTCGTACAAAACCGAGTTTAGCACGGACGAGACTCCGCTTTCCGAAGGCGGCCTGTGGCTGAACGGCCGCAAGGACGGCGTCGACTGGGCGGACGTCCTGGTGAGGGGCGGACGGGCCTATGGCGAGGTGACTCGCATGATGGCGCGCGAGAAACGGTTGGAACAGGCAGGGCTCGGTGCCGGTGCCGCGACTGGTGCAGTGGAAGGCGACTACGACGACCCCACCGCCGTCCTCACTGGGAACTGGGGTAAAGACCAGTATGCCAACGCCCGGGTCTTCAGCCGAAAGCAAACTGGCCTGTACTTCCAGGAAGTTGAGATCCGCCTCAGGAGCCGCGTGAAGCCGCACTGGTGCGACGGCTATGAAGTGTTCTTCCGCTGCCTGAAGACCGATGAGGGCTATGCCGAGATCGTACGCTGGAACGGCAAGATCGGGGACTTTACATCGCTCAAGAAACTTATCGGGAAGGACTACGGCGTCCAGGACGGCGACCTGATTGCGGCTTCGATCGTCGGCAACGTGATCAGGGGCTACATCAATGGTGAGGAGATAATCTCGGCGGTAGACGACAGGATCGAGTCCGGCAGTCCAGGGATCGGCTTCAACTTCTTCGTCGGTGACACGAATGTCGACCACGGCCTGACGTCCTTCGAGGTGCATACTTACGACTAACGGATCGATCGGACCGGCGCGATGCGGGCCCACAAACCCGGCGGTGCGCTTGATTAAGCTGAGGCCATGATGACACGAACCCTGACCACGCCGTCGCCCATCTCACTCGCCGCCTTCGACAAGATGTTCGAGGAAATCAAGAACTGGGGCAAATGGGGTGAGGACGACGAGCGCGGCACGCTTAACTACATCACGCCGGAGAGAATTGTTGCCGCTGCGCGGCTGGTGCGAAAGGGCCGCTGCGTCTCCATGGCGATCCCAATCAACAAACAGGCTGGTCCCGACAACCCAAACCCGGCCCTGCATTTCATGTCCCTGCTGCACGACATCCCAATAAGCAAGAGCGGGCTCTCCTTCGGCATGTGCTATCTCGGCATGGCAAGCCACGGCGATGCCCACACCCACGTCGATGCGCTCAACCACGTCGCCTACAAGGGCAAGCTCTACAACGGCAAGCCGGCCTCGCTGCTGACTTCGCGCGGCTCTGAATGGGGCAGCATCGCGGCCTACCATGACGGCATCGTCGGCCGTGGCGTTTTGCTCGACGCTCCGCATTACCGCGGCGTGGACTGGCTGGAACCCGGCGAGGCGGTCGACCGCGCCGAGTTGGAAGCGATCGAGAAGGCAGAGGACGTGCGTCTCGGCGAAGGCGACATCCTCGTCTTCCGTACCGGCCATCACGCGCGGCGCCTGGCACTCGGCCCCTGGAGCAACGACTATCCGCCGGCCGGGCAAGGCAAGGCCGGCCTCCACGTCGATACCGTGCCCTGGATGCACGAGCGCAAGATCGCCGCCTTCCTGCCTGACGGCGACGGTGAGACCGTTCCCAGCAACGTGGAGGAGATGCCCTACCCGATCCACGCCTTGCAGCTAACCTCGATGGGCATGCTGGTCTCCGACAGCCTGCAGCTCGAAGAGCTCCATCAGGCCTGCCTGGACGAGAAGCGCTGGGAGTTCATGGTGGTCGGCCTGCCGCTCCGCCTGCCGGGCGCCACGGGTTGCCCGTGGAATCCGATCGCCCTGTTCTAATCGGTTTGGACCCCAAGGAGATGCCGATGGAACGCCGGTTCACAGGCAAGGTTGCGCTGGTCACCGGCGCCACGTCGGGCATAGGTCAGGCGACCGCCGTGCGGCTTGCCACCGAAGGTGCACTGGTCGGCGTCAACCGCAAGCCCGATCTCGACGCGAGCGAGACGTTGGACATGATCAGGGCTGTGGGCGGCGAGGGCTTCGACATTGCCGCCGACATGCGCGACCCGAAGCAGGTGCAGGCCATGGTCGCCGAAGTGGCAAGGCGCGGCGGCCGGCTCGACTGCGTCGTCTCTAACGCGGCGATCAATCCCTTCATGACCTGGGACGAGACCTCGATTGAGGACTTCGACCGGCTGTTTGAGACCAATGTCCGAGGCGCTTGGGTAGTCTCCACCGAGGGGGCCCGACAGATGATAAATGAAAACCACGGCGGCGCCATCGTCATGATCAGTTCGATCTCAGCCCATGTTGGCGCGCCGACCCAGGTCGCCTATTGTGGCACCAAGGGCGCGATCAGCATGCTGGCGAAGGCTTTGGGCGCGGTGCTCGGCAAGCGCGGTATTCGCGTTAACGCGATCGAGCCCGGCGCTGTCGAGACGCCCATGAGCGCAAGCATGTTCGACCAGCCAGACGTGATGAAATACTATCTGGAGCGCATCGCGTTGGGGCGCGTCGGCAAACCCGCCGAGCTTGCGGCCGCGGTCGCCTTCATGCTCTCGGACGATGCGAGCTACGTGACTTCAGCCACGCTGCTCGTCGATGCCGGCTTCATCGTCAATGCAGAGCTTTGAGCGGGCCGCTCAGGTGCCGGCGACGTAGACCCTGATCGTGCCCTCGATCGAGCGGTTCGGCTCGAGCACGCGGATCCCGTGGCTCGGCACCCCAGCCGCCATGCGGTTGAAGCCGTCATTGGTGTTGCTGACCGGCTCGACGCAGACGTAAGGATAGTCCCAGGCGCTGTAGACTTGGAGCTTGTCGAGCACGCCGTCGGCCTCGATCACGGTACGGTGACCGTCCGCGGCAAAGATTTCCGCGCGCCCGTCCCAGCCCTCGAACAGGCGATCGATCACTACGTTCGCGATCTCCTGGCCCTCGTTGAAGTCGAGGCCTTCGCTTAGGGGCTGGCAGCCGAGCGTCACGGCTTCCGGCCCGTCTGGAGGCCAGACTCCGATCGAAGCGAATTTCAATCGGGTGCCGGGATACTTCGGGAAATACGGGTGGATGCCGAGCCCTGCCGGCATCGGCCGATGGTCGCGCGAGGTCACGCGGAGAAATACAGAAAGGCCCTCGTCGCTGAGCGCATAACGGACATGGCCACGGTACCGGAAGGGAAAGGTTCCGGACGAAGGCGAATGCTCCATTTCCAGCACGAGGGCAGTATCGCGCTGATCGACGATGCGAAATGGTGCGATCCAGGAATCGCCATGGGTCGCAGAGGGCTCCTCGCGCACATTGCGCGCGAGCACATGATTTACTCCGGCGAAGCTGAAGCCCGAGCCGAATAGAGGCCCGGAATAGGGCATCAGCGGAAAACCGGCGAAGCTATAGACCGTCGGCTTGGCGATAACCTCGTCAGGCGTGGCGCGCAGCACGTCGCGACCGACATGGCGGAATGACACCATCCGGCCGCCGAATTGCGGCGCGACCACGAGGGCATAGGAACCGTGCTTCAGTCTAACCAGCGGTCCGGTCTCGGCCGGTTGCCGGAAGGACAAGTTCATCAGTCCGGTAAGTGGATCGTGCCATCGATAACGAGTTGGCTCTCACCGCCGATGATGACCATCTCCCCCTTGTCCTCGCACCAGAGGTCCCCGCCCCGCGTCGACAGCTGCCGGCTGTGGATGGTCTTCCGGCCGAGGCGCTTGGCCCAGTAAGGAACGATAATGCGATGCGCCGTGCCGCAGACGGGATCCTCGGGCAGGCCTACGTTCGGCGCGAAGACGCGAATGACGACGTCTGAGGCATCGCGACCAGGCGCCGTGACGATGACCGCGGCACGATCAAAGGCGGCGATGCGCTCCAGATTCGGACGCATTTCCTCGACCGGCCGCGGATGGTCGTAGACCGCCACGTAGCCGAAGGGCGCAACCCAGGTTTCGAACGGCCGCGTGCCCAAGGCGGTCTCCATGTCCGTCTCGAGCGCGACGCGGCCGGCGGGCATTTGCGGGAAGCCAATTGCGATGCGCTCGCCATCCACGTGCGCGGGCCGGCGCTCATTGTTGGCCGTGTGGAAGACCACCGAGACCCGTTGCTCGCCGTCGCAGTTCCGCAGGGCAACGTGGGCGGCGGCAAGCGTGGCGTGGCCGGCACCGCCATGCGCGCCCTTACTGGTGAAGAAGCGGAGCGGCGTCTCGTCGCCAGCGGGATCATCCAAAACCGCAACCACATCGGTGCGCAGGATGCTGCAGGCTGCCATCAGCGCACCGTCGGAGACACCGCGCGCGCCGCTCAGAACAAAAGCCGGATTGCCGTGCAACGGATCCGCCGCGAAGGTAACGACCTGGAAGAGATTGGCTTGGGAGGGCATCAAGCTTTCAGCGGCCTGTAGGCCACGACCTTCATCTCAACCTTGCAGGGGAAATTGAACCGCATCGGAAAGATCGAGCGCACCGGCGGATCCTTGGTGAAATAGGTTTGGTAGATCTTGTTGAAAGTGACGAAGTCGCGGGGATCGGTGATCCAGCATTCGCAGTTGACAACATCGTCCAGAGTGCAGCCGGCAGTGGCAAGGGCGCCTTTGATGAAGCTGAAGGTGCAGTGAACCTGCTCCTCGAAGGGCATATCCTTGTTGCCCGTGCCGTCATCGAGGATGTTGCCGAACTCGTCGAAGGTGAGGTCGCACGGATCGAAGAGCCAGGGACCATAGGCGGAGGTAAAGACGTAGTCCCCCGCCCGGATGGCCTTGGAAATCGGCACAGCATGGTCGGCCGGAAAGGCCTGCTTCATCCCTTCATCTCCCGAGTGATCTGTCGAACCAGCAGCCGCGCCGACCGGCCACCCGCCGGAACACAGACGTGGGATCTTGGCGGGACCGCATCGACGAACAGCCTCTCAACGCGCCAGACGCTCCGGGTATCTGTTCCTGGTGGCGCCCTTGGATACGCCGGGGCAACCCCTGGGCGGACTGCCCTCCAGCCGTCTCCCCCGAACCTGCCCTGTCACCAAGCGTAGCACCCTCGCAGCTAATCGGATCGGTCGCCAAGGGTCAAGGATAAATAGGACCAACACGTATTGACAGTTTGATCTTTTTGTCGCGAATTGGCCCGACGCCCAACGGCATCGTGGGGAAAGGACTAAGCTCCACAATAGAGGGCGGTCATTGAGCGACGCGATGAAAGCACCGATGTCAACGATGCCGCTTGGTCGCCGCAGGCGGGCAGACGAAATTGCCGAACAGATCGAACGCTCGATTTCCGCTGGTGAGTTCAAGGAGGGCGATTCCATGCCCTCCGAGAAGGAATTGGCCGAGCGCTTCGGGGTCGGCCGCCCCTCCGTGCGTCAGGCCCTGTTCACTCTGCAGCAGCAGGGTCTGGTCGAGATCACCAGCGGCACCCGCGCGCGTGTTACTGCTCCGTCCGGGAAGTTTTTGATCGGGCAGATGGCGGGTCTCGTCCGTCGCATCACCTCCAATACCCAGGGCCAGGAGCATATGGAACAGGCCCGCCTGCTGCTTGAGGCAGGTGTCGCCTGGCAAGCCGCCCGGGTTGCGACAGACGACGATATCCGACGCCTGAAAGCAGCGCTCGACGCCAATACCGGTGCGATGGGCAATATCGGTGTCTTCGTCCGCACCGACGTCGCGTTCCACGCCGAGCTTGCAGTCATTACGCGCAATCCGGTCTTCATCGGGGTCTATGATGCACTGGTTGGATGGCTGATCGACCAGCGCACTACGACCATCCATATGCCGGATGCCGACCGGCTTTCTGTGCGCGACCACACCGCGATCTACGAGGCGGTCGCCGCCCGCGACCCTATGCGAGCTTTCCACGAGATGACCAGCCATCTCCGACTGATAAGCGAGCTATACAGTGAGTCGAAACGGCTGTCGGAAGAAATCCTGCGCCAGGTCTCGCGCGACGTCGCCTCGCGGATCGAGCGAGAACGCGAGTCAATGTGGGTGGCCGGGCCGAATGCCGGCAACGGCAAGGATGCACCCGCGAAAGCTTCCGCAGGGCCGGCGAAGCCGAGGCGGCGCGCGAAGGAGACATAGCGACTTCGGTACAGCGAACCGGAATGCCTGTGCACCGGGTCGCGTGAGGACGTCGTTGGGAACCTGGGGGCGGCAAGCATGACCACAATCGTTCTCGGCGCAGGAGTAGTGGGGACGGCGACGGCCTGGTACCTGACGAAGGCCGGCCACGACGTCATCCTTATCGAGCGACAATCCGAGGCCGCCATGGAGACGAGCTGGGGCAACGGCGGAATCATCCATGCGAGTGAGGTCGAGCCCTGGTCGCAGCCAGGAATGCCGGGCAAAATTATCAAATGGCTCGGCAAGGAGGATGCGCCCCTGCTGCTACGCTATGGTGCGATCCCGCATATGTTCCGCTGGGGCATCGCCTTTGCGCAGAACTGCACGCCGGAGCGGTTCCGCGCCAACGCGTTGTCAAACCTGCATCTTGCGTTGCATTCCCTGAAGTCGCTGCAGGAGATCAGCGCCGAGACGGGAATCCTCTATGACCGCGGCACCCGCGGCGTGCTCAAGATCTACCGCTCCGCCCAGTCACTGGAAAACGCCCAGCGGGGGGCCGACTATCTCGCACCGCATGGACTGCTCTACGAGCGCGTGACGCCTGACCGCTGCGTGGAGCTGGAGCCGGCGCTCAAGGACACCCGATCGACGCTCGCGGGGGGGCTCTATTTCGCCCGCGATGAAGTCGGCGATTCCAACAAGTTCGGGCAAGGGCTGGCCGCAGCCTGCGCGTCGCGCGGCGTTCAATGCCGCTTCGGTGAAACGATCGATCGCATCGAGACCGCGAACGGGCGCGTGCTGGCGGTGGTGACCGACAAGGGAAGGATCGATGCCGACACGGTCGTCGTGGCACTTGGTAGCTTCACCGCGCCGATGCTGGCAAAGATCGGCATCCGCGTCCCGATCTATCCGGTGAAGGGCGTCTCCATCACCTTCGAGCGTGGTGGCTGGAACAGCGCACCCAATCTGCCCGTGATCGACGACAGTAAAATATTCGGCTTTGTGGCGATCGGCGACCGCATGCGGGTCTCTGGTTCCGCCGAAATCAGCGGCTATGACACAACGCCCGCCATGACTCGCGCCCAGGCGATCATTGACAACGCCAGCTTCACCTTCCCGGAACTCAAACATAATCTCGACCTCTCAAAGGCCAGGGTCTGGGCAGGATTGCGCCCCGTCAGCCCGGCCGGTACGCCGATCATCGGCGAGACCCGCTTTCGTGGACTATGGATCAACGCCGGCCACGGCCATCTCGGCTGGACGCTCTCCTGCGGCTCAGGCCGCGTCGCCGCTGACCTCATTACCGGTCGAGATCCGGGCATCCCGCTTCCTCCTTCTCAGGGGGTCGTGTCGCGGGCCGTGTAAGCAACCGGTGTCGCATTGTCCCTTGGACGAACCTTCCGCATTCTTGGTGATGAGGAATGCTAACCGATAAAAGAAGGGGTTCAGATGGCCCCTGCTTTTGCGAACTTTGGTGCCCTGCTCATCCTGTTTCGGCCAAGCCGCACGTCACTTTCAGCGCGCCGGGTACATGAGCCCCTTAGTAGGGTCACCGCGGCGGCCGCGATGGTCTCCCAGAATGTTTGACAGGCGCCACGTTGCCAGCCTGTAGTGCGCACTCGGAGGCGCTCGCATGGCACGTATTTACCTGAAGGTACCACCAGACGATGTGCTGGCATCGAGGTCAGGGTGGCAACCCGTGGGCGACAATGCATTCCTTGGGATGCAAGCGAGGGTCGTGGGAATTCCGATACGCGGGAGAGCTTCACGGGATGGCGAGCGCGCCCAAGGAGAATTTTTCCTATGAATGCGACGATCCGGGACCCGAACTTGATCACTGACGAAAGTGCACTCGAGGCACTATACGGAACTCCGTCGGAACCCTCATTGCGTAAGGAGGTGGATCACATCCCGCCAGTCTATCGCGCTTTCGTCGAGGCCGCGCCATTCGTGGCGCTGGCGACGGCAGGGCCGGGCGGACTCGACGTCTCGCCACGCGGCGATCCGCCGGGGTTCGTCGTGGTGAGCGATGAGCATACCCTGCTGATCCCGGACCGGCGCGGCAACAACCGTATCGATTCGCTCCGCAACCTGATCCATGACCCGCGGCTTGCGCTCCTGTTCCTGATTCCCGGCGTGGGCGAAACCTTGCGGGTGAACGGACGCGGGGCGATCTCAGTGGCACCCGAACTGCTCGCGCGCTTCCCGGCCCAAAACAAGTTGCCGCGTTCGGTGATCATCGTTTCCGTTGATCGAGTCTATTTCCAGTGCCAGAAGGCGCTGGTGCGCTCGGATCTGTGGAATCCGGCGAAGCATGTGCCGCGTTCGGCATTGCCGAGCGCGGGTATGATCCTGGCGGCCTTGACCGATGGCGCGGTTGGCGGCACCATCTATGATGCTGCCTATCCGGAGCGATTGCGCCAGACGATCTATTGATCCTCAAAAGCGTGATCCCCGGAGGTGGAGTCGCCGGAAGCACAAACCACGCGAGAAAACAACAGAGTAGTAGAGCCCTATTCCCTTGCTGTCATTCGGCTCTGAACCTTGCTCCCATTCGGCTTCCAACCGTGACCCTAGTCGCCGAGCGAATCTGGCAATCTTCTCAACGCGTTGCTGCCGCAGAAGCGGGGTCAAGTATCGGCATCGATCCGAGGTCAAATGTCACGCCGACTCACAAGCCATGCGCGCACGCGCGGATGTGTCAGCACCTCGGGGTTGACGACGAAGCGTGGCCACCGCCCCGAAAGCGCCGCTTCTATATCTGACAGTGCGCTTGTGGCGATGGCGTCGAAGCATTCGTCGGTCCAGCAGAGTGCATGCGGCGTCACCAAAGTGTTCTCCATCGCCAGCAGCGGATTGGCGGGATCGACGGGCTCGTGCTCAAACACGTCGAGCCCGGCGCCGGCAATGCGGCCCGCTAAGAGAGCGGCGATCAGCGCAGCCTCGTCAACGATAGGTCCGCGCGCGACATTGATTAGATAGGCCGTAGGCTTCATCAGCGCGATCTTTCCGGCATTGATCAGGTGCCGCGTCTCTTCATTGAGAATACAGCTAATGACAACAAAATCCGCTTCCGCCATCAGCCGCTCGAGGGGCACTTTCTCGGCCCCGAGCGCTTGGATGATGGCAGCCTCGACATAAGGGTCGGCGGCCAGGATCCGCATATCGAAGACGCGGGCGAGGCAGATCGTTTCGATACCGATGCCGCCGGCGCCGACGATGCCTAGGCACTTTTCCGTGAGCCCCTGCCCCATATGGTCGGTGCGCCGGTTCCAACCGCAGCTGCGCGTGAGCCGATCCTTCACCCGAAGCTTCTGGGCAAGGGCCAGAACATAGGTTATAGCGATCGTAGCAACCGGCCGGCGCACGGCCACCGGCGTATTGGTGAGCACGATTCCCGCTTTCGTCAGGGCCGGCGCATCAACGGAATCATAGCCGACGCCGTGCCGCGCAATGATGCGCAGACGGCAATCCTGTCGGCCGATGCTCGCGGCCGTCACGCGCGGCATATTGACGCGGGGCGCATCGTAGCGCGCCGCGATCTCGGGCGTAATCTCGCTTACATCCTCCGCCACCCACTCCCAGGCAAGCTCGCCGAGGGCCCCGAGTGCGGCCTCCCCGAAGGAGGGGGCGCCGCTACCGGTCAGCAGGTCACGGGTCAGGCCGATGCGGAAGGTGGGTTCCACGGGGCATCTCAAGCGAGAGACTTCAGAGTTTCTATGCCGAACTTCAGCGCCGCCTGATAGATCGCGTGATCGATCCCATAGGCAATCACCCGGAAGCCAAACCCCCAATAGTCTCGTGCCCAGGTCTCATCGGTCGCGAGAAACCCGGCCAGCTTGCCGTTCGCCTTAGCCGCGGCGATCACGCGGTGGATCGCGGCAAGATAATCTGGATGCTGAAATTCCCCAGGAATGCCAAGAAAATTAGTGAGATCGAAATGCCCGACCCAGATGACGTCGACACCCGAGGTCGCGGCGATCTCCTCGACATTCGCAAGACCTTTATCGGTCTCGATCTGGGCGATGACGAGCGTCCGCGCACCCGCCACGCGCATCTTTTCAGCCGGTGTGCCGGGCACGTAAGCGTCATGCGCCATGCCGAAGGCGGCACCCCGGCGTCCACGCGGTGGATAATGCGCCGAGGCGACGATGCGCTCGGCTTCGGCGCGGCTCTCGACCATCGGCAGCATGACGCCCTCGGCGCCCATGTCGAGCGCGCGGGCGATGAAATCATACTCGTTCGCCGGCACGCGGGCGAGCGGGGCCACGCCCATGCCGCGGCAACCGGCGACGAGATGCTTGAACGTCTCGAATTCAAGGCCCGTATGTTCCATGTCGAACAGCGCGAAATCGGCGCCTGTGGTGGCGATGATCGCCGGCATGCCGGCGCTGAAGAATTCGAAGACCATGGGCCCGAAGGCATGTCCCTCACGCATAAGGGTCTCCTTGAGCGGCGGGCGGGGCATCGCGGTCTCCTCTCCGGTTCGGTTCTCAAGACGGGCGGGAGAGCCTGGCCCGGCGCCAATAATAAGCGGCGACAGAATCGAGGTGCTCCTGCATCGTGGCCTCCGCCTTGTCAGCATCGTGTGCGGCGATCGCCGCGAAGATACGCTCATGTGCCCCGAAGGCCGACGCTTCGGCACCCCGCGCGGTGAGCGAAACGCTGCGCTGCTCCGTGAGCCAACCGGTCAGGGCCTGATGCACGCCGATGAGCAGGGGATTGCGCACGGTGCGCACGATCTCGAGGTGAAACGCGACATCCGTCATCTCGAAGTGGCTGGTATGACCACGCGCGGCCCGATTGGCCCCGAGCGCCTTTTCCATGCGGGCGATGTCCTCGCCGGTCGCAATTCTTGCGGCTTGCCGTGCGATTGCCGCCTCGAACAACTGGCGGGCGGCCTGGAACTGGCGCACGCCCTCTTCCTTGGCGAGATAGACCCCCGCCGCGCCAGACAGCGCATCAATCAGCTGATCGGCATCAGGGTGGGAGACACGGGCGCGCTCCCCGTTGCCGAGCACGATCAGCCCCTTCTGCCGAAGCGAAAGCAACGCTTCGCGGATCGCGGGCCGCCCCACGGCGAAGCGCGCCATCAGCTCACGCTCCGCCGGCAGCACTTCGCCTTCCGAAAGCTCGCCATCGCGGATCATGTGCTCGATGCGCTCGGCCACTTGCTGATAGAGCCGGCGCCTGAGGACCGGCTGGAAGGCCACGGTTTCGTCTCACCCCCGCTTGATGGTATGAAAGGTCTATGGCATGAGTCTATAGGACGTCAAGCCGGCAGCGAGGGAGGGCGATGGTGAATGGCGCGGTCGACGGGTATGTGATCCTGGCGCGGTTCCGCGTCGTTCCCGGCCGGCGGCGTGAATTCCTCGATCATATCGGGCGCAACGCGGCAGCTTCCGTTGCCGATGAGCCCGGATGCCGCCGTTTCGACGTGCTAACGAATGAAGCGGAAACGGATGGACATCGAGCCCGCCATGACGAAGATGATGAGGTTGTCCTCTACGAGATCTATGACAGTCCGGCGGCCTTCGCTGCCCATCTCGAAACGCCGCACTTCGCCGCCTTTCGAGCTGCGACCAAGGCAATGGTGCTCTCCTCGGCGATCGAGTGTTTTCGCCTGCGGGAGAATGCGCGCGGCTGACGAAGCCGCTGTCTCACGACGAAAGAAGGGCGGAAGACCCCGATATTCGGTGCAGAGGGAGAAAACGGACATGAAACCGAAAATGCAGCATTTCCTTCTCTGCTTGGCCGGAGCTACTCTGCTCGCCATGCTTGCGCCTGCCGCGCATGCGGCTGGCCCGGTGATCGCGCTCTCCAATGCCTATTACGGGAATACCTGGCGCCACCAGATGGTGGAAGCGTTCCAGGCAGCCGCGGATGAAGCGAAGAAGGAGGGGCTGATCTCCGACTATGTCATCCTCAACGGGGATGGCTCCGTCAATCAGCAGATGTCGCAGATGAGCGATCTCATCCTCAAGCATGTCGATGCCATCGTCATCGACGCAGCTTCGGAGACTGCGCTCAACGGCATCATCGCCAAGGCCTGCGCTGCGGGGATCAAGGTGCTGGCGTTCGATTCGATCGTCAGCGCGCCTTGCTCCTACAAGCTCAATTTCGACTTCAAGGGCTATATGACAGCGCTCACCAACGACATTGCGAAAATGATTGGCGGCAAGGGCAACATCATCGTCGTCCGCGGGGTCAAGGGTTCTGCGCCGGACAATGATATGTATGCGGCGCAGATGGCGGCGCTCAAAAAATTTCCGGACGTGAGGGTGGTCGCCACCGTCTATGGCCAGGCAACCGGATCGGTCGCGCAGGCCGCGGTGGCGAATGTGTTGCCAAGCCTGCCGCATATCGATGCGGTTCTCGGGCAAGGCGGCGGCGATGATTACGGCATTGCCCAGGCCTTCGAGCAGTTCGGCGGCGCCTATGCGAACAAGCCGCCGGTCATCGCGGGCGGAGGCAGCTCCAACTTCATTCACTGGTGGACGGAGCAGGCGAAAAAGAACGGCTACACGACCATCTCGATGAATACGACGCCCGGCATCGGCGGGGCCGCATTCTGGCTCACGCTCGATATCCTCAACGGAGCAAAGGCGCCCAACTACATGATCATGCCGGTGGCTACGGTCACAGCCGCCAATCTCGCCCAATATGCCGATATGAAGCCCGGCACGATCGTGAGCCCGACTTACACCAACGCCTGGGTGAAGAAGAATCTGCTGCCCACGAACTGAATTTCTGTGGCGTCCTCTGGGCACAGGATGCCACCAACCGGCGGGCCGTCGCCGGAATGGGGCGATCAACGATCGTCCCATTCCGGCACCAACACCGCGATGACCCACCCCGCGCCCGGGCTTGCCCATCCGGTGCTGCGTCTTGACGGCATCAGCAAAGCCTATGGCCGGACGCGCGCCAATCAGGATCTTTCATTTTCCGTCGCGGCAGGGGAAATCGTCGGGCTGATCGGTGCCAATGGCGCGGGCAAAAGCACGCTAATGCGAATTCTCTCTGGCATCACGCTGCCGGATGCCGGGTGGCTGGAAATCAGCGGCACCGCCATCGATCCCCGGCGCTTCTCGCCCGAACGGGCGCGGCAGATCGGCATTCGCATCGTGCATCAGGAACTCTCACTCTGCGCCAGCCTGACAGTTGCCGAAAACTTCTACGTGGAGCAGCCAGGTCAGGGAGGGCTCGGCCCGACCTGGCGCCGACATTATGAACGGCTCGCCGAAGCAAGCCTCGCCGCGATCTTTCCCGAGAACGGCATCCATGTGCGCCGTCCGGTCGCTACGCTTAGCCTACCCCAGCGCCAGATGGTGGAAGTCGCGCGCGCGGGGGTCGATCCGAAGCTTCGGCTCCTGATCCTGGACGAGCCAAGCTCTTCCCTCGATATGCGCCGCAGCCGCGAGCTGCAGAATTTCATCGCCGCCCGGGCTGCTGCCGGCGTGGCGGTCATCTTCATCAGCCACAAGCTCCAGGAAGTGGCCGCTGTGGCGAAGCGCGTTCTCGTCATGCGCAACGGACGACTGGCGCTGGATGGTGAAACGGCGGCGATCGCGGTGCCGCAGATGATCGCGGCGATGGCTGGCGAGGCAGTCCAGGATCTCGAGCAGACGCAGCGGAAGAGCGGCGCTTCGGTAGGACGGGTCCTGGTGGAGACAGAGGGACCATGGGCTCGATCTCCGCTTGCGCTCCATGCCGGCGAAATCATCGGGCTCGCGGGGCTCGAAGGCAGCGGCCAGCGGGAATTCCTGCGCGCGCTGCAGCGTGCTGGGGCAGGCAGCCATTCCTCGGCCGGCATCATTTGCCGGGGCTCGGTCTCCTTTGTCGCGGGAGATCGTGCCACGGAGGGCGTGTTTCCGCTTTGGGATGTCATCGCCAATGCCACGGTCGGACGGATCGCCGCGGGCCCTCTGCTCGCCTGGCTGCGGCCAATGGCCGAACAGAGCGCGGCGACACCATTCCTGGACGCCGTGCGGCTTCCCCCCGAACGGCGTGCCTCGCCCATTCTCGAGCTCTCCGGCGGCAACCAGCAGAAAGTGCTGATGGCGCGGGCACTGATCGCCGCCGCCGACATCCTGTTGCTGGACGACCCGACGCGTGGCGTCGATGTCGCGGTGAAGCGGGATTTCTACGCCCTCATCCGCCAAGCCGCAGAAGCCGGCAAGCTGGTGATCTGGTACAGCTCGGAAACGATCGAGTTTCTGGAATGCCACCGCGTCGTTCTCTTCCATGAGGGCGTGGCGCGGCGAGTGCTGAATGCGAGCACGCTCTCCGAGGATGCGATCATCAGCGCTTCCTTTGCCGAGCAGGACGCGGGCGCCCCGGGAAGAGCCGCAGCGAAGGCGAGGACATCGCCGCCAGGATCAGGGCCGCTCTCCCGCGATGCCTTGTTCGCGTTGGTCCCATTCTTGACCACCGCGCTAATCTTCGTCGTGATCGCAGCGCTTAATCACAATGCGGCGACGATGTTCGGCATCGATCTGTTGCTGAGTGCCGCGGTACCTCTGGTGCTGGTGTCGCTCGGGCAGATGTTCGTGGTTGGCGGCAGCGAGATCGATCTCGGTGTCGGCGCTTTCGCGGGGCTTGCCAATGTGCTCAGCGCCACCTTCCTGGTGAGCGAGCCGCTGCTCGGCGTGGTGACGCTGCTGCTCGCCGTCGGTGCCTATGCCGCACTCGGGCCCCTCATCCAGGCGCGCGGGATCCCGGCGATCGTCGTGACGCTCGGCGCATCCTTTGTCTGGGCAGGTGTCGGCTATGCCTTGCAGCCAACGCCCGGTGGCAGCGCACCGGGCTGGCTTTCGGCGGCTTCCGGGGTCCACCTCGCCGCCATCCCGGCCTCGGTGCTGGCGGTGGCGCTGGCGGCGATCCTCGCGGCCTCGCTCAATGCTTCCCGCATGGGCGTGGTGCTGCGCGGGTTCGGTGCCAATCCGCGGGCGGTCGCGCAATGCGGCTGGTCTCCTCTCGCTGCTTCGTTGCTGCGCTACGCGATCGCAGGTTCGTTTGCCCTACTCGCAGGCCTGACGATGACGGCGATCAACACGGCCTCGGACATCAATGCCGGCAGCTCGTACACGCTGCTCAGTGTCGCCGCGGTGGTGATCGGTGGTTCGGCATTGATCGGCGGTCGCATTGCGCCGGTGGGTGTGGTGTGCGGGGCGCTCAGCCTCTCTTTGATCGGCAGCCTGCTCGGTTTTCTCGGCGTCAGCACCGACTACGACGCCGCTGTTCAGGGCGGATTGCTGATCGCGATCCTGGTCTTGCGCGCGATGGAGGCGCGCCGGGCATGAGGCGCCCGCTCGTCTGGCTGCGCATGCATCGCTGGAGTTTCTCGGCGATCGGCATTCTCCTCCTCTGGGCAATGCTCTCACTTGCCACCGCGCGATTCAGCCTGAACAGCCTCTCGGGTGTTGCTAGCTCCGCCTCGTTCCTCGCCGTCGCAGCGATCGGCCAAATGTTCGCCGTGGCGACTGGCGGTGGCAATGTCGATCTCTCGATCCCGAGCGTCATCACGCTTTCGGCCTTCCTGACCATGATCGTTTCGGGCGGTAGTAATGCGGGGCTTTTCGCGGCGCTGCCGCTCGTGCTCGCTGTCGGCCTCGCAACAGGGGCAATCAATGCGCTGCTCATCCTTTGGCTGAGGATCCCGGCGATCATCGCGACGCTGGCGGTGGGCTATGTGCTCGATACCGCAGCCCTGCTGGCCAATCGGCGCTTCACCACCTTCGCGGTCAGCCCGATCCTGCGCACGCTTGCCAGCACCCACATCGCCGGGGTGCCGATGATCCTTCTTCTGGCAGGGGCTCTCGCCGCTTGCAGCGCGGCACTCATCAGCCGCACGAGTTATGGGCGCACGCTGATGGCGCTCGGCCAGAACGAAGTGGCGGCGTCTCTCGCAGGCGCTCATGTCGGCCGGATCACCACGATCGCCTTTATGCTGAGCGGGGCGTTGGCAGCGATCGACGGCGCTCTGCTTTCGGCTCATACGGGCGGCGCCTTTCTCGGTATGGGCCGGCCTTATCTGCTGCAATCGGTCGGCGCGGTGGTCGTCGGGGGCACACTCATCTTCGGCGGCAGCGCGACCGCGCTCGGCACGCTGCTTGGAGCGGTGCTGCTCGTCCTGATCGTCACCACCATGCAGATTGCCGGGCTTCCGGGCGGCGTGCAGGACATGGTGCAGGGCGTGGTGATCATTGCCGTTTTGGCAGCCGCCGGCGCCGGCCTCTCGCGCCGCTCTGTTTAGAGCTGCGCATCGACCAAGCGACGATATCCTGCTGCGAGGGCTGGTGAGGACGTCTCCCCGGGGAGAGCCGCGACCAAAGATCGTCGGCATCGACGACTGGGCTTGGAAACGGGGCCACAGCGACTAGGCTCTCCACGGCTTTGCATGCTCTCAACCTTCACGGGCCGCGGCCGGGGACGGCGCCTCCTGGCGCAACCGCGCCACTAGGCAACGGCCGTCGTGACCTCGGCCATCAGGAACTGGTTGATCGCCTTTTTGTTGATGGTCACACCTAAGCCCGGGCCGCTTTCAACCGTCAGAGCGCCGTCCCGGATGCGCAACTCGGGATTATTGTCAAGGATTTCCGCATATCCCTCGTATTCCCGAAAATAGGGGTAGATCTCAAGGGTCACAAAGTTCGGCGAACAGGCGCTGACGTGCATGCTCGCCGCAGTACACACGCCGCTGGCACAATTGTGGGGGGCAAAGCGCATACTGTACGCTTCGGCCATCGCCGCGATCTTCCTCGCCTCCATGATCCCGCCGGTGTTGCCGACGTCCGGCTGGACGATTTCGATTGCCTGGGTCTCCAGCAGCTTCCGAAACCCATTACGTGTGTAGAGACGCTCGCCGGCCGCGAGCGGCACGTCAACCTTTTCGCCGATGCGCCGGTAGGCCCCCACGTCGAAAGGATCAGCCGGTTCTTCGATCCAGCCGATGCCTAGATCCCGAACGCGATGACAAAATTTTATCGTCTCGTCTGTCGTAAGCCCACCGCTCAGGTCGAGGAGAATCGTAACGTTCGAGCCAACAACTTCTCTCAGGGCCCTAACGCGCTCATAGGCAAGCTCGGCGAGGTCCCTGTCGATGGCGCGGCGAGAGACATGCCGGAGCGTGCGATTGTTGGCTGTCGGCACAGCAAATGGGTAGCACTTCAGTGCCTTCCAACCCTCCTTGACCGGCCGTTCGGCCGCCCTCGCCCACTCATTGGCCGCGAGGAATTCATAGTTCCATCCGTTGGCGTACACGGGGAGCGTTTCGTTCACGAGGCCACCAAGGAGGTCGTATATGGGTACGCCCAGCATCTTGCCTTTTATGTCCCAAAGAGCCATCTCGATCGCGCTGATACCGGAAAAGACAATTGGCCCCCCACCCTTCGCCCAGAAGCTGTGGTCGTACATCTCCGAATAGAGCGCCTCGATACGCCGCAAATCCTTGCCGAACAGCAACCGTTCACAGAGATCCTTGATCATCCCCGCTGCTGCAAGTCCACCGATGCCATAGGCGATCGCAGCTTCGCCGACACCCGTAACGCCTTCGTCAGTCATCAACTCGACGATCACGGGGTGGAGCTTTGATCCCTTTACCATGAAGATCTTCGCACTCACCAGTTTCGACATTGCACTACATATCCTTCTTTGTTCCATCGCACGTATCGCCTCGCCGTCGCGGGCCGTGGATATCCAGCAGACACGCAGCAAGAGCTGTGCCAGGTTTGCTAAGGAGAGCAGTCCCTGAAGGGCTGGGCGCCGTTATGCGTCTGCTAGCCGTTACGACGCCTGACGCATCGAACATAGCCGCCATCGGCGAGGCAAACGGACCTGCCGCAGACCGTCATATCCGGCTCGTTGCGCGGGCTTGGAGCGTCTCCGCTTCAGCGCCCCGCCCCACCCAGCGTAAAGCCGCCATGGAAGACCCGAGAGACCAAAAGGTAGAGGATAATGACCGGGGCGGAGTAAACCAGGGAATAGGCAGCGATCTGACCGTAGCGAATGATGTCGGCGCTGACGAAGCTGAAGATCGCGATCGGGCTTGGCTGTTGGTCCGGCGAGGCGATGAGGACCAAAGGTATAAGGAAACTACCCCAGGCGTTGATGAAGCCATAGACAGCGGCGGCAACGATCCCCGGCATCGCGAGTGGAATGATCACGCGCAGGATGATCCTGATCGTGCTGACACGATCAAGCCGCGCCGCTTCCTCGAGGTCCCTTGGTATCGAATCGATCGCATTTTTGATGATATAGACCTCAAAGGGAAGAGATGTCACACCGAGAAACACCGCGGCAGGTGTTAATGACAGCCAATCCGCCACAGAGAACATTTGGTAGACGGGTACGATCAAAATCGAAATCGGAACGCCGGACAAACAGAGAATAGATAGCAAAACGGTGTTTTTGAGGGGAACCGCAAGCCGGGACAAAGCATAGGCGGCGAAAACAGCGGGAATCGTCCCAACGAGTGTCGCTATGGACGACATGATGAAGCTGTTGAGGAGGGCGTTGGCCTTGTCGGCCGTCGTCGCGGCGATGAAGTTGCCTGTCGTGAACTGTGGCCACGCCAGTTGCTGCGTCGCCCCGGCGTCCATCGACGCCGTCACCAGCCAAATCAACGGAAGCACAAAGAAGGCGCCAAGTCCGAGGAGCACGACGTTGCTCACAACCTTATCCGGCGGGAAGCCCTTCTCCCGGACGGGCAGCCCGGCTGGCTCGAACGCCACGTGGCCTCTGCTCAGCTGATCCGTCGCCAACCGTGCCTTCCTCCGCTACGTCCGGCCTCCGCTACGTCGGGCCAGTGAGTGGCGCAATCTCTTCCGCCGCCGCAAGCCCCGTCATCCTTCCGCCACCCATCCTGTCGGATCGGCCGCTCAATCGTCCGAGCCCCAGAAAGGCGAGGCAGAGCAGCCCGGAAAAAAGTACAATCACGTTGCCGAGCAACGCGCCGTACGCGAGCCGGTGGTACGAGAAGGCCTCGATGTAGGAATAAAGAGGGAGGATATCAGTCGCTCCGGCCGGGCCCCCGCCCGTCATCAGGAAGACCACCGTGAAGTTGCCGAAGGAAAGCAGGGTCATCAACAGGCAGGACGTGATGACCGTGGGGCGGATCACCGGAAATACGATTCTTGCGAAGCGCCTGAAGGGACCGGCATTTTCAAGCATTGCGGCCTCGATCATGTCACGAGGGACATTGCGCAGCGCGGCGGCAAAGATGAGCATCGACAAGCCGCAGAGGGACCAGGCGTTTGCCAACGAAACAACGAGCATCGGGGCCTTGTACAGGAAGCCGGCTCGTCGAAACCCGACGAGAAGAGACAAGATACCGCCGGTGCTGGTGACGGCCGACCACACCACCGCCACGGTCGCCGGAGGCAGGACGGTGCCGAGGACGACGACCGCGCCGACTGCGGAGCGCAAGATAGGATTTGCTCTTTGCATCGAAAGGGCGAGAACAAGGCCGAGTAGGCTCGAGCCGAACGCGCCTGAGCCGACGACGAAGATGAGCGTGAGGCAGATTGACTGAAGGAAGTCCTTGTCGGCCAGAAGGGCCTGGACGTTCGACAGGCCTGTAAACCAGTAATTTATCGAATGTGGCCCGATCAACTGCAGGTTCGTCAGGCCGAGATAGAAGGAAAATCCAACGGGTACGAGGAAGAGGGCGAGCAGCAGGATCGACGCCGGCGCCAGGAACGGGATCCAGCCCCACTGAAAATGCCGCCGATCATGTCTCAAAACCGCCATCAATGACTGACCGGGCATGCGCGGGGTAGCAACTGACGAAGGGACTGTTCGGGCCAGACGATACGGTTGTTTTCCCCGTTGCCGCCGGCGATCGTGTACGTGAGTTCTGGCTCTGGCTTGTCAACAGTCCGGTATGATCGATCACGAGGCGACCGACCCATCAGCATCGGTGAGCACACCACGATCCGAGCCGCACGGAGACTGCCGCTAGGTGCACGCTCAATCTGCCACCGCCGGGGCTTCGGCCGGAGGCGATGCATTCGCCGGCGGATCGGTAGGTTGGCATCGAAGGCCGGGGTGCGTGGTAGGGCCTGGCGCATCGGCTGTCCTATGTTGCCGATCGAAGACGTCAGCAGCGGCCGGGCCAGGTTCCAACGCCATGCCGGTCTAGACGGGGCATGATCGCCGGAGGTGGCATCAACGGAGGTATCAGTCACGTGACCAAACACCCAGATAGAGCGGGATGGGCGAGCGTGAGTGAATTCATCTCGCTCTAAGCCTAGAATGCAGACGGCGGGCGGGGCGGGTGTGAAACCTCTGCCGGCGGCTCCCCCTTGCGAGGCGCTCTTCGCCGAGGCACCGCTGCGGAGCTCGTCCAGCGCGGGCACTGTTGCGACACCCTCAACCGACGACGATTGCCGGACGGGAGTCGGGGGCGGGGCGGGGCGGTAGGACCCCGGCCACGTGGACCAGATTTTGTCCCGTCGCACTGTCGAACAGATAGATATCTGCAAGATCGTAGGCCAGCTCGACCTGGTCTCCGATCTGAATCCGGCTGAAGCTAGGGAATCGGGTGTCAATCCGTCGCCCCTGAATATCGACGGTGACGAACGTCTCGGCACCTGTCGGCGCGACTGTATGGACGGTGCCGAAAAGGGGGTGGTTGCATCGAGTTGGGGCATCCTGAACCCAGTGGATATCCTGCGGGCGCAGACCGATTTCGAGATCGGCCGATCCGATGCGTTCAAGCGCGCGCGACTGCCAATCGGTCAATACCGCGTTCGTCCCGAGGAATTGGATGGCCACGGAGCCGTTGGTCCGGGAAAACGTGCTTGGAGCCAGATTCATTCTCGGAGAGCCGATGAATGTCGCGACGAAACGATCGACGGGCGACTTGTACAATCCGCGCGGCGTATCAACCTGCAGCAATCGTCCCTTGTTGAACACCGCGACGCGGTGCCCCATCGTCAGCGCTTCCACTTGATCGTGCGTGACATAAACGGTCGTGACGCCAAGGCGACGCTGGAGATCCGAAATCTCAACCCTCATCTGAGTACGCAGGCTCGCGTCGAGGTTCGACAGTGGCTCGTCGAGCAGGAAGACTTTCGGTTCTCGGACCATTGCGCGTCCGAGAGCGACGCGCTGTCTTTGACCACCCGATAGCTCGCCGGGTCTCCGGCTCAGCATGCCGTCCAGGCCAAGAAGGCGGGCGACTTCGTGAATGCGCGCGTCGGTTGCGGCAGACCGCTCCCGTCGCGATTCTGGCCCGAAGGAAAGGTTCTTATAGACCGTCATATGGGGATAGAGGGCGTAGCTTTGGAACACCATCGCGACGTCACGGCGCCCCGGGGGAAGCATCGTAACGTCCGTGCCGTCAAACAGGATTCGCCCGAAAGACGGCCCCTCGAGGCCGGCCAGCATGCGCAACGTCGTCGTTTTTCCGCAACCGGACGGACCCACGAAGACGACAAACTCTCCGTCATTGATTCCGAGATCCAGATCACGAACGGCAAAGATGTCGCCGAAAAGCTTGGAAACGGATTGGAACGTTACCGTCGGCATGGCGATCCGCCCAAAATCCTAATGATCACCGGACATCTCACGGACAACGCTCCCGACCATCATCCGGCTCGCACCCCGATTTTCGCCGCCGACGCGGTTGGTTCTCCGCCGTTGATATTTCCCCTGCAAGATCCGTTCCGACCGGGAGCGATGGATAGCAAGGGGGCTGACCCGCAGCAATCGCAAACTGTTGGCCGCGGCGCCCGGACAGGCGTGCAGGCATTGCCCGGTACCGTTTGCGCCGACCGCCGCGCGCGTCGGCGTCGGGCCAACAGGCCGCATGCGTGTTGGAAGAGGCTCCCCGCGACCACCTCTCCGGGTGGCGGCCGTTCCCCGCACGGCTTTACGGCGATGCGACGAACCGGCGGCCCGCGCCGTGGCTTCGCCATAACGAGGGCCTGCCGGCTCACCGACTGCGAGCATCGGCGACTCCTCTTCGCGCTCGGCTGCGCCGCACGGCTCGGCGCACTCGCCGCGCTGGCCGCAACGGGCGATCGGCGGCGGAACCAGAATCAGCTTCGCCGATCGCCCGTTGCTTGGCCGGCGGACAGGCACCGTGATCAGCGCCGGAGTTCGGTCTCATCCTGATAAACGTCCGCAATCGGAGCACCCACCGGACCAGGCGGACGAATGTCGGCCCGACTTCAGGTCCGCGATACGGCCGATGAATCGAACGTGCCGCATCCGTCGGCTCAAAGTTGATCTCCTATTTGAGGGCTTCCACTTCGTCCGCGCCCAACTGATTCGTGACGTACGCTTTCATCTTCTCGACCGCATCGTCGACCGAGAGCTTGGGGTTCAGCACAACCGCCTCGGTCGCGGTGACGAAGCCCATTGCCCATGCTGTGTACCCGGACTGCACCGGAATGCCGATCGCCGCTGGATAAATCTTCTGGAATCCGGCCTGGAACGGATCGATTGCGGTCCACGCTTTGTCTTCCGCGTAAGCGGATACGGGTGGTGTCCAGCCGTTGAGCAAGGCAGCTTCGAGGAGGTTTTTCTTGATCTGGACGACCTGAATGAACTGCCAAGCCAGTTCTTTCTGTTTCGACCGACGATAGATCACGCAATCCCAGCCACTGAGGCTGCTGGCCATCTCGGGCGCCGCGCCGCCAATCGTCGGTATCGGGGTGAGCCCGATTTGGCTGAAGCCATTCGGGTAGTACGGCGCGGAGATCTGTTTGGTCCATTGGATCGTAAACCAATTCCCCGCAACTGTGATGCCAATCATGTGCTTCGGAATGTCCACCGGCGGCGTAGCGATCGCATTCGCATTCAGGAGCTGCGACGCCGGGGCCAGCAGACCCTCCGCCGAGGCGGTGCGGTACAGGCTGATAACTTCGCGAATTCCCTTGCTATCCACCACCCATTTTTGCGTCTTCGTGTCGAAGATTGTCGGGTCCGATGACCCTAACAGAAAGCTGTTGGGCCCGTACGACGCGGCAGAGGCCCCTTGCGCCGTTCCCGTCGGCAACCAGAACGCCCAGACGTTCGGGCTTGACGCCTTGATCTTGCGCGCTGCGGCAAGCACGTCGGCCCAGGTTTTGGGCGCCCATGGGAGCGGGATTCCCGCCTTTTGAAATATGGCCTTATCGTAAAGAAGAGCGATATCATTCTCGCCGTGGCTGATGCCATAGACTTGGCCGTCCAAGGTGCTCTCGGCCTGAACGGCCGGTGGCATGCCCTGCCAGCTCGGATCCGTAGCAACCCATTTCGTGATCGGCGCCAAATAGTTGCTATCGATCCATTGAATGATGTCCTGGTTCGATAGTTCCGCGACATCGGGCGCCGTACTCGGTGAACGGAAGAGAAGGCTGAGACGGTTCTCGACGTCCGCATATGATCCCGGAATGGGAATCTGCTGAACGTTGACGCCTGGATGGGACGCCTTGAACTGACGCACCAGGTCGGCCCACCAGGCCTTGCCCGCTTCCGGCGTCAGCGGAACCCAGTCCGACGAATAGGCGATCTTCAAAGTGACGCCGGCCGCCGGCGAGGGCGAGGCGAACGCTGCCGCACCAAGCAGCCCGGCCGCAGCGAAGGCGACGAGATTGCGCATCGTGCGCGAAAGTGATTGTCTCATGCTGTTCTCCTGTTCGTTCATTTCTCGATAGCCGATTGATCGCGCCGTGCCCCGCGACTGATGCGGGCCCGTTTGGAAAAAATCGCAGCGTTTGTAGCAGGGTGTTCTCGTGCGGTGGTGTTACCGCCCCGACCGGCGAAGGTTGTCGGCGCCGCTCGGCGCTTGCGGGCGACACACAAACCGTCCTCGCGCCTGGGCAACAGCGTGCCGCCGCCGAACAGAAGAGTGCCCTCGCTCCCTCGAGCCCCGCCGGATCCCTCGTCATCGCGGTCGTCCGCGGTGCCCGGCGCTAACACACGAACGCGCCCGCGTTCGCCGGGTTGTTCTGGTGCATCCGGAGAGGATCATGCGGCGGGGCTTCGCCAAACGATGGGGCCCACGCGGTTGGTGGCGAACAACCTCGCGGTAACGGGCGTCGTGGGCGGGATTAGGCGAACGTGCCGGCGCCGCAATCGGCCCGCGGCACTGGCGCTCGCTCCCCCGGTGAGAACGGCACCCCCCGCCTCTCTGATCGCGGGTGCGGCATCCGCCGCCACTACGCCTGCAACGAGGGGCGAGAGCGTCCACAACATCGTGGTGCCCTCCGTCGGCGAGGCAACCTTCGACATCGCTTGCTGGCCGATACTCATTGTGGCAGCCGAGCCCGTGGTCGCCATCAGAGCGATCAGTCCCCCTTGAGATCAGCGACTTAGGCCGCCGCAATTTGTACGCAGATCCTATGCAATTCGTGTACCAGGCCGACTGCTTAAGCTGCCTCCGGTCAAGGCCCACCAGGTTTCGCAACTCGTCTCACCTGCGTCCAAGAATTGTCTCACCCATGAGACGGTGCCGTCATGCACACGGCGCGCGCAATTGGCTCTCACCGGCCAGGCGCCGCTACGCCGGTCACAGGGGGCAAAGACCAGTAGTGCGCCTTGACCGGTCGCTCCCGCCGGTCGTGACTATGACCGTCGGCTCAGCCGTCTGACCCGGTTGAAACTAGGGCGCAACGTCGTCATCGCCGCAGAGGACAGTCATCCGATGCCCGGCGCGCGGCCGTGGTTACGGTTCCTGCCCCCGCGTGAGCCCCGGATTTGACCAACCGGCACGGTAGCAAAAGTGAACCGCGGCGAGCAGGAGCGGACCGCGACTGCGTGGCACGCGGTTTGCTTCAAATTCGTGCTATGGGCACCACCGGGCCCTGAGCCATCGATAGAAACAGGGAATGAACATGGAACTGGGTCTATTTATGATGCCCCTTCACAATCCGAGCCGGCAGTACATGGACATTCTGAGACAGGACCGCGAGGCGATCCTGCTCGCGGACCAACTCGGATACGACGAGGCATGGGTTGGCGAGCATTACTCCTGCAAGACAGAGCCGATCACCAGCCCCTTGCAGTTCATGGCGACGCTGATCCCGATGACGAAACGCATCATCTTCGGCACGGGCGTGATCAATCTGCCGCAGCACCACCCGGCAGCGGTGGCGGGCGATGTCGCGCAGTTCGACCATCTCTCGGGCGGTCGGTACATCATGGGCGTTGGCCCGGGCGGTCTCGGCTCGGACTTCGAGCTGTTCGAGACATTCGACAAGGACCGCACGGCGATGATGTCGGAAAGCATAGAGATCATCCACAAGATCTGGACCTCGGATCCGCCGTACCGGATTCATGGAAAATTCTGGAATGTGATCGTCGATCGGGAGACACAGCTTCACCTCGGCATCGGGCCAATGCTCAAGCCATTGCAGCGACCATATCCGCCCTTGGCGGTCTCGGCGATGAGCCCTAAGTCTTCGACCGCGCGACTTGCGGGCGAGCGAGGGTGGGGGATGATCTCGGCCAATTTCACGCCGAGCAATCAAGTTCTCACCCATTGGCAGGCCTATTGCGAGGGGGCGGAAAAGGCGGGGCGGCGCCCGGATCGCGGCACCTGGCGTGTGGCGCGCAGCATCGTCTGCACGGAAACTGATGCCGAAGCCGCCGATTACCTCGCCGATGAGAATTGCAGCCCGGGATGGTACTACGCCTATCTCCGAGACAATTTGCGAACCTATAAGATGACGAAGATCTTCAAGAGGAACGAGGCGATGACCGACGACGAGCTTACCGTTCCCAATATGCTCGAGTCGATGGTCATCTCCGGTAGCCCGCGCACCGTCATGGACAAGCTGGTGGCGCTGGTCGACGAGATCGGCTGGTTCGGCACACTGCTCGTCACCCACAAGGATTGGGATAGCCCAACGCTGCACCGCACATCCATGCGGCTGATCGCGGAACGCGTGTTGCCTAGCCTCGGTCAGCACATGGAGGCGCTCCGAGCCGCAGCCTAGTGTTTCCTCGGCTTGGCGTCCTTTGCTCCACTCCGCTCAACGCTAATGCACGGTGTGCATTTAAACCAGGGCGGGTGTGCGCAGGCTTTCAATCCTGCGCGCTGTCACCCGCGACACCTTTATGCCGGCGGGCAGGATCATTTCATGTCGCCGCCAAGGGCGGGGAAAAAAGGGGCCGGCGCGTCATGAGCAGGCTCGGTTCGCTCACGCACACTTTTCCCTTTCCATCTCTCTACCTCTGATCGCGTGATTGACGCACCCGGTTTCCCCGCTGCCGATGATCATGCTCTAGCCAGAACTCTTTGCGAAAGTCTGGGCCGTCCCCAGTGGCAGGCCGTCCGCCGATCGATGCATCGGATCGACGAGGTCGGTGACTGATCTGAACCGCCTCCCATGCCAAATCAGCGCGTCATCGTCGGGGTTGGAGAAGAGGCGCGTGCTCCGCACCAAGCCGATGAGAATTGAGTGCGAGAAGCCGTCGATAATCCGGTCCAACTCGCAGTCGAAGACAGCGGCGGCGGAAAGAAGAGCCGGTGCGCCCGTCTCCAATATCCCCCACTCGCCCTTAGCGAATCGTCCGACGCGACATTCCGGCGCGGAACTCGAGAACATCACAGCGATCTCTCGATGGGCTTTTGTCAGTACGTTCACCGCGAAGTACCGCTCGTTGACAAGAACGTCATGCGCCGACGCTTTGCGGTTGACGCATACGAGCAGCGACGGTTGGTCCGCCGAGAGGCTGCACACCGCGGTGGCCGTCAGACCACGGCGGTGTCCAGCGCGGCCGGTCGTGACGATTGTCACCCCGCTCGCAAACGCCGCCATAGCTCTGACGAAGGCCTCTGCTTCGCTCATGCGATTTTCACCGGGCTGGATGACCGTTCGAACCAACTGGGACCCCAGCTTGTCATTAGCAAAAATCATACCAGAGAATATTGTCTCCGCGAGGGCCCTTCCGATCCGCGCCGTGGCATCGACCGTTCCGCTGCGTGAGATCCCAATCGCGGCGATGCTGTCCACGGACCGCGTGTTCTGCGCACAAGAGGGGGCGCTGGCATGGTGGTTGCTAATCTTGTCACGATCGGGTCCTGAGGTCGCCTCCCGAGGCGATCATTGTGCTATAGGGATCGTTTGCATTGCGATAGAACGCGCCCCGTTCCCGGAGCAGCTCATGGTCGATTTTGTTGTCGTTGGAAGCGGTCCAGGCGGGTCGGTTGTGGCGGCCCGGCTCAGTGAATTGGACGATGCCACGGTTCTGTTGTTGGAACAGGGCCCGCGTGACAGAAATGCCTACATCCATATTCCAGTCACCTACTATAAGACCGCCAAGGGGCCACTTCTTTCACGCTTCAGGATCGAGCCCGCGACGAATGGTCGGGCGGCCGAATACCCCGACATGGTTCAGGGGCGCGTCCTGGGCGGTGGCAGTTCCGTGAATGCGATGGTGTACATGCGGGGTTGTCCTGAAGATTACGATCACTGGGCTGCGTCGGGCTGTCAGGGCTGGTCCTACGCGGACGTGCTGGCGTACTTCAAGCGGGCGGAACATAACGAACGCTTCGCTGGTGAGGCCCACGGAACCACAGGCCCGCTCGCGGTTTCAGATCAGCGCCAGACACATCCGCTGACCAAGGTTTGGCTGCAGGCCTGCCAGGATATCGGCATTCCCTTCAACGCGGATTTCAATTCCCGTACGCAGGCCGGGTGCGGCTTGTATCAAGTGATGATGCGTAACGGCAGGCGTTGCAGCGTAGTTGGCGCGTACCTGAACCCGGCGCGCGCTCGTCGCAATCTTCGAATCTGGACCGGAACACGTGTCGTGAAGATTCTGGTCGAGCAGGGGCGGGCGGTTGGTGTCAAATACGTTCGGGACGGCCAGTTGAAAACCGTGTATGCCGACCGCGAAGTCATCGTCAGCGCTGGCGCTATCAGTTCACCGCATCTGCTGATGGCCTCAGGAATCGGTCCGGGTGAGCATCTTCGTCAGGTCGGCGTGCCGGTCGTCCACGATCTCCCGGGGGTTGGCCAAAATCTGCACGATCACGTCGATGTTTTCCTCATCTACGATCTCACGGGCCCGCACAGTTACGACAAATATAAGAGGGCATGGTGGCAGATACCCGCCGCTCTTCAATACCTGCTCTTCCGCAGCGGCCCCGCCACGAGCAACGTTTGCGAGGGCGGGCTCGTCTGGTGGGGCCACAAATCGGAGGTGACCCCGGATTTGCAATATCATTTTCTGCCGGGAGCGGGCGTCGAGGAAGGCTCGGAAACGACGCCAAGCGGCAACGGCTGCACGCTCAACGTTTATCAGATGCGACCACGGTCGCGCGGAGAGATCAGGCTTCGCTCCTCCGACATCATGGTCCCCCCGATCGTCGATCCCCGCTACCTCACCGAACAGTACGACGTGGAAGGCCTGGGTGAGGCAGTTCGGATCGGCCAGGAGATCATGGCTCAGCCTGTTCTCGAGCCGTATATCAAATCAATCTGTCGTCCACAGGCGCTGCTCCGAACCAAGGCAGACCGCGAGGCCTTCGTGCGGGAGACCGGACAGGGCGCCCTGCATCCCTGCGGGGCATGTAAAATGGGAACGGACGAACGAGCCGTCGTCGATACCGAGCTCAGGGTCCATGGGCTGGACGGACTGCGCGTGGTCGATACCTCGGCTGTGCCGTTCCTGACATCCGGCAACCTGACCGCACCGGTGATCATGATGGCGGAGCGAACAGCCGACTACATCAAAGGAAGTGCTAGGTAGGCCTGGGCGCGAACGCACGGGGTCGGCGCCCCGGGCCGGGGGGCCCAGACCGAGGCGCCAACGTCTAGGTGGGTCGGGGCAGTCGACGCCAAGTCCCGCCACCGCCCCACGGCGCGCCACGGCCGCTTTCGCGCCCGCAGCCTCACGCCGCCTTGCGACGAGACGGCGGCGACGCTAGGCCCAACCGGCCACCACCGGAAGCGCGCATGGCGTCTTCCCGCCTCACCATCGATATCGGCGGCACCTTCACCAACCTCGCCCTTGGGCATCGTGCGAGCGTACCAGTCTCAAGGTCGTCGCTGCCCCTTCTGCCCCCGAAAAGGGCGTTCTCACCGAAGTACGGACGATCCTCGCGACCGGCGAAATCGCGCCCGGGACGATCGACTCCGTCGTCCACGGTACCAGGCTCGCGACCAACACGCTCATCGAGCGCAAGGGGCGCACACTGCGCTGATCACCACCGCGAGCTTCCGCGAAGTGCATGCGATGCGTAACGAGCACCGCTACGACCAATAGGACCTCAACCTCGTCCTGCCCGAGCCGCTGGTCTTGCGCCATCTTCGTCTGCCCTTGCCCGAACGGATCGACGATTCCAGCGCGGCGCTCGCGCCACTCGACGAGGAAGCGGTCCGGGCATTCATCCCGCTGCTGGGCAGCGAGAAGGTGGAGAGCGTCGCGGTCGGCTCCCTCCACGCCCTCATCAACCCGCGCAGAAGGCCTGGGTCGCTGAATTTCTTCCCTGCCGACGCCCCGATTTGTTTGTCTCGCTCTCCTCGCAAGTCTTGCCCGAGATGCGCGACTAGGAGCGCTTCTCGACCACCGCCGCCAACGCCTACGTTCAACCGCTGACGGAGCGCTATCGCGGCCCCTCGAATCGAGGCACCGCGAGCTCGGCGTGGCCGTGCCGGTGTTTCTCATGCTCTCCGTAGCGGGTTCACTACCGTCGAGACCACCAAGGCCGCGTCAGCCGTCGCCAAGGGCAACTTCGCCGCGCCGGTCGAGGAGATCGGCAACGACTTCATGCGCCACGTCGGCCAGTGCCACGAATTTGCCGTGCAGCTCCCGCCGGGCGCGCAGTACACACCCGCCGTCCACGTCAACCATCAGCAAACACCTATCCGGGCAATCATGGGCGCAGACGACGCGAACCGTTTTCATCCGATCCATCCTCTCCCGCCTGGCCATCCCCCGGTCCCACCTTTTGGGAGCCGGCCGCCATCGTGACTCGTCGCGCCGGCGGGTGGAAGAACCAACGTGCGCACGCCGCTCTCGATCTCGTCCATGAACGCGGCACGTTGCTGGACCCTGCGGCTCGGAAATGCGGCCCCGATAGTCGGCCCGCCCCTGGCGAGGACATCCTTGCTCGGACTCTCAGCGGCGGAACGGGTTCGTTTGCGCTTGCCCGTCCCGCTCTCTGTCGGAAGGCTTGATCGCGGTCCTCGGTGATTTCAGCCGGGGCCGTCACACTTCACGAGCGCTACTCCAGGGGCGAGCAATGTGCCATTGGGGCAATTTGGTTGCGAAGGACGCAATTTTGAAATAAAGTACATTTGAGTTCTTGTTGGCGACGCGAGGCGCGCGATTCCTTTGTCCTAGAAGGTGCGATGGATGGCTGATGCGCCTGCGCACACGGCTCGAATACAGTCAGTGATCCGCGCGCCGGATGCACCGGGAGGCATAGAGGCCTCGTGGCGCCGCTGCACTGAAATGCACCGCCTCGATCCTGGACAGAGACGTCGACCGCAGGTCCTGACGGCGATCGAGCTTCGCTCCCACGTCACTGAACTCGAGCCGTACCGCGACATCATCGAGCAAGGACTATTCGAACTTTTCGGATTTCTGGGCTCGTCGGGCTATGAGGTGACATTCTGCAACGGCCGCGGTGTGACGACCCTCACTCTTTCGACGACAAGCAAAGGCTATCTGCCAAGTCTGGAGTGCCCCGGCTCGCTGTGGATCGAGGAGGCCGAGGGCACCAATGGCATTGGTACGTGCCTTTGGGAAGAGAAACCCATTTCCATCTACCGCGAGCAACACTTCCTGAAGCAATATGCCGGCAACAGCTGCGCGGCCGCGCCGTTGCACTCCGCAACCGGTGAAGTCCTCGGTGTCTTCAACATTGCGACACGGTCCGCCTCGATGTCTGCCGGGGCACATCAGGTCGCTTTCAACGTGCTCGTGCGGATGACCGCGGAGATTGAGCAACGTCTTTTCCGCTACCACTATAAGGATCTCTGCCTGATCGAGATGCTTGTTTCGCCGGGACGTCTCGCTTTTGTCGCCACGCACGACGAAGGCACTGTTGTCGCCGGTGATCGGCACGCACAGGAGCTTCTCGGGCTGCCGAATCCGCGCCTTGAGGGCAAATCGATTTGGCAGTTCTTCGATCGCAACCGAACCCTTTTGCAGCCGCTTGGCACCGAGGCAGTTACCCTGTTCAGGACCGGCAGCGGGGCGCGGATCAAGAGCCGCGCGATCTTTCCGGTCAGGGCGTCCCGGCCCGTCGGTGTCTCAGACGTTGCGCCCAAGGAAAGTCGTCCGCTGCCGCCACAGCGGGAGGAGGGAGGCCTCACCCTTGAGGAGATCGCCGGCAGAGACCCCGGCATGCGACGGAACGTCGACTTGCTACGGCAAACATGCGACACGTCGTTGCCTGTGCTCCTCCTCGGAGAGACCGGAACCGGAAAGGACGTGCTGGCGCGGGCGATTCACACCGCCAGCGCGCGCGCGGCGAGGCCCTTTGTCGCGATCAATTGCGCTGCAATTCCCGAGACGCTCATTGATAGTGAGTTGTTCGGCTATCTCGGCGGCGCATTCACAGGTGCGAAGCGCGAGGGCCGGCGGGGACGGATCGCCGATGCGGATCGCGGCACGCTCTTCCTCGACGAGATCGGCGACATGCCCCCAGGCCTGCAGACCCGCCTACTCCGATTTCTAGAAAATTCCGAGATTACCCCCATTGGTGGAGGCAAGGTTAGCCACCTCGACGTCAAAGTGATTGCAGCTACCAATGTATCGATCGTCCGCGCGATCAAAGAGGGCCGCTTCCGCGCAGATCTTTACTACCGGCTGGCAGGGGTGGCGATAAGCCTTCCCCCGCTCTGTGAGCGAAGCGACTTCGAAAGCGTCGTCTCACTCGTCTTGAGACAACTCAGGCGATTCCCACTTCTGTCGCTTCCCGACGCGACCATCGCGAAGTTGAGAGCGCATTCGTGGCCAGGCAACATTCGTGAACTCCGTAATGTGCTGACGCGCGCCGCCTGCATCGCAAGCGACGGCGTGATGCGACCCGAGCACGTGTTCTTCGACCTCGAGATGAACGCCGGTGTCGCGAGCGGAGAAGTCGACAACCAGATCTCCAGTCAGCACGCATTGGCTACGTCAAGCCGCGAGCGTGAGCGAGCCTTAATTATCTCGGTGCTTCAGAAAAATGAGAACGACGTCGTCGCGGCCGCCCACGCACTCAAGGTCAGCCGCGCCACGCTATACCGACGCCTCAAGGAGTTGCAAATCAGTCCAGGAAGGGCGCGCCGAATCAGAATTGAGCCTTGAGTTTCCTCATGGCCTCGCGCCAGCGCGCACCCTCGTTTGTATCACCTTCACCCAAGGTAGAACCGCCGCGGTCTTGAACGACATGATAACGCGAAGACATAGAGCGGGAAGGATGAGCGTGGGAGTCTGTTCCGACGCGATTTAGCAACGAGCGAACCGTCGCATGATACGTTGTCGTTTGAACGGGTCTGGATTAATCCTGGTGCTGCTCAAATTCGCAGAGAGGGCGCATCCTCGCGCTGAGCAGTTTGACACTGGCGCGACCAAACATGGCGTGCTTGAGTGGCTTCAGGCGGTTGACCTGTCCTTCGGTTTGGCCGTTGCTCCACTTCTCATGGATGGCGTTGCGTACAGCGTCGATATCGTGCCGCAGCTTGCCTGCGAAGATCCGCATCGTGGGGACCCCAGAGGCCATCGCATCCCAGATCCAGTTAAGCAGCGCGGAAGAGCGTCCGCCGCGCATTAGCCCACGGAACCGCATCGCCAAGGATCGCATGCGAGCGAACATCGGCAGAGCCCGCTTGAGTACATCTACCTTTCCCGCTTGATGCGTGGTCAGCAAACAGCGCGGTTTGATACAGAGCGCTGCAGTGACCACGGGCGAGATCACCGCCCCTGTCCGGGCGTCGAGCGGCAGCACTTCTCTCGGGGGCGGAGGTTCCGGGCTCTCCGCCAATTTCTGCCGCCACTTCGCGACAAATGCCGCCAACCGGGAAAAACATCCAGTATAACCCTGATTGCGGATCTCCTGCAGCAAGCGGCGAACGTTCCTCTCCCCCTCGGCCCAACGCTTCTGCAGGAAGCTGGCAAATCGAGCCGGCGTGCAGAGCCTGGGTGCAATTCGGGCGCGTTCCGCGCAGGGCATCGAGGCGCACCCATTTGTTAACCGTCTTCCGACTGAGACGCAGCTTTCGGGTGATCGCAGCGACAATCTCTCCCGCCTCATATATGGCCCGAACCTTGGCAGACGCTTCCAGCAGGAACGGGCGGCCCGAGATGTGCGTGAGCTCCTTCGGCCCGGCCTCGTCGGAGCGCAACGGCTCATCCACGCTCGCAAGTCGACCCGGGTTCGCACGGTAGCCTCGGACTGGGCGCTCGAGGCCGCTCAGCTGGCGTTCGATGGCGACCCGCAAGTTTTGGATCAGGTGGAATCGGTCGGCGATCTGTCTCGCCTGCGGGGCGCCCTGGCGGGATGCGTCCGCGTAGAGCCCATCCCGATCCCGGGCAATCAGCGCGATATTAGGACGATCCCTCAGCCACGCCGCGGTGCTGGCCGCAGGGATTGGCGCAGCTACTACTACAATGAGGAGCGGCCGCATGGGGCGATTGGCAACGTGCCGCCTGTGGCCTTGATGAATGCCGGCGGTGCTACCAACCCGCTGCCGGAACGAGCCCGAAAACTCTACGGGCTGTGGGGATTCACAAGGCGGGTGGGATGTGGTTCACGCTCTGGATGGATCGCTTTGTATTGACGGACGCTCAGTGGGCGAAGATTGAACCGCATTGTCTGGGCAAGCCGACGGACCCTGGGCGTAGCGGAAGGAACAATCGCCTCTTCATCGAAGCGGTTCTGTGGATTGTGCGCACGGGCAGTCCCTGGCGTGACCTACCGGCTCATTTCGGTAACTGGAGCACGGCGTTCCGCCGCTTCCGTGATTGGCGCGAAGCTGATGTTTTCAAGCGAATATTCGACGCCCTCTCGGACCAACCCGACATGGAATACGCCATGGTGGATGCGACCATCGTGAAGGTTCACCGGCACGGCCAGGGCGCAAAAGGGGGGCTCAGAGCCAGGCCATCGGCCGCTCCAAAGGCGGCATGACGACCAAAATCCTCGCCCTCACCGATGCGCTGGGCAATCTGGTCCGTTTTCGGCTGATGCCTGGCAACCGCCACGACAGCATCGGGGTGCCGCCGCTCATCGAGGGCGTCGCCTTCGACGGGTTGATCGCTGACAAGGCCTTCGACAGCAATGCACTCGTGGCCGAGCTGAACGAGCGGGGCGCGCGGATCGTCATCTCGCAGCATCCTGCCCGCGCCCAGAAACTCAAAATCGACCGCGCCATCTACACGTGGCGCCATCTCATCGAAAACTTCTTCTGTAAGTTGAAAGAGTTCAAGCGCATCGCCATGCGCGCCTGCAAAACCGACCGCAGCTTCGAGGCTATGATCTACCTCGCTGCCGCCGTCATCAATTCCAGATGAATCCCCACAACCCTTAGCCGGGGGCCGGAGCCAAGGCACCGCTTGCGGCCGGAGCGGAGCGGCGGACTGAGGCCGGCGGTTATTTCTGTGCGCGAGGAATGCCGCCCAGCGGCGGGGCAAAATAATCGCCGGCGAGGTTGCCCTAGCTCCGGCCCCCCGGCAATCGTGCCTATGGGAGAGGCCGGATGGCAGCGTCGGAAATGGTCGAAGTGGCCGAGCCAGGCGAGGGTTCGGGGTCGCCGCACGGTTCGGCTGGATATCGATGAGGATGGCCAGGCCCGACGAGCGCTGGTCACGCCGTGCCCGCCAAAGCCCTCTGCCCTGCCCCCGCTGACTCCCGGACATCGGCGAAACCAACGTGAGAGGCGCCAGAGAGTCCCGAAACGGACTCGTTGTCAGGTTTGCTCAAGCCGTGGCGCAGCGGGTGGAAAAATGGCCCGCGCAAAGGACCAGGCCATCAGTCTGGCGAAGATCGTACCCCCTGGATGGCGCACACTCGTCCGTCGCATCGAGCACCAGCACCTCGGTGCCGGGGTCCTCCTGTGCCAACTACGTGAGCCGAGCCTCCTGGCGTGCCACGGCCAGCACGCGCGCCGACTCGCGAATACCGGCTTCCACGATGCGCCGACTAACGCCGCGGCCGCCGCCGATGACGACAATGCTCTTGCGGGCTGATGACAGCATTTCTTCGTCCTCGCGCCTGGGGGGCGACTCACTCGTGAGACTGCTTGGGAGGCCGAAACTCATCGATATCCGAGGGAATTTTTGTGGTGCCGCCCCGTAACGATCATGGCTTTCCAGTCACCGCGTTTTCACACGGCCCCGATAGAAAGCGGTCGATCCGCTTCTGGGGCGAAACCGTCACAAGCTCCCGCTCCGCAGACTTCGAAATACCTCAGCTTCGGGGTCACCGCCCGATGTCTTTGCCGCCCAAACGGCACATGTTGTCCCCTGCATGGCGTAGGCGGCGATCCGACTGCCGGGGCCACTTCCGCTGTGTCTAAAAGGATGCTTCAGCGGATTCATTGCCCTCAGCGCGATCTCGTCCTCAAGGACAACGACCGCAAGCGCATGCTCGCAGCCATCACGCAGCCGGTATATACCGGCTGCGTGATGGCTGCGTCCTCTCTGCTCCTCGCTGAACTCGTACGCGGAGGTCCTCGCCCCAACGAGCAAGGTCTATCTCATAGCCCCGTCATTTCAGCCCATCCCCCCGGGTGCAGCCTCTCGCCTTAGTGCATAGAACGAATGTCGGTGGCGGTCAGGTGTCGGTTCGACGGTTCGAAGAGGATCGAGTTCTTGCGCCTTACCGTGCCCTGCTGACTAGCCGCGTGCCGGCGGAACAGGAGCCGGAGCTGGGGCCGGAGGCGGTGGGGCCGCTTGGACCGGCGCCGGCGGTGGTGGCGGCTTCCCAGCACACGCCGCGAGGGCCACCACGGGAACCACGACGGCAACCATTGCCGCACCACGCAACAGCCTGTGGCGGGCCACTGTTGTCTTGGACACGGCGGACATTCCCTTACTCCCTCATTGAATGGTTCGTGGACAAACCAGAGTTTAAAGGGAATTCTTTGTAAAGAGTCAAACCACTAGTAGCGTGGGTCGGGGGAAGCTCGAGGAGAGGCATTCGTGCGCGTGCCGTGGCACACGGTCGAATTGGGTCACCAAAAGCCATTGACTTCGGCTCGGCCTCAAGTGTCCCGGCGCACCACGATTGCAGGCGGCGCGATCGCTCTCGCCGCAACATGCATGCTTGCTGGGTGCGATGTGGATCCGGAGCCCGGTGCAATCGGTCCGGCTCTCAAGCCTGGCGCGGTCTCCGCGCTGGCGCCGCATGCCAATACTGAACTCGGCAAGCGCATCGATGGGGCGCCTGGGTTAGTCGTCGCCGGTGAACGGTTGAATGTCGGATTGCTGCGGCGTTTCTACGCGCGCCATGACTTCGAACCAGTCTGGACGACCCGGCAAGCGCAGGCGAATTTACTGGTGAACGCCGTGTTGCGCGCCGGCGATCAAGGTCTTAACCTCGAACTGTTCCACGCGAACCTGCTGCGGCGCAGATCGACATTGCCGCCGCTTGATCGCGAATTGTTACTGTCGGATGCCTTCCTCTCATATGCCGACGCGCTGGCCCGCGGCGCCGTGCCGATTGAGCGCCGAAGAGGTGACGAAGTGCTGACACCCGGGCCGATCGATGTGCCTGCCACGCTCGATAACGCCCTCGGCAGCCCCGATCCAGCCGCCGTAATCGAGGCGCTGGCGCCGACGACGCCGACCTACCGGGCGCTACGCCAAGCCTTGCAGATGTACCGCTCTGGCAACCGGGCCACGACGGACCGCCTGCGCAAGATTGAGGTGAACCTTGAACGCCAACGTTGGCTGCCGCGGCCGCTGCCAGCAGACCGTGTCTGGGTCAATGTCGCCGACGAACGACTGATCCTTTATCGCGCCGATCGGCCGGTTTTCTCGACACGGGTCGTTGTTGGCGAAGATGTCCAAATCAATCAGAGCCCGGAGTTTCGCACCACGATCGACGCGACTTTTTACAACCCTCCATGGGTCATCCCGAGCGATATCGTTGCGAGGGAGATCCTGCCGCAGGTCAGTCGCGACCCAAATTATTTGGTGCGGAATCACATGGTCATGCTGACAAATGGCGATGCAGAGCAGCTGCCGGGGCCCGACGCGGGACTCGGACTGATCATGTTTGACATGCCAAATCGGTTCGACGTTTACCTGCACGACACTCCGGATAGATATATCTTCAACCGCGAGAACCGCCGTATCAGCCATGGATGCATCCGGGTACAGAACCCCCGAGAATTTGCCGCCCTGCTGATGCACCAACCGATCGACACGATCAATCGGGGCATTGCGATGCGTAACACCACCCGACACAATCTGCCCGTGCCTGTACCGGTCTTCGTGGTCTACGAGACCGCGTTTGTTGATACCGACGGGACGCTGCAATTCCGCTCGGATTTCTACAACCGCGACGCCGAGATCTGGCAACAGCTGCAAAGACACCCTAAAGGATGAGTTCTCACGACGTAGGTGGATAATCGGCGGATTTTGCCTGTGCCCTTCAGTAGCTTGGGGATCCCGACAGATCATGAGTTGCCCAAGGGCATGTTATGCACCTTGCGTGAGGTTGGCTGCTTACTTGAGCATGTATCCGACGAAGACGATGATGTGGAATCCGGCGAAGGGTGTTGCGTAGTCCTCGTAATCCTTGACGAACCTGCGCTTGCGTGTGACCGGGCAAAAGACCTCGCCACAACCCATCGCCTGGGCAGGAGAACGAAGCCGCGTTTGGCCTCGGGCAATTTGACAATCTCGAGCTTGATGCCCTCGGCGGCGGCCACGTCTGCCGCGAACTCACCGGTGTAGCCCTGGTCGAAATAGGCAAAAGAGACGGCATCGTCGGTGACATCTTGGATGTCGGCCGCCAGACGGGCAATCGCCTCACGATCGCCGACATCAACGGGTGTCACATGCAAAGCCAGCAGATGGCCGAGCGTATCGACCCCCATATTAACCTTCGATCCACGCTTGCGCTTGGCACCGTCATAGCCCGCGCGAGCGCCGCTCTCAGGCGTGGAGCGCAACGTGCGGCTATCCATGATCGCGGCCGTCGCCTCTTCCTTCCGCCCCACGGTCAAACGCAGGACCGCACGCAAATCCTGCGCCAGCGTTTCGAAAACTCCGGCCGCCAGCCATCGGTGAACCTGCTGATGGACCGCGTGCCAGGGCGGAAAGTCGTTCGGCATGGCCCGCCACGCGATCCCGTAGCGGATGACACACCGCAGCGCATTGAACAGCTCCCGCAGCAGATACTCTCGCTGCGGCGCATCTTCCCTCATTAGAGTCAGATAGCCAATCACTGGTTACTATTTCTCGTCGCTGACATCAGACGGATACGGCTGGCGGCGGCGGGCAGTGCTCATCCACCCCTATTAAGCGGTAGCCGCGCAAAAGTACATAACACCCCTGTCTTATGCGTTTCTCTGTAGCTACTAGCGATGAAGGCTGTTGGAGCAGGGGCCGCCGCCCCTGCTCCAATGGGAAGGGAACGGGTCGCATAACACGCCGGCCGTCATGGGCCGTTCTAGAGTATAATCGTCCCTTCTTTTCCTTGCGCCCTGAACGGATACCCGGGGGCAATGCCCCGGATGACAAGCATAGGACATGGAAAAGATGAGCCGAGCCGCTTTCCAAGACCAAAAAGGCGGATTTGTCGATCACGATCGGGACCGATGTTTCTAAAAGCCATCTCGATGCAGCCGTCCACCCCACCCGGGAGATGACGTGCGTAGTGAACGATCGCAAGGGTCACACAACGCTGCTGCGCTGGCTTGGCGGGCGACGGCCCACGCGCGTGGTGTTCGAAGCCACGGGTGCGTACCATCGCGAGCTCGAGAAACACCTGGACGCGGCTGGCCTGCCGTTCGTCGAAGCCAATCTTCGTCAGGCACGACGCTTTGCCGAGGCCACCGGCACTCTCGCCAAGACCGACCGGGTTGACGCCCAACTCCTGGCCCAATTCGGTGCGCTCCTTCAGCCAATCGCCCGCCCCGTCCGCAGTGATGCTCAGCTGGAACTGGCCGAGCTCGTGGCAGCACGGCGAGGCTTGATGCGGGATCGCACCGCGACCCTGAACCGACTCCAAATTCTGAAGCTGGATCTGCTCAAGCGCCATGCTCACTATCGTCTGCGCCAGGTCGATGCACAGCTTGCATCGCTCGATACTGCCATTGCACGGACCATTGATTCTGACCCCGTTCTGGCCCGGAGGCACAACATCCTTGTCAGCATTCCGGGCGTGAGCGCCATCACTGCCGCGGCCCTGCTTGCCGATATGCCCGAGCTCGGCAGCATCAATGAGCGACAAGCGGCTTCCCTTGCAGAGTTGGCCCCCAGTCACACGACAATCAGGCAAGTGGCAGGGCAAGAGCTTCATTCAAGGTGAGCGCTCGAACCTTCGGCAGGCACTCTATATGCCCGCGCTCGTCGCCACCTGATTCAATCCGGACCTCAAGCGCTCCTATGAGGCGCTGATACAACGCGGCAAGCCAACCAAGTTGGCCATTACCGCCATCACGCGCAGGCTGCTTGTCCACGCCAACGCCCTTATCCGGAAGGATCGAACCTGGACCCTCAAAACCACTTGATTACAATGGATACTCCTAGCACTACCACGATGGTTCGGAGTGTCGTGAGCAGGTGGTGCGCGGTACCGAGTTGCCTAGCAGTCTGCGCACGAAGCGCTGTTGGGATCCTGTCAAGCTGGCTCTTGCAAGGCACAGCTATGCGTTCAAGCGCCAGCCGCGCGCCGTCCTGATACGTGAGCTTCCGGCGAGAACCGCACAGATGGAGTGAGGTGGATGGGGGAAGGTTCGCGAAGAGCGCATTTTAAACCTACCCTGAGGAGCGTTGGAGCAGATGAGCGAACATGCGAGGGCGGTGAGGGCGTAGTGGATGTCGAGCCGCCGATCGTAACGAGTAGTGAGGCGACGAAGGCTGAGGATCCAAGCGAACATACGTTCGGTCGGCTAGCGATTCATTGGTTCCCGCCAAACACTTGGCACGAGCTGTGTTATAAGGTTACAGAAATGATATTCCTGATGGAAAGCACAGACGCGATTGGCGCCGCCCGATATTGTGGCGTGACACGATCGAAGGCGATACGAGATGTATGAACATTACGAGAAGGAGACTTTTCGTGCGATTGCCCTTTCCCACCTTCTTCCTTTCGGGTAGGTCCCGACTTGGGCTCGTCGGGGTGGACCGGGAGGTTTCTTGAGGTGGCACCCACGCATAGGGATGTGACGATCAAAGATGTTGCTCGAGAGGCCGGGGTTGGTCTCGGCACCGTTTCACGGGTCATCAACAACCATCGCGACGTGAACGAGGCATCCCGCGAGAAGGTGTTGGCGGTCATCGAGCGGCTCGGTTACCGGCCTGACCTGCTGGCGCGCAGCATGCGTGCCGGCATGAGCCATACGCTTGCTTTCGTCGTCCGCGACTTCACCGGCGCTACCCTGAGCGCACTTGCGGACGCGGTACAGAACGAGGTCGACAGTTACGGTTTTTCCTTGTTCGTCGCCTCTTCCTATCATGACCCCACCCGTGAGCTGGCTATGTTGCAGCGCTTCAAGGCGAGGCGGGTGGACGGCATCATCGTGGCGACTTCCTCGGAGACCGACCCCGAATTGCTCGCCGAGCTGATCCGGCCTGGGCCGCCGATCGTGTTATTGGACAGGGCGAAGCCGGAAAGACTGGACAAGGTGCAGGCCGATCACGCGAGCGGCGTCGGCTTTGCCGTCACTCATCTGGCGGCGCTGGGGCACCGCCGCATTGCACTGATCACCGGTGAGCCCGATCTATTTCCCACACGCGAGCGTATCCGTGGCTGGAGGGAGGCCCTTGAGGCCGCGGGGCTGAAAGCCGATCCAGCGCTGTGCCAGGCCGGTTCCTTTGCGTTGAGCTTCGCCTATGAACAAGCGCGCCAGCTGCTCAGTGGCGCCAGCGCCAAGCGACCGACCGCGATCATCGCAGGAGGCACCGCTTTGCTAGCAGGGGTGATGCATGCGGCGCAGGAGCTCGGGCGGCGTATTCCCAACGATCTCTCGGTGGTCGGCGGGGCCGATAGCGACCTAGCGCGCTTTGCGACGCCTCCTATCAGCGTACTGGTTTGGGACCATAGCTCGCTTGCTCGCACTGCCGCGCAGTTCATCATCGGCCGGCTGCAGAACAGTGCGCTTCCGCCGCGCCGACATATCTTCCCCATGAAGCTCATTACCCGCAGTTCTTGCGCCCCTCCGTTGATACGACCGCAGTAGCACCCTTGCGCGGGGCCACAGGCTGTCATACCCTAAGAAAATTGGAAACGTTTCCAATCTCCAAATGAACAGGGATCGGGTGGTGTAGGGGGCCTCGATGAAGCGCGTGGGGATCGATGTCGGGGGTACCTTCACCGACGTGGTGCTCGTGGACGATGCCGATGGACGCGTCTGGTCGGCCAAGGTGCCGACAACACCACGCGACCGCGTATTGGGCGCGGTGGAGGGGTTCCAGCGCATTCTTGCGCTTTCAGGCGTTGCGAGCTGCGAGGTTGGTTTCCTTGGTCATGGCACGACCATGGCCACGAACATGGTGGTAGAGGGCAAGGGCGCGCCGGTTGCCCTGATCACCACGAAGGGATTCCGCGACATCCTGGAGCTGCGCCGGGTTTCTCGCCACGATCGGGCGGATCTTTACGACCTGATGTTCCGCAACCCGCGTCCGCTGGTGCCGCGGCGTTGGCGGCTCGAGGTTGCGGAGCGCATCCGCGCCGATGGCGGCGTGGAGGAGCGGCTGGACGAGGCTGCGCTCGCAGCGCTTGCCGAACGGATCGCGAGCTCGGAAATCGAGGCAGTCGCGGTCTCCTTCCTGCACGCCTATCTGAGCCCAGTGCACGAGCGTATCGCGCTCGGGATTTTGCGAAGCTGCCTGCCAGATCTTTTCATCTGTGCCTCGCACGACGTGAACCCGGAGGCGATGGAATACGAGCGCACCAGCTCCACTGTCATCAACGCCATGCTCGGCCCGGTCTGCGGCCGCTATATAAGGCGGCTCGAGGAGATGCTGAAACGGCTAGGATTCGCGGGCGAGCTTCTCTTCATGCAGTCCAATGGCGGGCTTGCGACCCCCGCGCTGGTTGCCGAGCGGCCGCTGGTGCTGCTGGAGTCCGGGCCGGCGGGCGGGGTGAGCGCGGCCGCGCGAAGCTGCGAGCAGGCGGATATCCGCAATGCTATCCTTGGCGATATGGGAGGTACTACGTTTGATGTTTCGCTGATCCGCGATTTCCGTCCAGAGCTGCGCACAAAGAACCTGCTTGACACCTACGCGGTGCGTACGCCCTCGATCGATATCGATTCCGTGGGCGCGGGCGGCGGCTCGATCGTCTGGATCGATGCCGGGGGTGGCGTGCGCATCGGCCCGCATTCGGCTGGGGCCGATCCCGGGCCGGCCTGCTATGGCCGTGGCGGCACGGATGCGACGGTGACCGATTGCAACGTCGTGCTCGGCTATATCGATCCCGATCGTTTCCTCGGCGGCGAGTTCCACCTCGATGCGGGGGCAGCCTGGCGGGCCGTGGAGGAGACCATCGCACGCCCGCTCGGCATCGGTGCCGTGCAGGCGGCGGAAACGGTGCGTGCGGTTGCCAATGCGCGCATGGCGCAGGCGATCCGCATCATGACCGTGGAGCGGGGCTTCGATCCGCGCGATTTTTCTTATATCTGCTATGGTGGGGCAGGGCCTTTGCACGCGCTCGATCTTGCGACCGAGATCGGCATCCGCCGGGTGGTGATTCCACCGCTGCCGGGCTTGTTCAGCGCTTTCGGCATGACGGTTGCCGACCAGCAATATGATTTCCAGGCGCCTGTCGGTGCGACCCTGGACGAGCTCACCGACGCGGATCTCACGCAGTGCTTCGCCGATCTCGAGGCGCTGGGGACCGAAGAGGTGGCGCGTGCGGGCCTGGGCGCTGCGGCGCCCGCGATCATCCGCCGCGCCGACTGCTGCTATGTCGGCCAGCCCGACGTAATTGCGGTGGAACTGACCGGAGGGGACAGGATCGCGGCGCTGCGGCGAAATTTCGAGGCGGCGCATCTGAGGCTCTGGAATTTCGCCAGCCCCGGCAAGGCGGTGATGCTCGCGAACATCCGGGTGCAGATCGTTGCTCGTTCCGGCTGGCGCGGCGGCACCGCGGGCGAGGCCGGCGCTGCAGCCGCGCGCGGCTGCGGTGAGCGGCACATGCATCTCGACGGGGTGTGGAGCACGCTTCCCGTGTTTCCGCGTGCCACTATTCCGGCGGGCGCCTGCATCGAGGGGCCGGCGGTGATCGAGGAGCACAGCAGCTCTGTCGTGCTGCGGAAGAGCCAGAGCGCGGTCGTCGACGGCAATCTCAACCTCGTGATCGAGCTGGCGGCCTGAGCATGGACATCATCACCTACGAGATCATCCGCAGCGGTCTTTACGCCATCGCGCGCGAGATGAAGATCGCGATGATGCGCACGGCCGGAAGTCCGCTCATGCATGCGAGCGGCGATTCCTCCGCGGCGATCTTCGATCCCGAGATGCAGCTCGTCGCCCAGGGCAACGACATCCCGACCATGCTCGGCTCGGCGGTGATCTCGACCAAGGTCTCGGTCGAGGCGATCGGGCGGAAGAATCTCCGCCCCGGCGATGTCATCGTCAGCAACGATGTCTATCTCGGCGGTGGCAACCACCAGCCCGACGTGCAGTTCACGCGGCCGGTCTTCGTCGATGGCGAGATCGTGGCCTTTGTCATGACGAGGGGCCACTGGACCGATATCGGCGGCCAGTCCCCCGGCAGCTACACCGTTGCCACCTGGGACGTGTTTGCCGAAGGGGTGCGGATTCCGCCTGTGCTTCTCTACCGGAACGACGAGCCTGTGCGCGATGTGCTGGCGCTGATCCGCACCAACAGCCGCTTGCACGACGAGCTGATGCTCGACATCCAGGCCCAATACGCCGGCACCTTCGTGGGCGACCGACGGATCGCCGCGCTCGCCAGGAAATACGGGACCGAGGCGGTTCTGGCGGCGATGCGCCGCAGTCTCGATCACAGCGAGACGCTGATCCGCCAGGCGATCCGCGCCATTCCCAATGGCGTCTATACGGCCGAGGAAAGGCTCGATCCGATCGAGGCGCCGGGCTGGCAGCCGGAATCGCCGCTGCTCAAGGTGGCGGTGACAGTCGCGGACGAGCACATGGTGTTCGACTACAGCGGCACCGGGGCGCAGGTTCGGGGCGGGATCAACTGCCCGCTCGCGGTGACCTGCAACAGCACCTGGTTCACGGTCAAGGCGATCACCGACGTCACCATTCCGATCAATCAGGGCTGCTACCGGCCGGTCACGATCATCGCGCCCGAAGGCAGCGTGCTGAACTGCCGCTATCCGGCTTCCGTCGTCTCCGGCAATACCGAGACCTCGCCGCGCGTGATCGATCTTCTGCTGCGGGCGCTGGCGCCGGCGGTGCCGGAGCGGGTGGTTGGGCAGAGCAATTGCGCAGCCTGCGCCGGGATTTTCAGCGGGCGTGATCCGGATGCGGTGCGGGTTCAGCGCATGGGCCGCGCCTTCGTGACTATGCACGACGTTCATGCCGGGGGAATGGGCGCGCGCTCGGATGCAGACGGGGTGAACGGGATTCGCGTCTATGTCGGCAATGCGGGCAGCCAGCCGGTGGAGCTGATCGAGCAGGTCTCGCCGCTGCTGGTGGAGGAGTGGTGCCTCGTCCCCGACAGCGGCGGCGCCGGGCGGTTTCGCGGCGGGCTGACCTCCTGTCGTACCTACCGCGTGAACTATGATGAGGCGACGTTCACGGTTTCGGGCGAGCGCGGCCGCTCGGCCCCGGCGGGGCAGTTCGGCGGCAGGGCCGGCTCGCTCTTCCTCTGCCGCGTGCAGGAGGCCGGGGGCGGCGAGCGGATGGTCGCGGCCAAGGGCGGCGTGACGGTCGTGAAACGCGGGGACCGCGTCTCGATTCAGCCGGCCGGTAGCGGCGGCTACGGCGATCCGCGCGAGCGGAAGCGGGCCGCGATCGAGGCCGACCTCGCGGACGGATACGTCACCGCCGAGGCGGTGCTTCGCGATTACGGGCTGATTTCCAAGCCGCGTGAGGCGGCGATGGCGGAGCAGCCGCGATGACGCCGCTTCCCCTCTCCGGCGTCTGCGTCGTCGAGATCGGCCACAGCCTCGCTGCGCCCTATGCGGGCATGATCCTGGCCGGGCTCGGCGCGCAGGTGATCAAGATCGAGAACGAAGCCGGCGGGGATTATGCGCGGGACTGGGGGCCGCCTTTCATCGACGGCGTATCGGCGCTGTTCCATGCCGTCAACCACGGCAAGCAAAGCGTCGCACTGAGCTTCGGCCGCGCGGAAGATCTGCGGCTGCTGCGCCACTTTGTTCTCGAGAAGGCCGATGTGGTGCTGCAGAATCTGAAGGCCGGCAACGTGCAGCGCCACGGCATCGATGCGGCCACGCTGCGGGCGGTGAAGCCCTCCCTCGTTTATTGCGATCTCGGTGCGTTTGGCGCGGCAGGCCCGCTCAAGGACAAGCCCGGGTACGATCCGCTGGTCCAGGCGGTTGCCGGGCTGATGAGCTTCCTCGGCAATCCCGGCGAGCCGCCAAGCCGCATCCCGGTTTCGGTGAACGACATGGGCACCGGCCTCTGGGCTGCGATCGGCGTGCTGGCGGCGCTGTTCCGCCGTCAGGAGACGGGAGAGGGCGAGAGCGTGGGCGTGTCGCTCTACGAGACCGGGCTCGGCTGGGGGGCGATGCAGATCGCCGATTACCTCGCCTCCGGCGTGCTGCCGGGGCGCTGGGGGTCGGGCACGGCGGCGATCGTGCCGCACCAGGCGTTCGAGTGCGCTGACGGCGCCATCATGGTGGCCGCTGGAAATGACCGGCTGTTCCGGCGGCTTTGCGAGGTGCTCGGCCGACCGGACTGGGCCGAGGAGGCTCGTTTCGCCACCAACAGCGCCCGGGTAAAGAATCGCGACGCGCTGTTCGTTCTGCTCACCGAAGTTTTCCGCACCTGCCCGGCCGCGGAGTGGCTCGCGGCGCTGGACCGGGTGGGTGTGCCCAGCGGCAAGATCCAGAGCATTGACGAGGTGGTGGCGCACGAGCAGACCGCCACCCTCGGCATGCTGATGCGCACCGAGGATGGAGCCGCGCGGGTGGTCGGGCTGCCGATCTCCTTCGGGGGCAGGCGGCCCGATGCGATCGGCCGCACGCCGCGCTTGGGCGAGCACAATCATCTTTTGCAGGCTGTTCCGAAGGTGCCATCGTGAAGCTGCACAGCATCCTCTCCGATCCAGCGTTCGAGACGCTGGCCCTCTCCGAGGCCGGCGAGGCCATCCTCGTGGTCACCCTCAACCGCCCGCATGTCGCCAACGCGATCAACACCCGGATGGGAGAAGAGCTGGTCCGCGTTTTCAGCGCGCTGGAGGTGGATCCCGCGCTCTACCGTTGCATCGTCCTGACGGGTGCAGGAGATCGCGTCTTCTGCGGCGGGGCGGACCTGAAAGAGCGCGACGGCATGACGGACGATGATTTCGCTCGTCAGCACTATCTGTTCGAGCGGATGATCCGGGCGCTCGTCGATTGCATGGTGCCGCTGATCTGCGCTGCGAACGGCTCCGCGGTGGCGGGCGGGCTCGAGCTCTTGCTCGCCTGCGATTTCGCTTACGCCTCGCGCGCGGCCGTGTTCGGATTCACCGAGGTGAGCCGCGGCATCATGCCGGGCGGCGGAGGGACGCAACAATTGCCGCGCAGCATCGGCATCCGCCGCGCGAAGGAGCTGATCTTCCGCGGCGCCCGCATCGATGCCGCCGAGGCCGAGAGCTGGGGGCTCGTCAACCGGCTCTGCGAGCCCGGCAAGGTGCTCGCGGAGACGATCGCCGCGGCCGAGGAGATCTGCGCCAATGCGCCGCTTTCCGTCAGCCAGGCGAAGAAGGCGCTCAATCTCGGCCAGCAGATGGATCTGCGCACCGGGCTCTTCATGGAGATCGAAGCCTATAACAGGCTGATCCCCTCCGAGGATCGCCAGGAAGGCATTGCTGCATACAATCAGAAGCGCAAGCCGGTTTTCCGCGGGCGGTGACACGGCCCGATCGGGTTGTATAGCCGAGGCCGGGAACGGTGATCGGGGCCAGACTATTTCAGAATATTAATGCCGGTGATCTCAGGTTCCGCTCGCAGCGGACTTTCCAGTTCGATTTGACTTCCGTCCGGCGACGGATGCCCGGCTATGGTTGAAAGGCGAGCGCGAGGCCGACGAACGGGGCCGAACACGCAATTCCGGAAGCGCGCTGCAAGCCGGCGGATAGCAGCATCTGACACGTAAAAAATAAAATATATAAAGGAAAATACCTTGATGGCGCAGTGGGTATGGGGTACTAGAATCACCCTCTCGGCGCAGATCTTTCCATGGCTGCGTCCCGAATGTTGAATGAGCGAGACAAGGAAGCCTCCGGGGGGAAACAGATGCGGATCACTCGTCGTAACACGTTGATCGGGTCAGCCGCCGGTGCGGCGGCGGTTCTCGGCGGTCTCGCCAAGCCGGCGATCGCAGCCTCCGAGCCGATCCGGATCGGCTTTCTTCCGGCGCTGACCGGGCCCAGCTCTTCGACGGGGGTTGCGATCAACCGCGGCACCCAGCTCGCCGTCAACGAAATCAACGCTGCCGGCGGCGTGAATGGTCGGAAGATCGAGCTGATCGTCCGCGACACGCAGAGCGACCCGACCAAGGCAGTGAACGCGGTGGCGGAGCTCGCCCGCGGCCGGCACGTCCACATCATGTGGGGGCCGCTCAATTCCGGTGAGTCTCTGGCGGCCACGCCGTTGATCGCCCGCGTGGGCGTGCCGCAGCTCGACCCCTGCTTCGCCGACGGGCTGACGAACCCGAAGAAGTGGCCGCTTGCCTTCCGCAATGCGCCGAGCAACCAGCAGATCGGCGCCGCCGCGAACCGTTACGTCATGGACGTGCTGAAGCTCACGAAAGTCGCGGTGATCGGGGACACCACGGGCTACGGCACGGATTCGGTCAATACCTATGTGTCGATGCTCAAGGCGCGGGGGGCCGATGTCGTCTATCGGGGCGACACCGATGCGAGCGATCCGGACCTGAAGCCGGAGCTTCTGCGCATGCAGGGCGCCGGGGCGCAGGTGATCATGCCCTGGAGCGTGAATGCCGGGTTCCTCGCCCGCATCATCAATACGCGCGGGGACATGGGGTGGAACGTGCCGATCATCGGTCAGACCACGCTCGGCTCCGGGCAGACGCGGGCGCTTCTGGAGAAGCCCGAGTACTGGGCCAATGTCTATCAGAACAACTTCCTGCCTTGCAGCTACAATGCGGCGGGTGAGCTGCCGCCGCGCGCGGCGGATTTCGTAAAGCGTCTTCAGGCCGAGAAGATCGAGATGGGCGACACGCTGCTCTGGTGGATCGCTCTCGGCTACGATGCGCCCCGGATGATCGCCGATGCCGTGAAGAATGCCGGCAGCGCTCCCAACGAGATCGCCGGATACTGGAACACGCTCAAAGCTTGGCCGGGTGTGTACGGGGACATCAGCTACACCCCGGAGCAGCACAATGGCTATCCGGACAACGAGATCGTGATGTGCCAGGCCAATACGTTCCGGAACGGCGCATTCAAGCTGGCGCCCGGCTATAGCACATGAGCCGATGATCGCCTCGATCATCTCCTATGGGCTCGCGATGGGCGCGATCTATGCGCTGATCGGAATCACCTACAACGTGATGTTCGCCGCCTCGCGCGTGTTCAGCTTCACCGCGGGCCTGCTCGGGATGCTGGGTGGTGTGCTCGGGGCCTTGTTCATCAACCATCTCGGCTGGCCTGTCGGTATCGGCTTTGCCGCCACGCTGGCTGCCGGCGCCGCCATCGGGATCGTCACCGAAATCGTCGCCGTGAGGCCCGTGCTCGTGAGCCTGGAGCAGCATCTCTACGTGCTCTCGACGCTTGCCTTCGCGCTGATGTTCCAGCAGTTCACCGCGATCGAGTGGAGTACCGACCCGCAGCCGTTCCCGCGGCTGCTTCCCTTTGCCCGCAGCGCGTTCGATCAGCAGTTCTGGCTGCCCCTGTTGGCCT
>JASHRV010000191.1 GCA_030037175.1 Acetobacteraceae bacterium
AAGCGCCGCCCGAGCACGGGCACTCGGGCAAGCTGATGAGCGAGACGCATGCGATGGGCCCCGCCCCAGTTGCGCCAGCGCCGCAGAGCCCGTGCCGCATCCCGCAACGCCACGGCGATCAGAGGCCGAAGGCTTGCGCTCGGCATCGCGGCGATCTCGGCGGCGAGCAGCGCCCGTGCCGTCCAGACCGCACCGGCGCCCTTGAGCCGGCCGCGCTTCTCAAGTCCGGCGCCGAGCGAGGCAAGAATCACCTCGAAGACAAGCGCACCCTCGGACGCCATCGCATACTCGCCCTGCCAGCCCGCCAGCGCCCGCACCTCCGGCAGCCGCGCAAACCGCGTCCCGATCCTCGCGAGCAGCAGGTCCCGCACGGCGGGCGCGCCGTCGGCCACCACGTCCCGCTGGAGCGCGGCAAGCTCCGCGAGCCCCAACGGCCCGGTCCCGCCGAGCAGGCGGCGCATGCGCCGCGCGCGATCGCTCGCCGAGAAGAAAAGTCCAACCAGCACATCGGTTTTCGGCGGAGGATCGTTCGCGGAAACGAGAATGCCTTCGGCCGGATCGGTGCGATGCGGCAGTTCGGCTGCTCCGACCACGCCCTTCCATGAAGCGGCTCGTTTCGGCCCGAGCACGAGGTCCGGCGGCGCCTCGGGCGGGCGCAGCGGCAGATGTGCCGCGAAGACGTGCCCGATCCGGCCGTCCCGCCCGGCATGGAGCATATTGAGGCCAGGGACGGCAAAGCGCGCGAGCGCGGCCCGGAAGGACTCCGGCCCGTCCGCGCGCATCACCGCGAGCATCGCGCCCATCTCGTCGCTCGGCCGATGGCCGATCCAGGCAAGCGCCAGCGGGCTTCGGTTCCGCAACATTCTCCCATCGCTCACAATCGGCCCGAGCGGCGAATCCCGCAGCAGCAAACGCCGCTCGCGCCCGCCCCGAACACGGATCACCACCTGCCGCTCCGTGATCGGGAGGTCCGAGGCATCGAAGAGATCGCTGCTCGCCGCATGCAGGTTGGTGCCCGCCCAGGCGATGCTTTCGTTGCGCCCGATCCCGATCACGGGAAACCCAGCGGGCATCAGCCCGGCGGCATGGTAGCCGGGCGAGCGGAATGCGGCGATCAGCCATACATTCGGGAGCGCCACCGAAAGATGGGGATCGGCCGCAAGCAGCCCGGCCCCGCTTCGGCTGCGCGCACCCGCCACCACCGCGGCATTGCTGCCCGGGCGCGCAAACTCCGTCATCGCCGCCTCGGGCACCCACTCCGCTTCTACGGGCGGCGCAGCCGCCACGAGTCTCGGCCATAGAGCGCGCCATGCCTCCTTGCTGAGCGCCGCGCGCGCGGCGAGGAGCCGCCCCCAGACCAGCCAGGTCACATCGGCCGCCGCGAGACGCGCCGCAGCGAAGAGATCGGCGAGCGTCCAAGGCTCGGGCCGGAAACCGAGCAACGCGTATTCCGCGGGCAGGTTGCTCTCTGCGATCACCGCGTTCACGCCTGAGACGAACCCTTCAGCCCAGCGCCGCGTCTCCCCATCAAGGCCGGCGATGATCTCCGGCACCGCACGCGGAAAATCCATGAGCCGGAGCGCATGGTCGAGCTCAACGCCGAGCGGCCCGATCACCTCCGCAACGCGGCCCTGCGAAAGGAGCCGCAGCATCTCCATCTGCGCGAGCCTGAGATGCGCGTGAACGATCCCGATCGCTATCGCGAGGTCCTCATCGCTTTCCGCCTCAATGAAAGGGATCAGGTGCTCGTTCCAATGAATGGTCACCGGGCTGGCGAGCGGCGCTTGCCGGGGCAAGGCAGCGAGCCGCGCCGCAATATCGCAAGGCGGCGGTCGCCTCACTGCGAGCGCGCGGGCGAAGAGCCCAAGTGCTGCCGTGAATCCGCCCACCCTCTCCCGAAGCGCGCCCACCCGCTGCCCAACCGGCCGCAATGCCATCGCCCCGCCCCACCACCCGATTGCTCCGTCCTCTATGAGGGTGGGCGGGACGGCCTTGTCCAGCGCCGGAAGAAACGCGCGTCAGGGGGCGGCGATACGCCGCTGATAGATCGAGAGATTCGCGTATGCCGCGCCGACCAGCGGGGTCGCGATCCCCGCCCTCTTCCCGCGCGCCAGCAAATCGCCGACGATCTGGTCGGCCTCCACAGGGTTCCCCTGCTGGAGATCCCGATACATGGAGGAGGCCTGGCCCGATCCTTTTGCGGTCAGCATCGCCTTCGCCGCGGCCAGGAATCCCTCGGTCGGTTTTTCGCCCACGGCATTGACCACCGATACGACCTCGTCGAGGAACCCAACGGCGAATTCGGTGCCTCCCGGCACGGCCTCGATCTCGCCGATATTGCCGCGCATCAGGCAGGTGATGCCGCCCATCGCCGCAAGCAGAACCCATTTCTCCCACATCTCGCGCGCGATCGTGGGTGTGAGGCGGGCATCGAAGCCGGCATTCTGCATGAAACGGTCGAGCGCCTCGGTCCGCGCCGATGGCGCCCCGTTCATCTCGCCATAGGCGAGTTCCTGGAATTTCGCGAGCTGCATGATACGGCCGGCATCGTCGATCATCGCCGCGACCTTGCACACGCAGCCCACCAGCACCCGCGCGCCGAACCGCGCCGTGATGAGATCGACGTGCCTCATCCCGTTGAGGACGGGCAGAATCATCGTCTCCGGCCCGACCGCGGGCGCGATATCGGCAAGTGCCGCCTCGAGCGCGAATGCCTTCACCGTCAGCAGCACCGCGTCGTATGGACCGGCGATTTCGCTCGCCGCCACGAGCTTCGGCTCAAGCGTGACGTCGCCATGTGGGCTCACGATCTGCAAGCCGCTCGCCCGAAGCTGCTCGGCTCGCCGCGGACGCACGAGGAAGGTTACGTCGCGGCCCGCCTGGACGAGCCGGCCACCGAAATACCCGCCGGTCGCTCCGGCACCCACCACCAACAGCCGCACGCTCTTCTCCTCTTCCTCGATGAAACCACCCCGGATGCACTCAGTGCGCCTCCGCCGGCGGCGCCTTCGGCGGCACCACGTTGCGCATCAGGAGCACAAGGGGTGTGGCGATCACGAAAGCGAGCATGATCGCGCGAAAGGCGTCTGCATAGGCCATGGTCGCCGCCTCGCGATAGGCGAGGTCGTGCAGTTCCGCGAGTGCCGCCGCCCTCCCCGCATGCGCCGAGCCGAGCACGGGGCCAAGCCGAGTGGAAAGCCCGGCGAGCAGGGTCTCCATCGCGCCGTTCGCCGGCGTCAATGTCGAGGCGATGTCGAGAAAATGGCGGTTGGTCTGATCGTTCAGCACCGCGCCGCAGACGGCGATGCCGACCGCGCCGCCGAGATTGCGCATCATGTTGAAGAGACCGCTCGCATATTTGAGCCGAGCGGGCGGCAGGCTGCCCAATCCCAAGGTGACGCTCGGCGCAACGGCGAAGACCTGCGGAAACCCGCGCAGCACCTGGGGCAGCAGGAGCTGATCGCCGCCCCAGTCATGGGTGATGAAGCTGAAGCTCCACATCGCGATGCCGAAGGTGGCAAGCCCAAAGATCATCAGCCAACGCAAATCGACCCTGCGCCCGAGCGTGACATAAACGGGCACGCCGATGATCGAGGCGATTCCGGTCGAGAACACCGCAAGCCCTGTCTGCCAGGCGGAGAAGCCGCGCACATAGCCGAGGAAGAGCGGCGTGAGATAGATCGTCGCGAAGATGCCGATACCGGTGACGAAAGAAAGGATGCAGCCGATGGAGAAATTGCGGTTGCCGAGCGCGCGCAGATCGACCACGGGATTGGCGAAGGTCAGGCTGCGCGCAACGAAGAGAGCTCCCGCGATCGCGGAGATCATGGCCGCGGTGCGGATCGTCTCGTCGCTGAACCAGTTCCAGCGCGCGCCTTCCTCGAGCACGTACTCGAGCGTGCCAAGGCTGACCGCCATCAGCGCGATGCCGGGATAATCGGCGCCGCGTAGAAGCGAAAGATCGGGCGAGTCGATATCGACCAACAGCGCCACCAGCCCGGCCACCGCAAGGCCGGGCACGACATTGACATAGAAAAGCCAGTGCCAGTCGAGGGTATCGGTGATCCAGCCGCCGATCACGGGCCCGAGCGAGGGCGCGATCGAGGCAATGGTGCCGATCACCGCCGCGGCATAGACGCGCCGCGCCCCGGCGAAATAATGAAACGAGGAGGTGAAGACGGTCGGGATCATCGAGGCGCCGAGCAGGCCCTGCAGGGCGCGAAAAAGGATCATGCTGTCGATGTTCCAAGCGAGCCCGCAGAGCATGCTCGCAAGCGTGAAGCCGAGCGCCGAGGCCGCGAACAGCCAGCGCGTCGAGAAGGCGCGGGTCAGCCAGCCGGAGAGCGGAATCACGGTGATCTCGGCAATCAGATAGGCGGTCTGCACCCAGCTGATCTGATCCTGCGCGGCGGAGAGCCCGCCGCCGATATCCTGCAACGAGGAGGCAACGATCTGGATGTCGAGCAGGGCCACGAACATGCCGACGCACATCACCGCGAAGGGAAGCACGTGCGAGGCCGTGAGCGGCTTCGATCCGTCGCTCACGGATCCACACCCGTCCGAGTGGCCACACTCACCGTTGTCGAGAGCCCGGGGCGGAGCAGGCCCAGCATACTGTCCCGCCCGTCGAGGGCGATGCGCACCGGCACGCGCTGGACGATCTTCGTAAAATTCCCGGTCGCGTTCTGCGGCGGGATGACACTGAACACCGCACCCGTCGCCGGCGCGAGGCTCAGCACATGGCCGCGAAAAATGCGGCCGGGCAGGATATCGGCGACGATCGTGGCCGGATCGCCCGGCCTCATCTCGGCGAGATCGTCCTCCTTGAAGTTGGCGTCCACCCAAAGCCCGCGCGCGGGCACGATCGAGAGGAGATCGGTGCCGGCAGTAACATAGGCGCCGACCTCGGCGTACCGATCGCCGACATAACCGTCGATCGGCGCGGCGATCGTGGTGTAGCCGAGATTGAGCTCGGCCTGGCGAAGCTCGGCCCTCGCCGCCGCGATCTCCGCCCGCGCCGCATCTATCTCGGCCTCGAGCACGGCGAGTTCCTGGCGGGCTGCGGCGAGCCCGGCCCTTGCCGCGATAACGGCCGCCGCAGCGGAACGCGTCGCCGCCTCGGCTCGCTCCGCATCCTGGCGCGAGGCAGCGTCCCGCCCGGCGAGATAGCGGTAGCGCACGGCATCGCTGGCCGCGAATTCCGCCTCGGCTTCGCGCGCGGCAAGATCCGCCGCCGCCTGCCGGATCGTCGCCTCCTGAAGAGTCCTGCGTGCCGCGAGATCGGCAAGATCCGCCGTGCGCGCACGCACCAGCGCGTCAGCCCGGGCGAGCGCTGCCGCGAAATCGCGCGGATCGAGGCGGATGAGCGTCTGGCCCGCACGCACGTACTGGTTGTCCGTGACCAGGATCTTTGCGACGAACCCGGAGACGTGCGGCGCGATCGGTGTGACGTCGCCGCCGACATAAGCATCGTCCGTCGTCTCGATGAATCGAAGCTCGGTCCACCAGCGATAGCCGTACCAGCCGGCACCGAGCAGCACGACCGCGACGAGCGCGCCAACGGCAAGCCGCCGGCCCGACCGCACCTGCCGCGCATCCGCGACGCCGATCTCCCGCCGGACCATCTCGCCGCTCATCCCGGCGTCTCCCTGGTCGGCGCGTGACGCCGGCGCGTCCGCTCGTTCGCCGCCGGGCCGGAGGCGGTGCGGAAGCGCGGCGGGGCAAGCTCGGCGCCGCTTGTGCGATCCACCAGCAGAGGCTCGGCCCGCATGCCGGTCTCTTCATCGACCAGCACCACGCTCATCCCCTCGGGCGCGAAATGCCTGTTCCCCCAGGCGAGCAGCGCCCAGAGCACCGGACGGAAATCCCGCCCGCGCTCGGTCAGCACGTACTCGTCCCGCGGCGGGTGCTCGCTGTAGCGGCGCCGCTCGAGCAACCCGCTCTCGACCAGCCCGTTCAGCCGGCGCGCCAGCATGTTGGGCGCGATTCCGAGGCTTTTCTGAAACTCGTCGAAACGCGTGAGCCCGGCCAGCGCGTCGCGCAGGATCAGGATGCTCCACCACTCGCCCACCCGCTCCAGGCCCCGGGCGATGGGGCACTGCATCTCGCCGAAGCTTTTGCGCTGCATGAGGTGCCGGGCTCTCTGTCACTATCGTCGTGCAAGCGACCTAGCCCGGTTACTATCATCATGCAAGCCTTCGAGCGCGCCTACCCCTCCGGCAATTCCCCCGGTATGTCCCCTGGTACGTCCCTTGGGGGTTCTCCAGCCCGCGCCGCTTCTCCCCCTTCGACCGCTGCCGGCTCCGGCATCACCTGCACCCGGGCAACCCTGCGCCGGTCCATTTCCATGACCTCGAACCGCCAGCCGCCAAACTCGATGCGATCGCCCGCCCGCGGCACACGCCGCAGCAGCGCCAGCAAAAGCCCGCCCAGCGTGTGATAGCTCCCCTCGGCCGGGAGGTCGGGCAGGCCGAGCCGCGCCTTCACCTCGTCAACGGCCATCAGCCCGTCGAACAGCAACGCGCCCTCGGGACGCTTGGCGCCGGGAATGCCCGGCGGCGTCATCTCGGCAGGCTCGCCGACGATCGCCTCCAGGAGGTCGCTCGCCGTCACCACGCCCTCGAAGCTGCCGTACTCGTCCATCACCAGGGCAAGCCCGACACGGTCGGCGCGCAGCCGCTCGAGCGCATCGAGCGCCGAGACGGTATCCGGCACCACGATGGGCTGACGCAGCACCGGGCTCACCGCGAGGGTCGCGCCGTCGAGCAGCCGGTCGAGCAAATCCTTCGCCAGCACCACGCCCACGACATTGTCCACTGTTCCGTCGCAGACGACGAAGCGCGAATGCGGGCTTGCCTTGAGCGTGGCCTTGAGCTCGGCCGGCGGGTCGGTGCGGTCGAGCCAGGCAACCTCTGTCCGCGGCGTCATGATCGCGCGCACCTTCTTGTCGGCGAGCCGCAGAACGCGCTCGATCATGTGCTGCTCCTCGGCCTCCAGCACGCCCGCCTGCGCGCCCTCCGCGAGCAGCGCGCGGAGCTCCTCCTCGCTCACCGCCGGCGCCGCGACCCGCGGCACCCGGAGCGCCCGCAGCACCAGCCCCGTGGAGGCGCCGAGCAGCCACACGACCGGGCCGGCGATCCGCGTCAGCGCGACGAGCGGAGAGGCGAGGCGCGCCGCGATCGGCTCGGCGTAGCGGAGCGCCAACTGCTTCGGCACCAGCTCGCCAAGGACCAGGGTGAAATAGGTGATTGCCAGCACCACGAGGGCAACCGAGAGCGGGCCGGCGAACGGCCTGAGCGCGGGGAAGGTGCGCAGCGCCGATGTCAGCCGGTCGGCGATCTGGGCACCGCCGAAGACGCCGGCGATCATGCCGACCAGCGTGATTCCGATCTGCACGGTGGGCAGGAAGCGCTGCGGCTGCTCCACCAGTCGCCGCGCCAGCGCCGCTCCCTTTCGACCGGATTGGGCGAGCACGGCAAGCCGGGCGCGGCGGGCGGAAACGAGCGCCATCTCGCCCATGGCGAATATCCCGTTGAGCAGAATCAGCAGGAGGACGAAGAGGATCTCGATCACCGTTTGCATCGCGCCTCACCCATCCCCCGATTTCCTCGCCCCATCGTGAAGCACCCTAGCCAAATACCTTGATCCCGCCATCTTCGGGCCGGGGCGATGCCCAACTGCAACGTTTCATTCCCGCCTCGGCCGGAACTTCCCGGGCCTGGAATTTTCCTTCGATGAAACTGATCGCCGCCCCGGCACTCCATGCCCGGACTCTGTCCGAAACGCCTTCCGAAACGCGCAGCCGGACACGGCTCCGCAGGGCATTCCTGCACCGGATGGCCCTCCTTTCGCTCGCGATCTGCGCTCTTCTCGCCGGGGCCTGGTGGTGGACGGCACATCACCCCCTGCCCATGCCATCCTATCGCGGGGAGGTCGGCCGGCCCTGGAAGACAAGCTTCGCGAGCCATGCCGCCGGCTATCTGGGCCTGTACACGCTGGGTCGGCACCCGAACTGGCCTCGCTGGGCGGCTGGCGCCATGACCGCCGGTCTCCTGCTCGCCTGGGTGTTGCTCGGGCGGCGCGCCGATCTCGGGCTGCCGGGAAAGCTCCTGATCGCCCGGCTCTCCCGCCGCTATATGCCCCGGCCCGCCCCTGCCGGGACGAGGCTGCCAAAAGTCTCCATCCCAAAAGTCTCCATCCCAAAAGTCTCCATCCCAAAAGTCTCAATCCCAAAAGTCTCAATCCCAAAAGTCTCAATCCACGTGCCGGTCTGCAACGAGCCGCCGACGGTGGTGCGCGAAACCCTCGACGCGCTTGCCCGGCTCGACTATCCTGATTTCGAGGTGCTGGTGGTCGAGAACAACACCTCCGACCCGGCACTTTGGGAGCCGGTCGCGGAACATTGCGCCAGGCTCGGTCCGCGCTTCCGCTTCTTTCATCTCGGTTCCTGGCCCGGCTTCAAGGCCGGTGCGCTCAATTTCGCGCTGCAGGAGACGGCGGCGGATGCCGCGATCATCGGCGTGATCGATAGCGGCTGCCAGGTTTCGCCCGGCTGGCTGCGGGCCATGGTGCCCGCCTTCGCCGATCCCGAGGTGGGATTCGCCCAATCACCGCAGGAGTGCCGAGACAACGACGGAACGCTCTTCAAGCGGCTGATGTTCAGGGAATATGCCGGCTTCTTCCGCCGCGGCATGCTGGCCCGCAACGAAGGCGGCGCGATCATCGGGCTCGGCGCCATGACGTTGATCCGCCTTGCCGCGGTCCGCGCCGCCGGCGGCTGGGCGGAGTGGTGCATCACCGAGGATTCCGAGCTCGGGCTGCGCCTCCTTCGCTGGGGCTGGCAGCCCGTCTATGCCCGGGAAAGCTTCGGCGCGGGCCTGATGCCGGATGATTTCACATCCTACCGCGCGCAGCGCTTTCGCTGGGCCTACGGCGCGATGCGCATCGGCCGGGCCCATTGGCAGGCTCTGCTCTCCCCCTTCAAGCGCGAGCTCTCTCTGGGCCAGCGGTGGCACTTTTTCATGGGCTGGCTGCCCTGGCTCGGCGAGGGTCCGAGCCTCCTTTTCCTGCTGATGGGACTCGCCTGGTCGTTCGCGTCGATTTTCGCGCCGGCGCGGGTCGAGTTCCCGATTCTGCTTATGCTGCCCTTGGCGGGCCTCTTCGCATTCAGGCTCGCCGGGCTTTTTCTCCTCTACCGCAGTCTGGCCCATTGCGGTTTCGGCAAGCGGGCGAGCGCGGTCATCGCCCGGCTCGCGGTTTCGCATGCAAGCGGCAAGGCCGTGCTGCTCGGCTTGGTGACGCAGCACATGCCCTTCCTGCCCGCGCCAAAGATGCGCGGTGCGCCGCCCCTGGTGCAGGGGCTCGCGACGGCACGCGAAGAACTCTGGCTCTTCGTCCTCGTCTGGGCGGCAATGATCGGCATCGTCGCCGTGCGTGGCCTCGCGCGCTGGAACGTCATGTTCTGGTGCCTGATCCTTTTTGCCCAGTCACTGCCATATCTCGCTGCGGTCACGGTCTCGATCCTCGCCGCGTTGCCCGCGTCACGCCTCGTCAAGGCAAAGCTGCCCGCAGCGCTGCCGGCGGGCGGGCCGCACCTGGAACCGGGAGACTGAAGAGAGCGCTGATCAGGAGTCGCCGATTGCGCCCGGATCGGGCAGCAGCGCGGCGAGCCCGGAGGGGGAATTGATGATCACCCGCCCGGGGCTGAGCGTGATCAGGCCCGATTTTTCCCAGGCGCGGAGTTTCTTGTTTATCGTTTCGCGGGCCGCGCCGACCATCTCGCCGAGCTGGTTCTGCGTCATATCGACCCGCGCGCCCTC
>JASHRV010000192.1 GCA_030037175.1 Acetobacteraceae bacterium
CTCGATGTCGGCAGCTATCCGAGCTCCGATCAGGGCCTCGAGGCCCTGCTGCAGAAACCCACCGGCGTCGATTCATGGAACGGGCCTTACCTGCAAGGCGACAAGCTGCCGATCGATCCCTGGAACCGTCCCTATCTCTATGAGGACCCTTCGACCCGGCCGGGCCTTTCTTACGATCTTTGCTCGCACGGGCCGGACAATGTGCAGGGAGCGCCGGGACAAGCAGGCATGATCTGCAATGAATAGCAAAAGCGCCTGGAGCGTGATCGCCGAAGGTGGAACACCGGAGGCGTTCGATCACGCGGGGAAAACAAAGGCTGGAGCGGGATGGGATCGCTCGCGCTCACCAATCCTGCTCTAGCGCCACGCGAGCGTGGCGACCTCGCCGGTTGACGGATCCACTCTCACCACGCTCGTCCGCGTGAAGCGCGATCCGTCGCTCGCGACCGCCCGCGCCGTGATCCGCAGAGTGCGCGCGCCGCTCACGCCGGCGGACAATGGCACGACGCCGCCATTGGCATCCGCCAGCGCGGCGCGCACAACGGGATCGGCGAGCGCCGGATCGACATCGCCCGCGGTGAAGACGGAGATATGCGGCCTCAGGCGCGCCGCCAGCATCGGCGTCATGCCAAGCACCAGCCCGATCTCGCCCGCGCTCTGGAAGGGCCCACCCGGCGGTCCCCAGGCCATCCCCGCCGCCCGGTACTGCGGCACCTTCGCGCCTTGCGCGGAAGGCGCAGGCCCCGGCGAGCGCCAATCGACCATCGCGGCCGCCAGATGCGCGGCCGCGCCAGGATCCACCCCGGTGCGGCGCAGAAGTGCGACGAGAAGCTCGAGCGACGCCGTGTTCGGATTGACCCGCCCATCCTCGTCGATGATGGAAACGGCAACCGCGGCATCGCCAATACGCAGGCGATGCCAGAGCCCGTCCGCGGGCCAATGCAAGGCCGACGCGTCGAGATAGTGGAAAATCGCGGTGGTCTCCGCACCATCGGCCGCCGCTTCCGCAACCGCCGCACCTCGCAGATTGGCGGCAAGCTGAGCCTCGCTCCGCCCCGCCGAGGTGATCTCGGCAACAAGAAGTGCGAGCAAAATCATGGTCCAGAGCACGATCAGAAGCGCGAAGCCACGTTGCGCGGGATCCAAGGGGCAGAGCCCCCTGGTCTCTCCGTCCGCTCGCACTACTGCCCCACGAGGCGGCGGCGGAGATTTTCGCGGATCTGTTGGTTCGGGTCGACGGAGCCGGAGAGCGGCAGGTTCTGGAGCTCTTGCGGGACCAGGGCCGCGTTGATCAGTTGTTCGCGCATGTCCTGTGTCAGTCCGCGTGCGTCGCGTTCGTCGTAGATGACGTGTGGCGTGATCAGGACGAGCAATTCGGTGCGTGTGCGCTGGTTGTTCTGTGTGCCTGCGAGCGCGCCGAGGATCGGGATATCCTTGAGCCAGGGAATGCCGGAATTGCCGCGGCTCACATTGTCGGTGATCAGACCGGCGATCCCGACCGTCTGGCCGTCCCGGATGACGACGCGCGAGTGGACCGTCTGGTCGTTGAAGGTCGGTGAATCCACCTCCTGCGCCTGCGTTGGCGGGTTGGTGTCCACCTCGCTCACCTGCTGCGTGACGTCGAGCGTGACCATTCCGCCGCTGTTCACGCGCGGGGTGATGATCATCACCACGCCGGTCTGCGCGTAGCTCACCGAGTTGATAATCGCTGCGTTGCTCGTGAGCGTGCTTTGCGAGCTGGATGTGAGATAGGGCACCAGGCTGCCCACCTGCAATTCCGCCGGCTGATTGTCGAGCACCATGAGCTCGGGCGAGGAGAGGACCTGTACTTTCGTCACCGCCTGCAACGCCGAGATCGCAAGCGGCGCGCCGGAAAGTCCGGTTCCCCCGATGACGAAGCCGGGAAAGCTGGTGCCGAGCTGGGCCGCCGAAAGATTGGCATCCTGCAGCGATTGCGTCGCGTTGCTCAGGATTCCGTTGATGCCGCCGGCGCGGAAGAAGAACTGGGTGCCATATTGCAGCGCGTCGTTCAGCGTCACCTCGGCGATGGTGGCGTCGATCTTCACCTGCAGCGGCTGGATATCGACCTTTCTCAGCATGGCCTCGATGGTCCCGTACTCCTGGTCCGTCGCGTAGATCAGGAGCGCATTGTTCTGATCGTTGGCGATGATGCGCATCCCGTTCGGCGTGCCGGAGGCTGCGGTTTCGTCGAGTCCGCCGAGCAGCGGGTTGGCGGAGGAAGCGGTGGCGCTGGCCTCAGTGGTGCCGCCTCCCGTCGCTGCCGCCGGCACGAGCTGCGGTGTTGCTTGCGTCGTTCCGGTGCTCGACCCGCTTCCGCCCACGGCGCCGCCGAGCGGATTGCTGCCGGAGTTGTTGATGCCGGGAAGCTCGGCCGCCTGCTGGGCGGCGACCCGCCCGCTGTTCGGCGGCGATGCCGTCACGTCGTTCGGCGTGAACGCCTCCTGCAGCACGTAAGCCGTATCGTTGGCGTTGCTGTCCTGCAGGTAATAGACGTGCCAGGTGCGAGTGTTCTGCTGCTGGGTCTGCTGAAGCAGTGAATAAACGCGGCGGACATCCTCGAGCGTCGCGATGCTGGGGGTCACGACCAGAACCGCGTTGACGCGATCGAGCGGCAGCACGCGCACCACGCCGGCAAGCGTGTCGCCCTTGGCGGAACGGAAGGCCTGCTCGAGCGAGGATGCGAAATCCTTGGCTCCGCCGCTCGGAACCGGCAGCAGCGCGTAGGATTGCCCGGCCAGGGCGTCGGTGTCGAAGCTTTCGATCAATCCCACAAGCGCATCGCGCGTATCGGGATCGCCGCTCACGATCAATGCGTTGGAGTTCGGCTCCGGCGTGATCATGCCGCCCGGGCCGACATAGGGTGTCAGCACTTTCGCAAGCGCGTCGGCCACCGCGTAATGCAGCGTCACGACCACGCTGCCTGCGGTGCCGCCGCCGGTGGCGATGACGCCGCGCGCCGCAATGGCAGGCACGACGCGGTAGATGCCGTCGGAAAGCACGAGCGCCGCGCCGTTGCTCGCGAGCAGGGTCTGCAGCGTCGGCAGAAGCTGGGCGCGCGTGAGCGGTTCCACGGTCTTGAGGCTTGCCGTTCCGTGCACGGCGGGATCGATCGTGTAATTCACCTTGAGGATATTGCCGAGGATCTCGGCGACGACCTCGCGGATGTCGGTGTCCGCGAAATCGAGGGAGATGTTCCCGCCGGGCGCTGTTTCGGCCAGGCCTGGCGGC
>JASHRV010000193.1 GCA_030037175.1 Acetobacteraceae bacterium
AAGGCGGCGGGGGCGGCGGCCGGCGGTGGGAGCGGCGGAGCCTCGGTGCGGCCGGGCGGAGCGGGGGGAACGGTCTCCGTCTCGCGGACGGGTGCCGAGGCGGGGACGGAGGCAGGAACCCCCTGGGGCCGGCCGATGACCTGCTCGACCTGGCGGATCAGGCGCTCCATGGCCTGGTCCCAGCCGACGAAGAGATCGATCCATTGCCGCGTCACCAGCTCGTATTCGAAGGCGCCGCTCGGCTCCACATCCTCGACGCGCAGCGGGATGACCGCGCAGCGGCTGCGGCCGGCGAGGACAACCTCTTTCTTGATCTCGTCGGAGTTGTTGGTGTTCTCGGAGAAGACCAGCACCATCACTTTGGAGTTGCGGATCACCTGCGAGATCGCCTCGCCGAAATTGGCGCCGGGCGGAACGTCGCGCGTGGCGATCCAGCAGGGCACGCCGCGGCTTTCCAGCGCCGCGCAGATCGCGTCCGCGACCTTTCTGTCGGCATGCGAGTGGCTGATGAAGACCGCTGAGCTCATGCGACTTCTGCCCGTGGCGTACGGCCGATCCGGCCGGGTGCGAACTTATTGCAGCCGCGTATCCCTGGTCCAGCGCGCGGGGGCCCGATGAGGCTAGGAAGTGTCGTCGGGAGCGGCCGGCTTTCGCCTGTCACGGGAAATTGACGGCGGCTTCGCGCTTCGCCGACGCGCGGCGCGCGCGGAGGACGTCGTGCGACTGCGCGCGGGGGATGCAGCAAGCGACCCCCAGGCGGCCATCGCGCAATCCGCGATCCGATCGAGCGTCCTGCGGGTAGCGCCGTCGCGCGCCTGCAGCGACATGCCGTTGAGGATGGTGACGTAGAAGGCGGCGAGGGCGTCGATGTCGGTATCTGCGGAGAGATCGCCCTCCGTGATGGCGCGGGCGAGGCGCGCGCGGAGCGCGCGGGCGACGGCGCGGCGGCGCTCGGCAAGATAGCGGCGAACGGCATCGTTCTCCGCCGAGCAGTTGAGAGCGCCGAGCACGACGAAGCAGCCGGTGGGATGGCCGCTTCCGACGAAGCGCGCGACCGCGCGGCGCAGCATGGTTGCGACGGCGTCCTTCGCGGTGGGCGCGGCGGCGAGGGCTTCGCGGCTGCCGGCACCTTCGGTCGCGGCGTAGAGCCCGACCGCCTCGCGGAAGAGCGCCTCCTTCGAGCCGAAGGCCGCGTAGAGGCTCGGCGAGTTGATTTCCATCGCGGCGGTGAGGTCGGCGAGCGAGGTCGCCTCGTAGCCGCGCTCCCAGAAGAGATGCATCGCGCGGGCGAGGGCCGCATCGCGGTCGAAGCTGCGCGGGCGGCCGCGGACCGCCATTGCCATTCCTTTCCGTCTCGCCCGTTCTGTGTCGCCCGTCACATTAATGCGGTTGACGGGGCTGCGCACCGATGCTGGTTTTTGTAGCGATCGGCACGGAATCCGGCAGAGGGACAGAGGAATGATCACGCTCTATGCGATGGGCAGCCCGAACGTGACCAAGATCTATCTCGCCCTCGAGGAGATGGCGCTGCCTTACGAGGTGATGCCGGTCGACGTGATGGCGGGGGCCCAGTTCGATCCTGCCTTCACGCGGCTCAGCCCGAGCGCCAAGGTGCCGGTGATCGTCGATGGCGAGGGGCCGGGCGGGCGGGCGTACACGGTCTTCGAATCGGGCGCGATCCTGCTCTATCTCGCCGACAAGACGGGCCGCTTCCTCCCGCGCGACATGGCGGCGCGGTACGACGCGATCCAGTGGCTCATGGTGCAGCTCACCGGCATGGGGCCGATGTTCGGTCAGTACGTGCATTTCTTCCGCTTCGCCCCGCCGGGCAACGACTACGCGCTCTCCCGCTACCGCACGCAGGCGCGACGGGTTCTCGACGTGATGGAGGCGCGTCTCGGTGAGGCCGAATGGCTCGGCGGCGCCGAATACAGCATCGCCGACATCGCGACCTTTCCCTGGGCGCGCACGGTCGGCACGCTGCTCGGCGCGGAGGCGGAAACGGATTATCCGAGGCTCATGGAATGGGCCGGGCGGATCGCAGCGCGGCCGGCGGCCGGACGCGCGCTTGCCGCGGTCGATGAGGTGCGAAGCCGGACAACGCAGTTCGACAGGGCAATGCCCGAAACGCTCGATCGCATTTTCGGCCGCGGCGAGTACGCGCGGGCTTGAGAGCCGGTCAGGTCTGCTCGTCGGATGGCCCGGGATCGAGGGTCACCGACACCGGGCGGCGCGGGTGGCCGGGCATGACGGTGACGGAGATCGAACGGCGCTCGTACCAGGCGCGCTGAATGACGGCGGCGATTGTCGGGTCGCGGGTTTCGAAGCAGCGCTCCGTGCCGCGCGCGGTCTCGAGGACGAAGCCGTCGAAATCTCCGGCATCGTCGCAGAGCGGGGCGAGGATGCGCCCGGCGAAGGATGTTGCCGCCTTGGAAGCCGGCTCAGACTCCGCTGGAAGCGGAGCGGAACCCGATCCGACGGGTGCGAGATTGGCGAGCGGCGGGTACGAGCCCATGACGTTCTGCCCTCCCTTGTCTTCCCCTTGGGGGGAGGCACGGGCGCGACCATAATCGCGTCGCGGTCACGATAGTGTGATCTAGATCACATAGCTGTGCTGTTTTTCCGGATGGTGTGTCATTCCGGCCGCCAGCTTTCAGTGGATATAGCGGCGGACCTTTTCCACCGCCGGTGCCACCGCGGCAACGCTCGCGAACTCGGCCGCCACGCTGGCGAGCTCCTCCGCGAAATACTGCCCGGCGAGCATGTCCGACTTGAACGCTTCTGTCCGCGGCGCGTAGGAGTCTGTTTCGGGACCGTTTCTTTTGAGGGCGTTGATCTCGTCGGTGATCCGCTGCAGCGCGATCAACAACCTGGTGAATGAGGAGGCGCCGCCGGTGGCGCGCTGGCCCTTCAGGGTTTCCCGGGCAACCTCAAGGTCGGCGATCGCGTCGGCGTTGGTCGGCATCGTCTCTCCTTGCCGTGGTTGAGGGGCGGCGGGAGCCATATCCTGGGGAAACGGGCGGGGTCCAGAGCGGAAGGCCGTTTTTCGTTCGGAGGCCCGAGGTGCGGCGAGGTCCGGAGAACGGGCAAAAAGTCTTTTTGCTTCTTTTTCTTCAGAAAAAGAACTTTTCCCTTTTCAGCACTTCACGCGATCGGGTCGAGATCGACGCTGACGGTCAGGGTGTGGGCGCCGCCGCCGAGGATGACGCCGCGGATGGGACTCACATCGGCATAATCGCGGCCCAGCGCGATCAGCACATGCTCGTCCTGGACGATGAGGTCGTTGGTTGGATCGAGCCCGAGCCATCCCTGGGACGGGCCGAGCCAGCATTCGACCCAGGCGTGGGACTGGTCGACGCCGCGGCGGCGGGCGGCGCCGGGCGGGGGGCGGGTGCGGATATAGCCCGAGGCGTAGCGCGCGGGCAGGCCGAGCGCGCGCATGCCGGCGATCATCACGTGGGAGAAGTCCTGGCAGACGCCGGCACGGGCGGCGAGGACCTTGACCACGGGGGTCGCGATGCCGGTGACCCCGGGGCGGAAGGAAAAATCTTCCTTGAAGCGCGCGAGCACGTCGCGAAGGGCGGCGAGGATCGGGCGGCCGGGCGGGAAGGAGGGTTCGAGCCAGGCGCGGGCGGCTGCGTCCGCCGGAGCGTGGGGGCTGTCGAAGAGGAACTCGGCAGCCTCCCAGGCGCCGGGGCCGGAAGCGGCGGCGAGCGCTGCCACCTCCTCCCAGGGGAGGGTTTCATCGTCGGCGGGCGGGGCGGCGAAGGAGACAGCGACGTCGGCCTCGCTGGTGACGGAGAAATCCTGATGGAGCGCGTGGAGGAAGAGCCAGGTGACGCGATTGCCGAAATGATCGAGGCCGTCGCTGCGGCGCGCGGGGTCGGGCGCGGTGGTGATCGCCGCGCGCAGCACCTCCTGGCCGGGGCGGCGGCGGGGGGCGAGGTGGAGCATATGGGTCGCGAGATCCACGGGCTCGCTGTAGCGGTAAGAGGTAACGTGGCGGAGGCGGTATTTCATGCAGCCAGCTCGCCGAAGCCGAGCGCCTGGGCTGCGGGGAGAAGCGCGAAGTAGCGGCGCGAGAGCCGATCCGAGAGGGCGCCGATGCGGGCGCCGATCTCCGCAAGGCGGGGCGGGAGCACGGCGGCCTCGATGCCCTGGTCGGCCCCCGCGGAGACGCGGGCGACGAGCGATTGGGCCTCCTCGAGCAGGGCGGCGGCCTCCTCGGCGAGGCTGGTCTCGGCGCCGGCGGCGATGTCGCCGAGCAGGCGGCGGATGGCGACAAGCTGGAAGGCGAGCGAGCGGGGATTGGCCTCGTCGGCGAGGACGAGATCGAGCACCGGCGCCGGCTGGACCAGGGTGAGGTAGCGGGCGCGATAGGCGATCGCCGAATCACAGAGATCGAGCATCAGGGTGAGGCCGGTCTCGATCCGGACCGGCGGCTCGGCGAGGGCCTGAGCGGCGAGGCGCGCGACGGCATGGGCGCGTTCGAGGCGGCGGCCGAGCTCGAGGAAGAGCCAGGGGCCGCCGCGGACCATGTTCTCGGCGGCAATGCCGGCGACGATGGTCGAGAAGCGGAGAGAGGTCGACATCGCATGGGAGAGCGCATCGAGGCTGCGGCCGACGCGGCCGGCCTCGGCGCGTGCGGCGCGCAGGCTCTGGGTGAAGGCGGCGTACATGTCCGAGGTGAGGCGGTCGCGCGTGCGCTCGGTGAGGCGGGTGAGCGCCTCGAGGCAGGTATGGACGGCGCCGCCGGCGCGGACGACGGCCAGGAGCTGGGCGGCCAGCGCGGCGGGCGAGGCGGCGGCGTCGCGATCGATCAGCTGGGCTTCGATCAGGACCCGGTCGAGGCTCTGGCGCTCGACATATTCGCGCGGAAGGCTGCGGCCGCGCTCGATCCGTGCGAGCGCGGCGCGGACGAGTCGGGCGGTGTCCTCCAGCCGCTCGACATAGCGTCCGAGCCAGAAGCAGTCATCGGCGACGCGGCTCGGGAGCTCGCCCACGGTGCGGCGGATCGAGACCGGCGGCAGCGGCGCTTGGGTGGGGCCGACCAGGTCGCTATCCTCCTCTGCAAGCACCCAGACGTCTTTCGCAACGCCGCTTGCGGGCAGGCGGCCGGCAAGGATATCGGCGGGCTCGAGCAGGCGGGCGAGGCCGCCCGGCATCGCGCGCCAAGCCGCACCATTGCCCGCGATGAAGAGGCGAAGGATGAGCGGGCGCGGCGCCAGCGACATCGAGTTCCCAGGAGCGTTCCCCGAGGGGGTGTTCCCCGGGCCGATGCCCGGAGGGGTGAAGGAGGGGGCAACCGAGGGGGCGAGGGCCTCGGTCGCGGCATAGTCCCAGGGGCGATGGCGGAGCCGGGTTTCGAGGGCGCTCCGGGCCTCCGCGGTGAGGGCGGCGGGGGCGAGGGCCGGGGCGCCGCCATCGAGGGCGGGACGGAGAAGCCACGATTCGGGCGCGGCGAGGACGCGGGCGAGCGCGGCAGGATCACCGAGCCAGAGGGTCCCGACCGAGGGAAGGCGAAGCTCCTCGGAGAGCAGGCGGCGACAGAGAGCGGGCAGGAAGGCGGCGAGCGCCGGGGCTTCCAGCAGGTCGGCGCCGGGATGGTTGACGACGCGCACGGCGCCCTCCCGCATCGCCGTCATCAGGCCGACGACGCCGTTTGCGCTGTTCGACTGGAGTTCGAGCGGGTCGAGGGCGGCGCCGGGCAGGCGGCGGAGGAGGACGTCGATCTGCTGCAGGCCCTTGAGGGTTTTCAGGAAAACGACGCCGGAGCGGACCGTGAGATCGGCGCCCTCGACCAGCGCCGAGCCGAGAGCGCGGGAGAGGAGCATGTGCTCGTACCAGAGCGGGTCCTCGGTGCCGGGCGAAAGGAGCGCGATGCCGGGATAGGCGCGGCCGCCGGAAGGGCTGAGGCGAGGAGCGAGGCGATAGAGCGCGTCCTGCCAGAAATCGAAGAAGGGGCGGAGCGGAGCCACCTCGGCGCCGCGGAAGAGCTCCGGCAGGACGCGGCCAAGGAGGCGGCGGTTTTCCTGGGCGAGGCCGAGTCCGGAAGGGCCGGCGACGCGGTCCGCCAGCACGCGCCAAGTGCCGTCCGGGCCGCGGAGGAGATCGGCGGCGCAGAGCTGGAGATCGGGCGGGGGAAGCGGGGCGGTGCTGTGGCAGGGGCGGAGGAAGCCCGGATTTGCGAAGACCAGCGCGGGCGGCAACGCGCCTTCGGCGAGCAGGCGCTGGGAGCCATAGAGGTCGGCGAGGATCGCCGCGAGGAGCCGCGCGCGCTGGGCGAGCCCGGCTTCGAGGGCGGCGAACTCGGCCCCGGCGAGAGGAAGCGGCACGGGATCGCAGTGCCAGATCCGGCTGGCGTCACCGGCGGCGCCGGGCAGCACGGCGGCAACGCCCTCCTCCTCGAAGGCGAGGTCGAGGCGGCGGGCACGCTCGGCGAGGCCGCCATCGCCGAGCAGGGCGACGCCGCCAAGGACCGGGCGCCAATGCGGGCGGAGCCGGCCCTGGCCATCGACCATCTCGTCGATGCCGGTGGCGAAGGGTGCGTCGTTCATGGCGGACAGATGGAGCGCAGGCACGTCATGGCCACATCGCTACCCGGAGGCGGCGCGGAGATCGAGGGTGCGAGGGTGCTCGCGGGCGGGAACGGCGCGCGGCTCCTCCATTTGGCCGGGGGTGTGGCCGAAGGGGAAGAAGCGGGCGCGGCGGCGGGCCTCGGCTTCGTT
>JASHRV010000194.1 GCA_030037175.1 Acetobacteraceae bacterium
CACTAATGGCAAAAGACGCGGTCACTGCAAAGCCTGAGTCGTGTGACAAGACTCCGGGCGCGAACTTGCGGTTGCAACCCTCCTGCGGAAGCCACATTCTCCGCGCCGCACCATCCTGAGGACGAAGTCGCATGGATGCCGGACCCCTGCCGCAGCCCCGCACGCCGCCGGCCGCCTGGCGGCCGCCCGGCTGCCACGCCATCGCCCTCGTGTTTCAGGGGGGTGGGGCGCTCGGCGCCTACCAGGCGGGCGTCTATCAGGCGCTGCATGAGGCCGGGCTCGAGCCGGACTGGGTCAACGGCGTTTCGATCGGCAGCATCAATTCGGCGCTGATCGCGGGCAATCCGCCGGAGCGGCGCCTCGAGCGGCTGCGCGAGTTCTGGCAGATGATCACCGACCGGCCGGTCTGGTTTCACGCGCCGGACGGGGACGATCTGCGCCGGTTCCACAATATGTGGTCGGCGTGGCTGACGACTGCGCTCGGCCAGGAGGGCTTCTTCAAGCCGAACTTTCCGCCGCCCTGGATGCGCCCGCGCGGCGCGAGCGGTGCCACCAGCTTCTATGACAGCTCGCCGCTGCGCGAGACCCTGCTCCGCCTGGTCGATTTCGATCTCATCAACAGCGGCAAGACGCGCATTGCCCTCGGCACGGTCAATGTCCGGACCGGCAACTTCATCTACTATGACAATACCGAGACAGAGATCCTTCCGGAGCACATCATGGCGAGCGGCGCGCTCCCGCCGGGGTTGCCGATGGTTGCCATCGGCACCGATTATTACTGGGACGGCGGCCTCGTCTCCAACACGCCGCTCCAGCATCTTTTCGAACATTGCGGCTCGAACAACCTGATCGTCTTTCAGGTCGATCTGTTCAGCTCGCGCGGTGAAACGCCGCGCGACTTCTTCGATGTCCTCACCCGCCAGAAGGACATCCAATATTCGAGCCGCACCCGGCTGATGACCCAATATTTCCTGATGCTGCGCTCGAAGAACCTGCAGCTCCGCAAGCTGCTCGCCAAGCTCTCCGACGAGCAGCTCAGCCCGGCGGAACGGGAGCTCAAGGAAGAGCTCGCCGATCTGCCCGAGATCTCGCTCATTCACATGATCTACCAGAAGGCCGCCTACGAAGGGCAGGCAAAGGACTACGAGTTCAGCGCGCTTTCGATGCGCGAGCATTGGGACGCGGGCTACCGCGACACCGAGCGCACGCTCCGCCACAAGACTTGGCTTCAGATTCCGAGCGAGGAAGAGGGCCTCGTCGTGCACGACGTGCATCGGCTGGAGGATTAGAGGAAGGATTGACAGGGAAAAACTTCTTTTTCTGAAGAAAAAGATTCTTCCCCATTTTCCGGACCACCGCTCCACCTCGGGGCTCCGAACGACCGACGGAGTCCCGAGGTGGAGCGGTGGTCCGGAAAACGGAAAAAAGTTCTTTGGTTCTTTCTTTCAAGAAAGAACGGAATTCCTTGCTTGCCGCATGCTGCGTCGTAGCGGGGACGTCGTGACCGGGGGGCGTCGTGACGAGGGCAACGAGCGGCCGCGATAGAGAGCATCGATGCGCCTGCCCCATGCGCTGAAGCCGCTTCAGCATCCGGTTTTCCGCTCGCTCTTCATCGCCAATCTCATCAGCTCCTTCGGCACCTGGATGCAGAACACGGGCGCGGGCTGGCTGATGGCCACGCTCCGCCCCAATGCGCTGATGGTGAGCCTGGTGCAGGCGGCGACGATCCTGCCCTATTTCCTCCTCGCCCTGCCCGCCGGGGCGCTGGCCGACATCATCGATCGCCGCCGCTTCCTGATCGTGACCCAGATCGAGATGCTGATCGCTGCGGCCCTGCTCGCGGTCCTCACCATCGCCCACAGGGTCGATGCCTTCACGCTCCTGCTGCTCACCTTCGCGCTCGGCGTCGGCACGGCGATGAACGGCCCGGCCTGGCAGGCGGTCATCCCCGAGAGCGTCCCGCGCTCCGATCTCGGCCAGGCGGTGGCGCTGAACGGGGTGAGCTTCAACATCGCCCGCGCCCTCGGCCCCGCGATCGCCGGCGGCCTGGTCGCCGCCTTCGGCCCCGCCCTTGCCTTCGCGCTCAACGCCGTCTCGTTCCTCTCCCCCGTCCAGGCACTCTTCGCCTGGCGCAGCCCCGACCGCGTCTCCCGCCTGCCGCCTGAGCATCTGGTCGCGGCGATGCGTGCCGGCGTCCGCTTCGTCCGCCACAGCCAGCGCGTTCAGGCGGCCATTCTCCAGATTTCGGTCTATTACTTCCCCGCCGCCGCGCCCTGGGCGCTGCTCCCGCTCGTCGTCAAGCAGGACCTCCATCTCGGCGCCGGCGTCTTCGGCCTTCTGCTCGGCTTCATGGGTGTCGGCGCGGTCGGAGGCGGCATGCTGCTGCCCACCGTGCAGCGCTGGTTCCCGCGCGGGGACCTCACCATGGCGGCGAGCCTGATCTCCTGCCTCGGCATGCTGCTGCTGGCCCTTTCCACGGTCTGGCTCGCGGCCGCCATCGCCATGGTCTTTTTCGGCATCGGCTGGGTGATCGCGGGCTCGCTGACCCAGGCGGCGACGCAGTTCGCGGCCCCGCCCTGGGTCCGCGCCCGCGCGCTCGGCATCTACCAGCTCTTCTCCAACGGCTCGCTCGTTCTCGGCGCCTTCTTCTGGGGCTGGCTCGGCACGAGGGCCGGGCTGCCCTGGACGATGGCGATCGCCGCCGTGCTCGGCATCGGCCTCGCCCTCGGCGCCGGCCGCCTCGTCCTCGAGCGGCTCGCCGCCCGCGCCGAAACCGCCGACGAGACCGCCGACGAGACCGCCGACGAGACCCCTGGGCCGCCCGCCGTCGCGCTCGCCCGCGCCGGCGGGCAGGTTCTCGAGTCCCTGCACTACCGGGTCCCGCACGAGGACCGCGAGCGCTTTCTTGCCGTGATGGCGGAGCTCGAGCATGTCCGCGGCCGCGCCGGCGCCCGCTTCTGGCAGCTTTACAAGGACTTCGCCCGGCGCGACGCCTGGCTCGAGATCTGGGCGATGCCCGATTGGGGCGAGCATCTGCGCGAGGCGGAGCGCCTTTCCGAGGCGGACCAGGCCGTGCTTGCCCGCGCCCGCGCCTTTCAGACGCCCGAGGGGCCGGAGCGGCCCCACCGCTATATCTCCGTGGAGCCGGTCCCGCCCCGCCGCCGCCGCAAATCCGCCAACGCGCGGCCAACCCTGTCCAACAGCTAGCCGCGTCCCCTACTTTAAGGCGCACGACTCGGGACCAGCGCATGAACGACCTTTTCGACCAGCCAAGGCGCGCCGCGCCCGGCGGCAAGGCCGACCGCCCGGCGGGCGACCGTCGCCTGGCGGGCGACCATCGCCCTGGCGACGCGGGCTATACCGCCAAGGACATCGAGGTTCTCGAGGGGCTCGAGCCCGTCCGCCGCCGCCCCGGCATGTATATCGGCGGCACGGACGAGGCGGGCCTGCACCACCTCGCCGCGGAGATCCTCGACAACGCCATGGACGAGGCGGTTGCCGGCCATGCGAGCTTCATCGAGGTCTCGCTCGATGCCGACAACGTCGTCTCCGTGCGCGACAACGGCCGCGGCATTCCGGTCGATCCTCATCCCAAGTTCAAGCATCTTTCCGCCCTCGAGGTGATCCTCACCACCTTGCATTCGGGGGGAAAATTCGGCGGCAAGGCCTACAACACCTCGGGCGGGCTGCACGGGGTCGGCAGCTCCGTCGTCAATGCCCTCTCCGAATGGTTCGAGGTCGAGGTGGCGCGCGAGCGTGTGCTCTGGCGCCAGCGCTACCGGCGCGGCAAGCCGGAGGCGCGGCTGGCTCAGGCCGGCCCGGCGCCCAACCGCCGCGGCACGCTGATCCGCTTCCGTCCCGATCCCGAGATCTTCGGCGAGATCCGCTTCAGCCCCGCGCGGCTCTACCGGCTCTGCCGGTCCAAGGCCTATCTCTTCCGCGGGGTCGAGATACGCTGGTCCTGTCCGCCCGCCCTCGTCCGCGGCACGGATATCCCGGCCGAGGCGGTGCTCCATTTCCCGGGCGGCCTCTCCGACAGCCTCGAGGCCGAGATTGCCGGCCTCTCCCGCGCCGTTCCGGTTCTCTGGGCGGGCGAGGCGGAGCTGCCGGGCGGGGAGGGCAGGGTGGAGTGGGCGGTCGCCTGGCTCGAGGGCGAGGACGGCTTCCTCCACTCCTATTGCAACACCATCGCCACCCCCCAGGGCGGCACGCATGAGGCAGGCTTCCGCGCCGCCCTGTTCCGGGGCCTGCGCGCATGGGGAGAGAGCCGCGGCAATCGCCGTGCGGCGCAGGTCCAGGCCGAGGATGCGCTGGGCGGGGTTGCCGCCAAGCTCTCCCTCTTCCTCCGCGAGCCGCAATTCGTCGGCCAGACGAAGGAGAAGCTCGCGAGCCCCGAGGCCGCGCGCCTCGTCGAAACCGCGCTCCGCGACCGTTTCTCCCATTTCCTCGGCGCCGATCCCGCCCAGGCCGACAATCTTCTCGCACTCGCCATCGAGCGGGCGGAGGAGCGGGCGCGCCGGAGGGAAGCCAAGGAGACAGCGCGCAAGACCGCGACGCGAAAGCTCCGCCTGCCCGGCAAGCTCACCGACTGCACGCGCGAAAGCCGGGAGGATACGGAGATATTCCTCGTCGAGGGCGATTCCGCCGGCGGCTCGGCCAAGCAGGCGCGCGACCGCGAGATCCAGGCCGTCCTTCCTCTGCGCGGAAAAGTGCTCAACGTCGCCAGCGCGTCGGCCGAAAAGCTCCGCCAGAACCAGGAACTCAAGGGCCTGATCGAAGCCCTCGGCTGCGGTGTCGGAGAAAAATTCAGCCTCGAAAAACTACGTTACGGCCGCGTCATCATCATGACGGACGCCGACGTGGACGGCGCCCATATCGCCTCGCTCCTGATGACCTTCTTCTACCGCGAGCTTCCCGATCTCGTTCGCCACGGCCGCGTCTATCTCGCCCAGCCGCCGCTCTACCGCCTCACCCAGGGGGCGAAAACGCTCTACGCGATGGACGATGCCGAGCGCGAGCGCCTGCTTTCCCGCGAGTTCAAGGCGGGCACCAAGGTCGAGGTGAGCCGCTTCAAGGGATTGGGCGAGATGCCGAGCGCCACCTTGCGCGAAACGACGATGGACCCCAGGCGCCGCACGCTGCTGCGTGTCACGCTGCCCACCGATCTTCGCGCTGAGACGAGCGAGCTCGTCGAGAGCCTGATGGGAAGGCGGCCGGAGCTGCGCTTTCAATTCATTCAGGAGAGGGCGCCCAGTGTGACCGAGCTCGATATTTGAACCGCACCCAAGGGAGAGAGACGTGGCAATGATCGTCGGCAGCGGCGACTATACGTACGAAGTGGTCGAGGATTGGGCGAAGCTTCCGCCCGGCTGGTCGTTCAAGGAGATCGGCGCGGTCGGCACCGACCGCAACGACAATGTCTATGTCTTCAATCGCGGCGAGCACCCGATGATCGTGCTCGACCGCGACGGCAATTTCCTTCGCTCCTGGGGCGAGGGTATTTTTCCGCGGGCTCATGGCCTCTCCGCCGGCCCGGACGACACGTTCTTCCTCACGGACGATGCCGACCACACGGTCCGGCAGTGCACGCTGGACGGCAAGGTGAAGCTGACCATCGGCATTCCCGGCAAGCCGGCACCCTACATGAGCGGCGAGCCTTTCCACCGCTGCACCCACACCGCTCTCTCGCCCGACGGGCACATCTACGTCTCGGACGGCTACGGCAATGCCCGCGTGCACAAATACGCGCCCGACGGCCGCTATCTTTTTTCCTGGGGCGCGCCCGGCACCGATCCCGGCGAATTCAACATCGTCCACAATATCTGCTGCGACGCGGAGGGCTGGGTCTATGTCGCGGACCGCGAGAACCACCGTGTGCAGGTCTTCGACGGCAGCGGCCGCTATGAGACGCAGTGGAACAACCTGCACCGTCCCTGCGGCCTCTACATGCCGCATGGCCGCCACCCGGTGTGCTATATCGGCGAGCTCGGTCCCGGAATGGCGGTCAATCTCAACGTGCCGAATCTCGGCCCGCGGCTGACCATCACCGATCACACCGGCAAGCGGCTCGCCCGCATCGGCGGCCTGCATGCCGGCCCCCGCCCCGGCGAGTTCCATGCCCCGCATGGCATCGCCGTCGATTCCCACGGGGATATCTATGTCGGCGAGGTCTCCCTGACGAACTGGCGCGGGCTCCATCCGGGCGAAGAACCGCCCGGTTCGTTGCGCTGCCTGCAGAAATTCCGCAAGCTTCCCGCCGCCTGACATCCCGGTCCGGCCAGGGAGGGGGAGCCCATGAAGATCGCGATCATCGGCGCAGGCAATGTCGGCGGCGCGCTCGGAACGCTCTGGGCGGCCAAGGGGCATGAGATCGTGTTCGGCGTGCGCGACCCCAAAAGCACGAAAATCGCGGCCCTCGTGACATCCGCCAAGGCGCGGGCGGCAGGCGTCGCCGAAGCGGCCGCCTCGGCCGAGATCGTCGTCCTTGCCACGCCCTGGCCGGCAACCGAGGAGGCGATCCGCGCCGCCGGCAGCCTCTCGGGCAAGATCGTCATCGATTGCGTCAATCCGCTGCGCCCCGATCTCTCCGGCCTTGCCATCGGCACCGACACCTCCGCAGCCGAGCAGATTGCGGGCTGGGCGAAAGGGGCGAAGCTCGTGATGGCATTCAACACGATCGGCGCCGATAACTTCGCCAATCCGCGCTTTGGCGCGGAGACTGCAAGCATGTTCATCGCCGGCGACGACGCGCCGGCCAAGGCAACGGTCGGCACGCTTGCCGCCGAGCTCGGCTTCGATGTGGTCGATACGGGCCCGCTGGTCGCCGCGCGATGGCTAGAGCCGCTGGCGATGCTCTGGATCCACCTCGGGTACCGCCAAGGGCTCGGTCCCACCGGCCACGCCTTCAAGCTGCTGCGGCGGTAGCCAGGGGGCTTTGCCCCCTGTCGGGTCTCCAACGCGCAAGCGCGTTGGGAGCCCTGACCAAGGGCGGAGCCCCCTCTCTTGCTCACTTCAACGGTGCGGGTGCCGCATCGACGAACCCGACCACGGACCTGAGCCGTCCGTCCGGAGCGAGGGTGACGAAATCGGTCCCGGCGATGTAGAGCGGCGCCTCCTCCGTTCCGCCGGCCGAATAGCTGAACCGCGCGAAATCGTTGTGCATTTGGATGCCGCTGATCAGATTGACGCGATAGCCGGGAAACTGCGCCTGGGCCGTGGCGAGCATCGCATCGATTTCGTCATGGCCGGCGCCATGCCGGTGCGAATCGATATAGATGCCGTCCTCGGTCCAGGTTTCGGCGACGAGCGCACGGCGGCGCCTTGCGTCGCGCTCGTTCCAGACAGCGATGTAACGGACCACGGTCTCATTGACGTTGCTCATCGGATTTCTCCTGACCTTACGCATCGGCCTCTTGCGGCCACGGGCCGGTTCTCGTGCGTCCGAAGAGGGAACGCGATTACGTGGGAGGTAAGAAAAATCCTGCGCTCATTGTCCACCTCCGGCGATCACGCTCCGGCGGCTTCCGTCATCCGCTGCACCGCGGCCCTGGTCTCGTCATCCGCGGGGAAGAACAATTCGAGCGCAAGCTCGGCCAGAATCACATCGACCGGTGTGCCGAACACGGTCGTCATGCTGAAAAACGAGAGGATCCCTTCCTTTGTCCTGATTCTGAACGGCACGGCCACAGTGTGCTGGAGCGCGGTCGTTGCAGACGGCGGGTCGGCCGGCGCGGGATAACGGCTCACCTCGCGCAGCAGGGCGGTCAGAACCGGATCGGCGGTGATCTCGACCTGATGGCGCAGACGGAACAGGAGATGCGCGCGCCATTCGGCAAGATTGTCGATCCGCGGCGCGAGGCCGTCCGGATGCAGCGAAAGGCGCATCGCGTTGATCGGCGGGGCCAGAAGATCGGGAGCAACGCCCTCGTAAAGTTCGGGCAATGCCGCATTGCTGCTGACGACGCGCCAGTGCCGGTCGAGCGCGAATGCGGGGTAGGGCTTCTGGCGCTCCAGCACGAGATCGATGGCGGCGCGCGCTGCCGCCAATGCCGGGTCTTCGAGCGTGCGTTCGGGGAAGAGGGGGGCGTAGCCTGCCGCGACGAGCAGGACATTGCGGTCCCGAACGGGAACATCGAGCTGCTCCGCGAGATGCAGAACCATCTCGCGGCTCGGAACCGCGCGGCCGGTTTCGACAAAGCTCAGGTGCCGCGTGGAGATGCCGGCTTCGCACGCGAGACCGAGCTGGCTCAGGCGCCGGCGCTGCCGCCATTCGCGCAACAGGCCACCGACAGGCCGCGGACGGTCGAGCATCCCGTAAGCCTAGCCCGGGCTGGGGCAGTGCTCAAATTACCTCCGAGGTAATGGCGACGATCCGCTGAGGCCGGGTCCGGAAAATAGGAGAAGTCTTTTTGCTTCTTTTTCTTCAGAAAAAGAAGGTTCTTCCTTTTTTGGCCACTCCGCGCCTTCGCCTCAATCGTTGCCGGCGGCGCATCCGGCGGCAGCCGCCGGCACGCGGCGCAGCACCTGTCCCAGCGCGGCGAGCATCGCCGGGACGAACACGAGGCTCGCGACCAGCGTGCAGCCGAGGCTGATCAGCAGCAGCTCGCCCATCGATGCCGTGCCGGTCTCCGCCGAGAGCGCGAGCGAGCCGAACGCGGTTCCGGTGGTGAGCGCGGAGAAGGCAACCGCCCGCGCCGTTGCCGAGGCCAGCATCTCCCGCCGCCCGGCGCGCCAGTTCATCACGAAATAGATGTTGAACGAGACGCCCACGCCCAAAAGCAGCGGCAGCGCGATGATGTTGGCGTAATTCAGCGGCAAGGGCAGCAGCACCATCACCAGCACGGTGAGCGCGGCCGAAAGCAGGAGCGGGGCCAGAACCAGCGCCGCGTCGCGGCGCCGTCCGAGCGCCACGACAAGGATCAGCGTGATCGCGATCAGAGCGGCCATGGCGGCGGATCGGAACGCGCCCACGATCGTGTCGCTCGTTGCCACCACGGTCACGGCCGTGCCGCCCGCATCGGGCGCCACGCGCCTGACCTCGGCGACGAAGCGATGCAGCCCGCGGCTGTTTCGCGCGCCGACCACCGGCAGCACCTCGATCCGTGCCTGCCCGTCCGGCAGCACCCAGTCCCGTCTGATGTCCGCGGGCACCGAGGCGAGGCTCGCCGGTCCGGCGCCGAGCGCGGTGCGCAGCCGGTCGAGCTCGAGCGGCAGGAATCGCGTCAGCGCGACATCGATCCTGCGCACGGTGGCATCGGGCGCGCGCTCGACCGAGCGCAGATCGTCGGCGATTGCGTGCAGCATGTCGTCCTGCGGCAGGAGCCGCAGGGCCGGTTCGATTTGATCGAGCGCGGCGCGCGCCGCGGCGCGGACCCCGGCAGGTGTGGCCGGCCGCGCATTCAACGGTGGCAGCAGGGTCGGCGCCAGGATCTCCGCCGCATCGCCGACCAGGGCGAGCTTCTGCGCCTGGTCCGCGGGCACGAAGCTCTCGATCGTGAGCACGCGCGAGACGGAAGGCAGCTGCCGGAGCTTCGCGGCCAATGCCTGGGCCGCGCCCACATCCGGCGCCAGGATGTCGATGCTGTAGGGATTGCTCAGCGGCTGGTTCATCAGATCGCGGAGCGTCCGCATCGCCTCCGTGTTCGGATTCTGCGTGTCCAGCGGGTCGGAATCGAACGCGAGCCGCGGCGCGAGCGCCAGCGCCAGCACAACGAGCGCGACAAATCCCATAAGAATTGGTGCATGCCAGCGGCTTATCAGCGCATCCGCCCTTCGTCCCCAGGCGAAGCCCACCTCGGCGCGCTCGTCGCGGGCACGGCAAAGCGTGATCGCGGCCGGCAGAAAGGTCATCGTGCAGCAGAACGCGATCAGCATGCCTGTCCCGGCAATGAGGCCGAGCTCCGCCACGCCGCTGAAATCCGTCGGCACGAACGCGAGGAATCCGGCTGCTGTTGCCAGAGAGGCGACGAGAATGGCCCCGCCCGCGCGCCGCGCGGTCAACCGCAGCGCCCCCGCTGTCTCGCCCGCGTCGCGTCTCGCCTCACGGAAGCGGACGGTGAACTGAATCGCGAAATCCACGGCGATGCCGACGAACAATATCCCGAAACCCACCGAAACGAGATTGAGGGTGCCGATCGAAGCGGCCGCAAAGAAGAGCGTGAGAATCAGCCCGAGCCCGAGCGTGCCGAGGATCGGCACGATCAGCCGCCAGCTCCGGACCGCAAGAACGAGCCAGAGCGTGATCAGCACCACGCTGGCGATGAGCCCGTCGACCGTCCCCTTGGCCACGCTCGCGAACTGGGTGTCGGCGAGCGCCACGGGTCCGGTGATGCGCACCCGCGCGTCGCCGTTCCGCACGAACGGCAGCTTCGCCGCTGCGGTGCGAATCGCCGCCGTCGCCGCCCCGCCCGGCTCCAGCGAGTGGAAATCGAGCCGGGGCTTGAAGAGCACGAATTGATACTTGCCCGCGAGATTGCCGAGCCCGCCGCTCAGCATCTGCTGCCACGACAATGGTTGCGCATGGGGCTGTGCACGGCCGGCGAGCCCCGCCGCCATCGTCGCGTGGAACGAAGCGAGCTCCGCACGGTAGGGCGCGAGATTCGTGCCACCATGCGTAACCCCCTGTCCAAGCAGCCCGAGCGCGGAAAAGAGCCCGCGCGCTGTCGGATCCTGGGCGAGCTTGCCGAGGAAGGGCTGCGCATCGACGATGCGGTTGAGCAACCGGGTGAGATCGGACGTCGAAAGAAAGAGCAGCCCTTCCTTCGCGAGATAGGGAGAGGCGCCGGGCCGGCTCACGATGCCGAAATGCGCGTGATCGGAAGCAAGCGCGTGCGCCAGTCCGCGCGCCGTCTCCTCCGCCTCCTCGGGTACTTTCGCGTCGATCACAGCGACCAGCAGCCCCTGGAACTGGGGGAAAGCATGCTCGAACGCGATCTCCCGCTGGCGCCAGGGAAGCGAGGCCGAGAACATCTGGTCGGTGTCTGTGTTCACGCCGAGATGGTGGCGGGCATAAACACCCGCGCCGGCGGCAAGCAGGAGCCCGGCGAGCACCACCAGCCGCGCATGCCTCCGGCTCGCATCGACAAGCCGCGCAAGCAGCCGCGGAATGACGGCGCCGCCGGCCTCCGTCGCTTTTGTCACACCACGCCGCCCGAAAGACTGTCGGCCTTGCGCGCGAGCCCGGCCGCGAGCGCCGGCACGCCGCCGCTTGAGAGCAGCTCCTCGAAATCCGAGCGCTGCACGGCAACGCGGCTGATCGAGCCGTCCGTCAGCACGTCCACGACCTTCCATCCGGCCGGGCCCTCGCGCATGACGTAGTCGAGCACGACCGGTGCCTTGTCCCGCCGCACCAGCCGCGTCTGGACCACGACCTCGCCGTTGCCGACCGCGCGCACGGAGGGCAGAATTTCGAAACTCTGGCCGTCATAGCTGTCGAAATTCGAGACATAGGTCGCAACCGTGTAGCGGCGGAAGGCCTTCGCGAGCATGGCCTTCTGCTGAGGCGACAGGCTCGGCCAGGAGAATCCGACCGAGCCCGCAAGCACGGTCTCGAGATCGAAGACCTGCTCGATCACCGGCGCGAGCGCGGCATAGCGCCGGGCGAACGGCGTGCTATCCCCCGCCTTCATTGCCCCGAGCAGGGCGCCGTCCAGTTGCGCCACCGGCGCGCTCGCCCCGGCTCCATCCGCAACCTGGGCGCTGGCGCGCCACGGGATGGCGGCGGCAAAGAGGGCGGCGGCCGCGAACGTAAGCACGTCGCGCCGTCCGGTCGTGGTTGTCTCATATGCGCTCATTGTGGCTCTCCGTCGGAATCTCCGTTCCATTGTCCAAGTGGGAAAACGTTTGATCGGGCATGGGAAAGCGCCTCACGGGTCACGACATGGTGCATGCCGCGCCGAGCTTTCCCATGAAGGGGCGCCATGTCGTCGTCTCGCCGAGCAGCGGAATGCCGAGGAATCCTCTGAGGCGGAGATCCCCGGCCTCGTCGACGCGAAGCCGTGCCCCGAATGATTTTCCGTCGCGCGGGTCCGTGACCGTGCCGAACCATGCGCCGTCTTCGTTCGGCTGTCCGGCCTGGATGATGAGGAGCCCGCATTGCGGCCTTCCCTCGACATCGGTCGGCATCGGCGCGCCCGGCGGCCGCGCGATGCCGGCGATGCGTCCGCAAAGTGCCGCGCCACACGGCATGATCTCGACCACGGCCTGGCCGTTGGCGGTGAGCCACGCCCCGAACGGCGTCCTTGTCGGTGCTGTCGGGGACGTTTCCGAAGTGCCCTGCAGCGGCATGGTCCACGCCGAGGGTGCAAGGAATGCGAATCCAAGCACGATTGCGCAAGAGAATGCCGCCAATATAGCGAAGCGGCGAAACATTGTTCCTGTGCTCCAAAAACCCGCCAAAAATCCGGCTGACACCGCAGATCGGTCGTCGCCCGGCCGGCGTGAATACGGGTCCTGTCATGGGAACCATGCCGGTACGGAATGGTATAGTGCGGCCCTCGACCGCGCGCGTTCGCGCCCCGATTGGAAATCCACGTTGGAAATCCGCGAGAGGCCGCCCAAATGGACATGCACCTCGTCCTTGCCGAGGTGGTGCTCACATTCCACCTCGGCATCATCCTCTTCAATATCTTCGGCTTCGTCGTCATCCCGCTCGGCGCGTGGCGAGGCTGGCGCTTTGTTCGTGGATTCCGCTGGCGCATCCTGCACATTCTGCTGATGCTCGCGGTCGCGCTGCAGGCGCTCGCCGGCCGCGCCTGCATCCTCACGCTCTGGCAGGATGCGCTCGCCGGTCTTGGTCCCGCGCACACGCCGCTCGTCGTGCGCTGGGTGGACGCGGTGATCTTCTGGCCCCTGCCGTTCTGGGTCTTCGGCCTCGCCTACGTGGTGCTCTTCCTTTACGTGCTCGCTCTGCTCTGGCTTGTGCCGCCCGCATGGCCGGGCCGGCGTTCGCGCAAATCGGGCCCGACGCCCGCGGGGTAATGTCCACCCCGGCCTCAGAGTCATCCGGCCTCGGATTGATGCGGGGAGGGTCCGCGTCGGTCTCTTTTTTTACGAGTTGCGAGATTCCTTCGCGGCGAAACCTTGTAGCCCGCACGCCGCTTCCGCTCGCGCCCGAGGCCGCCTTCGTGGAAAATTTGTCAGGCGAAATACATTGACTTCCGGCCCAGAGATGCTAGGTGCGGTGGGCATGAGAGTCCGACGTCATTATCTCATGCCGTCCTTCCGCGGCTCCGCCGAAGGGCCCATCCCCCAGCTTCCGCCGTAAGCGGGCGTACCCGGCCCGTCTTTCTCACAGGCAATGTCCGCGCTGGCAGCTTTTTCCGCCAGCACTTCCGGAGCCTCACCGCGCTGACAGCGCGACGGAAATCCGGCCTACGGCAAGCCTGCGAGAGTGACGGACCGGTCCTGGTACGCGGCTTGCGTTGCGTGAGCCGCCCTCTCGTGCGCGGGCTCTGTAAATGAACAACACTCAATACATTGGCGAACTCACGCGAACGGACAGGCGTATCGCGCCTGCGCCTGCGCCCGCGTTCGCGCGGTTATCAGGCCGCGGGCCATTGCGGTTGATCCCGCTGGCGCCGTTCCTTTTGCTCTCCGGCTGCGCGGGGAGCGGTCAAAGTTTCATGACGCCGGACGGGCCGATCTCCATATCGCAATATTATCATTTGTGGTTTGTCACGCTCGTCACGCTGATCGTCGTGTTGCCCGTGGTCATCGGCGTGCCGCTGCTCGCCTGGCGGTACCGCTACGGCAACAAGAAGGCCCGCTACGCGCCGAACTGGGACTTCTCGGCGGCGCTGGAATGGCCGATGTGGCTCGTTCCCTGCGCCATCGTCGTCGTCCTCTCCGTCTATCTATGGGCGGACTCGCACCGGCTCGATCCTTACCGCCCGCTCGCCTCGACCCGGCCGCCGCTCCAGGTCCAGGTCGTCGGGCTCGACTGGAAATGGCTCTTTATCTACCCACAGTATCATGTGGCGACGGTGGGCGAGATGGCCTTCCCGCAGGATCGCCCGGTGTCGATGACGCTGACATCCGATACGGTGATGCAATCGTTCATGGTCCCCGCGCTCGGCGGGCAGATCTACACCATGCCGGGAATGGTGACGCGGCTTAACCTCAAGGCCGATCGAACGGGCAGCTTCGACGGCATGAACACCCAGTACAACGGCAACGGGTTTCACAGCCAGCACTTCGAGGCCGTCGCGATGACGTCCCAGGGCTTCGATCACTGGCTCCGGGGCGTGCAGGAGAACGGCATCGCGCTCAACCAGACGAGCTACGGGATCCTGGGCAGAAGCTCGACCGAGGATCAGGTCCACGCCGCGCTCGGCAATGAAGCCATGCCGGCCGGCGTGACGTTCTTCAACAATGTCGCGCCCGGCTTCTTCATGCAGATCGTCATGCGTTACGACGATGGCAAGCCCGTCCCGGCTTCCGAGCAGCCCGGCGCCGTCGCCTACAATCGCCGGGTGGCGAGCAAGTAAGGATTGCCAAGATGACAGGTGGCTTCTGGAGCGTGGTGTTCGGCCGTCTCGACATGAACTCGGTCGACTGTCTGAAGATGTTCTTCCACCCCAGCATGAACGACTTCATCCTCTCCGGCGCCGCCTGGGCCGTGATCGTCGGCGCGGTCGTCACCCTCGCGCTGCTCACCTATTTCCGGCTCTGGGGGCCGATGTTCTCGAAATGGCTGATCAGCGTCGACCACAAGAAGATCGGCGTCATGTACATCGTGCTCGCGCTGATCATGCTGCTTCGCGGCGCGATCGAGGGGATCGTGATGCGCTTCCAGCAGGCCGACGGGCTGCATGGCGGCTTCCTCTCGCCCGATCACTTCGGCCAGCTCTTCACCACCCACGGCACCATCATGATCTTCTTCATGGCGATGCCGTTCCTGACCGGCCTCATCAACATCGTGGTGCCGATGCAGATCGGCGCGCGCGACGTCAGCTTTCCGATGATGAACTCGCTGAGCCTCGGGCTGACCGTGGCCGGCGCCATGCTGGTGATGATCTCGCTCGTCATCGGCGATTTTTCGACCGGCGGCTGGACCGGCTATCCCCCCTATACCGAGGCCGCCTTCCAGCCGGGCGCCGGGCCCGATTACTGGATCTGGTCGCTGACGCTGGCCGGCATCGGCACGACGCTCACCGGGATCAATTTTGTCGTCACGATCCTCAAGGAGCGTGCGCCCGGGATGACGCTCTTCCGGATGCCGCTCTTCACCTGGAATGCGCTCTGCACATCGATCCTGATGGTCTTCGCCCTGCCGCCGCTGACGGTCGCGACGCTGATGCTGGCCGCGGACCGCTACATGGGCTTTCACTTCTTCACGAATGCCCTCGGCGGCAACATGATGAACTTCGCCAATCTCTTCTGGCTGTTCGGCCACCCGGAGGTCTACATCCTCGTCCTGCCGGCCTTCGGCGTCTATTCGGAGGTCATCGCGACCTTCTCGGGCAAGCGTCTCTACGGCTACCCGAGCCTGGTGATCGCCACGATGTCGATCGCCTTCCTCTCCTTCGGCGTCTGGCTGCATCACTTCTTCACGATGGGACAGAGCGCCAACATCAACGCCGCCTTCGGGATCGGGACGATGCTGATCGGCATCCCGACCGGCATAAAAATCTACGACTGGATGGCGACCATGTACCGCGGCCGCATCCGCTTCAACGTCCCGATGGTCTATGCGCTCGCTTTCATGGTGCTGTTCGTTCTGGGCGGCCTCACGGGCATCATCCTCGCCAATCCTTCGATCGACTTCCAGGTCCACAACACGCTGTTCCTGGTCGCCCATTTCCACAATATGCTGATCCCGGGCACGCTTTTCGGCATGCTCGCCGGCTACACGTACTGGTTCCCGAAAGTCTTCGGCTTCCGCCTGAACGAGCGCTGGGGCTACACGGCGGCGTTCTGCTGGATCGTCGGCTTCATGCTGGCCTTCTTTCCGCTCTACGCGGTGGGGCTGATGGGCATGACCCGGCGCACCGTCTCCTACGTCAATCCGGCCTTCCAGCCATGGTTCCTGATCGCCGGCGTCGGCGCGCTCTTCGTCGCCGCCGCTCTCGCCAGCATGGTCATGCAGCTCTTCGTCTCGATCCGCGAGCGCGAGCTGACGCGTGACGTCGGCGGCGATCCCTGGAACGCGCGAACGCTGGAATGGGCCACCCCCTCGCCGGTGCCCGCCTACAACTTCCCCGTCATCCCGCACATTCATGCCGTCGATGCCTTCGCCGTGGCGAAGGAGCACGGCGCCGGCTATCAGGAGCCGCCCGCCTATTCCGACATTCACCTGCCGGGCAACACCTATATCGGCCTGATCGCGGCCGTCTTCGGCACCACGCTCGGCTTCGGCCTCGTCTGGCACATCTGGTGGCTCTCCATCCTGTCCCTGGCCGTCGTCGGAGCGTCGCTGATCGGGCGCGCGCTTCTCGGCGACCGTCATGCCGAGACGATTTCGGCCGCGCTGGTCGAGTTCGAATACAGGGCCTGGCTCGCGAAGGTTCGCGCGATCGCGCCGGTCACCCGCGCGCATGAGCGCGATCGCGCCAACCACGGCGTCGCCGCCCCCGAATACTCGCTGGAGCCCGCGGAATGAACACAATCGCCGATTCCCACGGCCCGAGCCCGGCCCTCGAGGCGGGAATTGCCCCCCGCCGCGCCTTCGGCCTGAGCTTCGAGCCGGAATACGGGCACGCGCACGACCGTGCCGGCATCTGCCTTTCGGGCTTCTGGCTCTTCATGATGAGCGATCTCATCATTTTCGGGCTGATGTTCGCCACCTACGCGTCGATGCTGAAGCCGATGTCGTTTGCCGGCGGGCCGACACCGAAAGATCTCTTCGAGCTGCCCGGCGCCGCGCTCGAGACCGCGGCGCTCCTGACCAGCACCTTCACCTTCGGCCTCGCTTCGCTTGCCATCAAGTACGACCGCGGCCGCAGCCAGGTCATGTTCTGGCTGATGGTGACACTGGCCCTCGGCCTCGTCTTCCTCGGCCTCGAGGTCAGCGAGTTCGTGCGCATGTTCGCCGAGGGCGCGGTGCCCCAGCGGTCCGGCTTCCTCTCGGGCTTCTTCGGCCTGGTGCCGCTGCATGGCCTGCACGTCACCGCCGGCTCGATCTGGCTCGTGCTGATGCTCTTCCAGATCCGCGCGAATGGCCTGACTGGCGACGTCAAGTCACGCCTCGCCCGCCTTGCCCTGTTCTGGCACTTCCTCGACCTGATCTGGGTCGGGATCTTCTCTGTCGTCTATCTGGGAGGGATCGGCTGATGTCCAGCCCGAAGACCATCGGCGGGCCGGAGGCCTACCGCCACGACCTGCGCGGCTACCAGACGGGATTCATCCTGGCGGCGATCCTGACGATCGTTCCCTTCGCCATGGTGGCGATGGGCAGTGTCTCAGCGACCACCGTGCGCTGGGTGATCGGCATTCTGGGCACGATCCAGATCCTGGTCCATGTGCGCTACTTCCTGCATGTCGATCTCAGCGCGGAGCGGCGCGAAGAGCTCTATCTCATGCTCTTCTCCGCATCCCTGGTCGTGACGATGATCGCAGGGACGCTCTGGATCCTGTTCAATCTCTACGCGCGCATGATGACGATGTGACGCCCAAGAGCGCGTTCAGCCAGCCCGAACGCGCTCTTGCTTTGCTTTCCCGCGCGCGATTCACGCTTCCGGCTCTACCGCGCAATCGGCGGGCTCGCATCGCCCGCGCCGAGCGCGCGCTGAAGCAGCACGGTATCCAGCCATCGCCCGTGCTTGAAGCCCACCGAGCGCAGCGCGCCCACCAGGCGAAACCCCGCGTGCTCGTGCAGCCGGATGGACGCGACATTGCCGCTGTCGCCCACCACCGCGACCATCTGGCGAAAGCCCCGCGCCTCGGACTCGCTCACAAGCGCATCGAGCAGCCGCCGCCCCAGCCCGCGCCCCATCGCATCGGGGCGCAGATAGATCGAATTCTCCACCGTCTCGCGATAGGCCGGCCGCGTCCGATAGGGCCCGGCATAGGCATAGCCCGCGATCCCGGCCTCATCCTCCGCGACGAGATAGGGGAAACCCCGCCCGACCAGCTCCGCCCACCGCCGCCGCATTTCTTCAACCTCCGGCGGCTCGGTCTCGAAGGAGCCCGTACCGTGCAGCACATGATGGGCATAGATCGCCGCGATCGCCGCGACATCGTCCTCGCTTGAAGACCGCAGAACCGCCATCCGTGCCGGATTCGCTCGCTGTTTCATTGCTTGAACTTGCGACAACCGGCCCATAAGCCAAAGCACGAAGTTCCCATATCCCGCATTCGAAGTTTTTATGGATCATGCCAGGGGCTTCGCCCCTGCCAGGGGACGCCGTCCCCTGCACCCCCACCAGAGGGCTTTGCCCTCTGGGCTCCCAGCAAAGGCGGAGCCTTTGCAATCCATTTGCTTAAAACGTTGGGGGGTCCAGGGTCCCCATACTTGAACCCTTGGGCCCTGGCGGGGTCGGGCTCTCAACGCGCATTGCGCGTTGGGGACCCGTCCAGGGGCAGAGCCCCTGGTGCCTCTCATCCTTGAGCGCCACCCCCGTCAGCCGCCGCCGCCTCATCTCGCGCATCAGCCAGAGCAGCGTTTCCGCCGCGTCCGCGCTCGAAAGCCCGCCCGGCCGGATGTTGGAGATGCAGTTCCGCTCGGCGTCCGTCGTCCGCCCCGGCTGCGGCGCCCATGTCAGGTAGATGCCCATGCTCCGCGGCGCCGAAAGCCCCGGCCGCTCGCCGATCAGCACCGCCACCGCCTCCGCCCGGAGCGCCGCCCCGATCTCATCGCCCAGCGCCACGCGCCCCTGCTCGGCGATCACCACCGGTGCCACGCTCTGCCCCTCGCGCACGAGCGCCGGCACCACGCGGGAAAGCAGCGGCACGGCTTCCGCCGCAACCGCCTC